>DCGL01000048.1:0-18954 GCA_002314565.1 Clostridiales bacterium UBA1779
GCTCATGCCGAGCACACCCTAAAAATCCCCGGGCCTTTACGGTCCGGGGATTTTCGGTCTGGCCTTTTCAGACAGCTCGTTAAAATATAACCTTAGTTCTTCTTTGTGAGCTCGGCAATTTCAGCGGCGAAATTGTCTTCTCTCTTCTCAAGACCTTCGCCCTTATTGTAAAGGATGAAGCTCTTTACGGTAATGGTTGTGCCGGCAGCCTTGGCTACGCCTTCAACGTACTTGGCAACGGACTGTGATTCGTCGCCGCCGAACAGGAATTCCTGGTCGATGAGGCAAACGCTCTCATAGAACTTGCCCATCTTACCGATAACAATCTTCTCAAGAATATTGTCGGGCTTGCCGGCATTCTTGGGATCGTTCTTCATAGCGGCAATCTGGATGCTCTTTTCTTCTTCGAATACGTCGGCGGGAATTTCTTCACGGCGAACGTACTTGGGAGCGGGTGTGGAACCTGCAACCTGAAGAGCAAGCTTTCTTGCGCACTCGTCAACTTCAGCGCATTCCTTGCCGGCATCGAGGCAGACAACAACGGCTGTGGAGCTGTCGTGATGTACGTAAGCACCTGTGATACCGTCAACGAGAGCGAAACGGCGGATTGTGATCTTTTCGCCAATCTTGAATCTCATTTCGGAAAGCATTGCATCAACGGTCATATCTTCGCCGTTGTACTTGCATTCCTTGAGAGCATCAACGTCAGCAGGATTGTTGGCGATGACTGTAGCAAGAACTCCTTTTACGAAATCCTTGAAAATCTGGTTCTTGGCAACGAAGTCGGTTTCAGCATTGACTTCGATGATAGCGGTCTTGCCGTCAGCTTTGAGAATATCGACAACACCTTCGGCAGCGATTCTGCTTTCCTTCTTGGCAGCAACGGCAAGTCCTCTTTCACGAAGAACCTTAAGAGCCTTGTCCTTGTCACCGTCGGCCTCAACGAGAGCCTTTTTGCATTCCATCATGCCGATTCCGGTTTCAGCGCGGAGAGCGGCAACGTCCTTTGCAGATATTGTAGCCATAATCAGTGTCTCCTTACAAATAATCAGTTGTTCTCTTCGACAGCGGGAGCCTCTTCTTCAGCGGCAGCTTCTGTCTCGGTCTGTTCGCCCTGCTTGCCTTCGATAACGGCATCGGCAAGAGCGGAGGAAATGAGCTTGATGGCGCGGATAGCGTCGTCATTTCCGGGGATGACGTAATCTGCATCGTCAGGATCGCAGTTTGTATCAACGATGGCGATTACGGGGATGCCCAGCTTCTGAGCTTCCTTAACGGCGTTGCATTCCTTCTTGGGGTCAACGATGAAGATGGCAGAGGGCAGCTCTGTCATAGTCTTGATACCGCCGTAGTTCTTTTCGAGGTCGGCAAGTTCCTTCTGCTTTGCGGCAACTTCCTTCTTGGGAAGCATATCCCAGGTTCCGTCCTCGCTCATTCTGGTGAGGCTGTTAAGACGGTTGATGGACTTCTTGATGGTCTTGAAGTTGGTCATCATTCCGCCCGGCCATCTTACGTTTACGTAGTACATACCGCATCTCTCGGCTTCTTCCTTGATGGCGTCAGCGGCCTGCTTTTTGGTTCCTACGAAAAGGATGGAGCCGTTGGCAGCAGCAAGATCTCTGACGAACATATAAGCTTCGTCAAACTTCTTGACTGTCTTCTGAAGGTCGATGATGTAAATACCGTTTCTCTCGGTGTAGATGTACTCCGCCATCTTGGGGTTCCATCTTCTGGTGTGGTGTCCGAAATGGACGCCGGCTTCAAGCAGCTGCTTGATGCTGATAATAGACATTTGAATGTCCTCCTTTTAGGTTTTTTCCACCACGGCTTTGAGGCACTGACTGTCCGCACGGACAGCACCGTAATGCCGCCGGGAGCCGTGTGTGTATTTATTTGAATTGCACGTTTCTGCCGAGAAATGCACAAACGCACAAAACGGTCGAATTATATCACATTTTAATGTTTTTTTCAATATATAAAAAATAAAAAATCGAAATCGTTTTGCAAATTTACAATTTGTTTACAATTGTGGATTCAAAACCGGGTTCTGTTTGAGGATGCTTTTGCAATCAGGAAAGAAATTCCGCTGAAAACGAGAGGAACCAGAGCCGGAATCAGGGAAAAAGCAAGCGTGCGTATTGCAGTTGTGAGAGTTCCTGAATAAAGCTCCGCTTCAACCGAAGACGTTCCTATAAAGCAGATTCCCATACAGGCAATTATTGAAAGCAGAGTATAAATAACGTAGATGAGATTGATCCCACCAATACCGAGCTGCGCCTTTTCCTCAAGTCTTTCCGAAAGAACGACTGACGGTCCGGAAAGCAGCAAAGAACAGATTACGAAACACTGACCGGAGATTTCACTCTGAGCAAAAAACAGAACCCCGGTTACAGCTATGGCAGAAGCACTGAGCAAGCCGATACCGCAATATTTCAGAATATTGAGGTGTTCTTTTCCAATGCGTTTTTCAAAGCATTTTCTCGACTGCATCAGCATTTCCTCTTCCGGAACGACGCTCACGAGTGCAAATGCAAATACAGCCCCGAGAATCAGCACCGTTTCAGCTGAAAGACGCAGGCTCTGCGCCTGTGCTATGATAGGAAACAGAACGGCAGCGCTGAGAATTGCAAAATAGCTTACGAGCATATTTCTTATCATAAACAATCTTGCGCAGACGGAAACCGATAATGAAAACAGAGAGAACAGTCCTGATATTCCTCCGTCTTTACCAAGTGTTCCTGCGGCAGGAATAAGAGAATCCGCATTGGCACAGGTTTCGGCATCGGAAGAATCTCTGACGGCACAGGAAACTATCGAATCGTTCATAACCGGCATATCCGAGCGCTTTCTCACAACAGCAGCTATTACAGAGCCGCCCCTACGAAGACGTCTCGAAAGTGATGCTGCAGCCTGAGGCTGAAATCCAACGAAAATACTGTGAGATTTTTCAATTGGACTGCCGGCATGCTCCAACGAAAATCTGTCAAATCCAACAACGGAATCCGTGCTTCCCGGCATTCCGCATTCAGAGGCAAAATTTCTGACCGTACGGTTATCTCCCGGAAGAACCAGAACCGGACGGACTCCGAAATCCTCAAGTGCCGCAACCGCATCAGCATTACCTTCCGGAAACGTTCCGCCGACTGCAGGAACAGCTTCAAGAATAAAATCGAAGCCCTGCCCCTCTGTCAGCACCGAGACGGGAGCGGTAACCATAAAATACGGTGTCAGCCCTTTATCGCTTATCTGACTGACGTACTCCGTTACGTCCCGAAAATATCTTTCGCTCATCTCTGCAAGACTGCCGTCATTCCGTCTGAAATACGCACAGCGGTTCAGAATATCCTGAGAAGCGGAACGTATGAGCAGCTCGGTTCTGAGGGGAACGGATTTGTATCTTAAAAGAAGAGAAACGTCGCCGGTTCCGGGGAAATTCAGATACGGTTCTTCAAAGGTACATTGTGAGAGATGTGTGAACCTTCCTTCAGACTGACAGTCGTTGAATCTCAGAACAGCGTCTTCGTGAGCCTGTCTGAATGAAAATCCTTCTGCTGATATATTCTGAAGGATCATACTTATGGCTGCACATTTTTCCGCAGGAAGGCCGAGGCCGCTTTCAAAGAGGCCTGACTCACGGTAAACGGAGGCGGAGTACCACAGCTGACGGACTTCTGACGTATTGTCATAAAACACCGTCGGCTGCAATATCAGAGCCGTGTCGCAGGAGGCCAGGCACTCAGCTGCGTCCGTATTTCTAATCTCTATTCCCTTCTGCTCACCGTCACGTCCTCTGAACATACGTACAGCGGCATAGTCCATAGCGGAACCGTCTTTTGCCCCCGGGATGGACAGGCCGAGTGACATAAGTGCAAGAACGTTGGTGAAAGCCGAAGAAAAATCGGACTTGTCAGGCCGAACCAGCTCAAAAATAAGAAGCGGAACGGCTGCCGCAGCAAAAACGAAAGCGAGCACTGACGAAAGCTTTGAAAAGCTTCCGATAATTGTTCCCTGCTTCTTTTTGATTTTTTCCCTGTCAGCAGGCTCTGCGGCAAGCAGTGAATTTTTTGACCGCAGAGAAAAATAAGCACGTATACAGGATGAAAGTAACAGTGACAGCAGAATAAGGGCAGCTTCTTTCAAGCTGCCCGTAAAGGCATATATTATCAGTAATACGATGAAAATCAGATAAATCGGGTCTTCAAAGACCGAAATCAGAATACCGAAAAAACTGCCTTTATTTTTCATCAGTCAGATACGCTTACCTCCGGTGCATCGTTTTCGATTCTGATATTGACATTTTTCGGAGATGAGGAATAATTGGATATCAGTTCATTTGCAATCAGATCTTCAATTTCTTTCTGAATATAACGTCTCATATTTCTTGCGCCGTACTTCGGTGAATACGACTTTTCCGCAATAAACTTTGCAACTCCTTCTTCACAGTTGAGAGTGATACCGCGCTCTGAAAGAACGGAAGCCAGATCGTGAAGCATAATTCCGGCAATGGTGACAAAATGATCCGGCGTCAGGCTGTTGAATACTATTGTCTCATCAACTCTGTTGAGAAATTCAGGACGCAGGAAATCAAGCAGAGCCTTTTCGGTCTTTGCCTTTTCGGCTTCGGCGGCAGAAGCTCCGAATCCGATTGCATTTGTTGCGTACGTCGAACCGCAGTTCGTCGTCATTACAATGACCGTATTCTCGAAGTTAACGGTTCTGCCCTGAGCGTCTGTGATTCTTCCGTCGTCGAGAATCTGAAGAAGGATGTTCAGAACGTCCGGATGTGCCTTTTCAATCTCGTCAAACAGAACGACCGAATACGGTCTGCGGCGGATTTTTTCCGTCAGCTGACCGGCTTCATCGTATCCGACGTATCCGGGAGGTGAGCCTATCAGTCTTGAAACCGTATGCTTTTCCATAAACTCTGACATATCAAAGCGTATGAGGTTTTCAGGAGTATCAAAGAGGTCGGCTGCAAGTACCTTGACGAGTTCCGTCTTTCCGACACCGGTGGGGCCGGCAAAAATAAACGAAACAGGCTTTCTCTTGTATGCAATACCTGCTCTGTTGCGCTTGATGGCTCTGGTGACGGCTGCAACGGCCTCATCCTGACCTACGATTCTGCTTTTCAGTCTGCCCTCAAGTCCGTCAATGCGTGAGAATTCGTTTTCACCGACTGTTGTTGCAGGAATTCCGGTCCAGATTTCAATTACGGCGGCAAGGTCTGCGCAGGTAAGTTCAATCTTATCACAGTCTTTTTCAAGTTCAGTGAGTCTGTCTGAGAGTGCAAGTTCTTTTGTTTTGATTTTGGCAAGCTGCTCAAACTTCTGATTTTCACCGATTTCGGTGTTTTCTTCAGCGGATTCGCGTTCGGATTTCAGACTCAGAAGTTCTTTGCGGATTTTATAGGATTCGTTAAGCGGAGCACTTGAAAGAGACAGCTGAGAAGCCGCTTCATCAAGCAGGTCAATGGCCTTATCGGGAAGATATCTGTCGGTAATATAACGTTCGGACAGAACGACAGCCCTGCGTACGACGTCATCCGGAATGTGAATACGGTGATACTCCTCATAATAATGCTTGATACCGAGAAGCATATCACAGGCTTCGTTCATTGAAGGCTCGTTGACGGTCACAGGCTGGAAACGTCTTTCAAGAGCGGAATCCTTTTCTATGTATTTTCTGTATTCTTTCAGAGTCGTCGCACCGATTACTCTTATCTCGCCTCTTGAAAGAGCGGGCTTCAGTATATTGGCGGCATTGATGCTTCCTTCGGCATCTCCGGCACCGACGATATTGTGAACCTCGTCGATGACGAGAATGATATTCCCGGCACTCTTTACTTCGTTGACGAGGGTGAGCATTCTCTGCTCAAACTGACCTCTGAACTGAGTTCCCGCTACCATTGCCGTCAGGTCAAGAAGATAGAGCTCCTGCCCCTGAAGACGGAAAGGAACGTCACCGGCAGCGATTCTCTGTGCAAGAGCCTCGGCAATTGCGGTTTTTCCGACACCGGGCTCACCTATGAGGCAGGGATTGTTTTTCTGGCGGCGGCAAAGAATCTGAATTACGCGGGCAAGCTCGTTTTTTCTGCCGACGATGTTGTCGAGATGACCCTTTCTTGCAAGTTCAGTGAGATTTTTGCAGTACTTTGCAAGAAATTCGGGCTTTTTCTGTCCGTCATTCTGAGGTTTTGCCTTCTTTTCGGCATTCGCACCTGCTTTGGGACCGTCTTTTCCGACAATACCGGAAATGTTTTCAAAGAGCTTTGCGAAATTGATTGACGGGGCTCCTCCCTCATCGGCAACTGCCGGAGTATCATTGTTTTCAGACAGCATATCCTGGGCATTTTCAAATCCTTCAGTCAGTTCGGTCAACTGATCCGGAGTCAACCCCATATGCTTGAGCTGATTATTCATAATATCGTCAATCGGGACTCCGAGTTCCTTTGCACAGGGAATGCACAGACCTTCGGTCCTTTTTTCCCCGTTTTCCACTTTTGTCACAAAGACCACTGCAGGTCTCTGATTACATCTTGAACATTTTACCATTTTTTTACCGGGTATTCCGCATATAGCGGAGTGAACGGGACGGCAGTTGAATTTTAAGTACAGACCTAATGCCGGCCCGAATATTTTTGCCGTAAGGATATGCCTCACAGCCGTATTCATATTCCGTATTTACGGAAGTACAATCAATTTTTAATCGATTCTGCACTTTTTCCGAGGATTCCGAGCAGCTTGTCAATGCTTATATATTCAAAAGGAGCAAAATCGCAGAAGAAACGGAAGATGTATGAGTCGGAAGCAATGCTTCGTACCCAATCGGCTGCATCGCCGGAAAGCTTAAGCTCGACAAACAATGCAATGAGTACGCAGATTGCCGAATCAATGAGTATGCCGATGACGGCACCGAAAACTGCACCGAGTATTGCGTCAAGAGTTGAGAGCGCTTCGGTTTTGGAAGCCTTTTTAACTGCAATACCGATAAGGCTGAGCGCAACAAGCGCAATGGAAAATACTATAAGATATCCGCATATATCCGAGAAAAGCTCAGCTTTGGACTGATCATCAACCTTGCTTTCCCAGAATTTCAGAAGAAGGAATCTTCCGGCAGAAGGACCGAAAAAATACGCAAGTACGGTTGAAGCGGCAGTGCTGATAAGCTTCCATGCGGATTTTGCAAAGCCTTTGAAATAACAGATGATAACTTCAAGCAGTACGATAAGTACAAGAAACAGATCAAGTAAATAATTCATTGTTTTTTCCTTTTACGGTGAAAGTTTTATTTAACAGTGAGAAGATATGCGCAGGATTTATTGCACAGATACACTTGAGTACCGTTAAGTGCAAGTATTCGGCTTTTCTCGGAAAACGGCTTTGAAATCTCACTGAATGAAACGTCTTCACCGTCATATACGGAAATTCCTTTTTCCGTCAGTATAAAAGCCCTGTTTCCGAAAGATGAAAGCTGACAGAAAACCGCGGAAAAATCAGCCTCAGAATATTGTCCGTCACCGCTCACGGTCAGAATGCGTCTTTGGGCAGACGTTGCCCCCTGTCCCTTCAGAACGACACAGGCAAAGCCTTCTGATACAGAAAAGGCTTCGGGACTTCCCTCTCCGAATTTTATCTCTTTGTCAGTTCCGTCAAAACCGCAGATAATCAGACGGTCCGTGCAAAGTACAAAGATCTCATCATCGCCGAATTCCACGGAAAGCGGCATAATATCTTCGAAAACAAATCCGTTGTCAGCCGAGGAATCCCCGACTGTTACTCTGAGTATCTCACACTCGTATCTTCCGTCCTCGGCGATGTCAACGCTTGCCATCGCGTACATTCCACCCTCTTTGTCAAGCTCGGCTGATACAATAAATCCGTTCATAAGAAAGCGGTTTACAAGGTTGAAATCCGAATCGTAAACTGATGCTGCCGAAGTATATCCGTCAGCTTTTCCAATAAGCACGTAATTGCCGTTGTCTGCTATACAGGCTCCGGTTATCGGATAGGTCGTATGTCCGGAATAAACCCTGGAGAATTGATTGTATATGTAATATTCGGTTCCTGCGGATTCAAAAACCAGGGTATATTTATCCGAAGCTCTGATTACGGGTGAAACGAAATCCTCGCTGTCGTAAAGCGTCCTTGTGCCTGTGGCTGAAAACACCGAAACACCGGTATTTCCGGAAACTGCAAGTCCCCCGGAAAAAAGAGCAAAATCCATATCCGTATCCGGATTGAAAACGAGCTCGGTTGAGACGTTTTTGTTAGATTCAAGTTCGAGTGCGAAGTTCCGTATTATATACTCTGCATTGGTGTAAGAAATACCGGTGAGATTTCCGAGAGCAGAAACGATGAGAAAAACGGCAAGGCTGAACAGAATTGCGAATTCGGCAATTCGAAACAGAGTACTTACATTATTGAAATAACGGCTGTATTCGGTTGATTCTCCGAAAAAGTCGTCAAGAATTTTCTTTTTCTCTTCACGGCTGATACGCCTGAGGTTGAAAAGTCTGAATTTTCCGTCCGGCAATCCGCTCACCTCCTGTTACGTTCTCTGCCGGTTTTAACACTGAGCAGGTAATTAAAACCGTTCTGAAGCCTCAGTATTCCACCGATGCAAGATACAGCCCCTGCGGCGGCAGGGTCTCTGCAGCACGGGAACGGTCAAGGCTGTCGATAATTCCGGGAATGGAATCTGCAGATATTCTTCCGCATCCTACGGCAAACAGCGTTCCCGAAATTATTCTGACCATATTGTACAGAAAACCGTCGGCGCTGATACTGATGACGATAAGTCCGCGTTCGTCTCTTACGTCGCACGAATAAACCGTTCTAACGGTTTCGGCAACCGAGGAACCCGCAGACATAAAGCCCGCGAAATCGTGTTTTCCGATGAAGCAAGCTGCTGCTTTCTTCATGGCGGCAAGCGCTTGTGTATCAAGAAATCTTCTCGGCATATATGCGCGTTTTGCCCAGAGTGGATTTCTGACGGTTGAATTTACTATATAGTATTCGTATGTTTTTCTTTTAACCGAATATCTGGGATGAAAGTCATCGTCCCTGTAATCAGCATAAAAGACTGAAACATCCTCGGGGAGATGAAAATTCAGGGCAGCGGGAACTCTTCCGGCTTCCATAGAAATAATATCTGACGGATTTTTCGGACTTATCACAGCGCAGAAATCAAGCGCGTGAACACCGGCATCAGTACGGCTGCAGCCGGTAACGTCGCAGTCGAAGCCGAAGAGCAGCTTTGCAGCCTCGTTCAGCTTTTCCTGAACCGTACGTGAATTTTTCTGTGACTGAAAGCCGGAATAGGCTGTTCCGTCATACATAAGTCTGATGAAAAGCTTCATATCAGTCAGTACCCGAAGATTTTTATGCTGTTAAGCCAAACGACAGCAGCCGCATAAACGACGAACAGTGCAAGAATAACGAAGTCAGAGGCTCTGTAATGCAGGGTTCTCATTCTCGTTCTTCCCTCTCCGCCGTGATAGCAGCGGCATTCCATTGCAATTGCCAGCTCATCCGCTCTGCGGAAGGAGCTCACAAACAGCGGAATCATTATTGCCGTGAGATTGCGTATTCTCGCAAACAGGGAGCCCTCTGACAGATCCGCTCCTCTTGACTTCTGAGCCGTCAGAATCCTGTCGGTATCGTCTGTCAGAGTCGGAATAAAGCGAAGGGCTATGAACATCATCATTGAAAACGAATGAATCGGTTCACGAAGAAATTTTATGGGCTCAAATATTGCCTCGATTGAATGGGTAATGTCTATCGGAGTTGCAGTATAAGACATCATAAGGCAGGATACGGCAACCAGAGCCGTAATTCTCACTGCCATCATAAAGGCCTTGACTATTCCTTCGGTATACAGTCTGAATATCCACCATTCAAACAGCGGCTCAGCGTCCGACGTGTAGAAAAACACGTTCATAATGAAGGTGATAAGAAGTATGATGAGAATGGCCCTGATGGATTTCATAATCACGCCGAAAGGAACCCGGCTGATGAAAATCAGTACGAGTGAGAACAGGGCAAGCATCAGAAACGAAGCTGCGCTGTTGCAGACGAAAGCCATAATCATATATATCAGAGTCACGAAAATGCGCATTCTTCCGTCAAGCGAATGCAGCGGTGACTTAACGGGATAATACTGACCGAGAGTTATGCTGTTATGCATTTTTTGCCCTCCGTCTTTCTTCAAAGAGTGCCGAGAGCTTGTCAGCGGTATATCCGACCGTGAACACGGAATTGCTGACACGGATTCCTCTCTCTTCGAGTTTCATGGCAAGCGACGTGATCTCGGGAACGTCAAGACCGGCTTTTATGAGAAGTTCGGGCTGTGAAAAAATGTCTTCTTTCTTTCCCGACAGTTCAAGTTTTCCTTGTCTGAGAACCGCAATATTGTCACAGTATTCGGCCATATTTTCCATACTGTGAGAAACGATGATAACGCTTGCGTCGTATTCGCGCATATATCTGAGTACGGCTCCGAAAATAACCGAACGTCCTTCCGGATCAAGACCGGCAGCGGGCTCGTCGAGAACCAGAACCTCGGGGCGCATTGCCATAATTCCGGCAATCGCGGCGCGCCTTTTCTGACCTCCTGACAGTTCAAAGGGAGAGCGGTCAAGATCCGATTCGGAAACGCCGCAGATAGCAGCACTGTCAATAACTCTTCTGTTGATTTCTTCATCGTCAAGCCCCATACGTCGGGGGCCGTAAGAAATATCCGCTCTGACGGTTTCTTCGAAGAGCTGATATTCAGGATATTGCATGACAAGCCCAACTCTGAAGCGGATTTTTCCGATTTTCTTAGGGTTTGCCCAGATATCCTCGCCGTCGAGCAGCACGCGTCCGCCGTTCGGCTTTTCAAGTCCGTTGAGAAGCCTGACTATCGTCGATTTGCCGGAGCCCGTATGACCGGCAATACCGGTCACCTTTCCGCGCTCAAAGCAGAGACTGATGTTTTCCAGTGCCCGTTTTTCAAGCGGAGTTCCCGGATTATATGCGAACGTCACGTTCTCAAGAACTATTTTATTCTGAGTATCGTAAGTATCATTCATTTTCTGACCTTAATCCGGAACTGACCGCGCAGAATCGGCGACGGCAGAACGGGGTTCAATTGATTTGTCTGAATTTCAAGGGATTCGTTACAGAAGCGAGCGGTAATACTCCTCAATCTTCCCGGCACACTCTTCGGGAGTGATGCCGAAGCCTACGTCGTATCCGCGGCGGCGAAGCTCATTTACAAGCTCAGCCGACTGGGGAATTGCAAGTCCTGCACGTTTTATCAGATCCGTGTCCGAGAATATTTCGGCAGGTGTGCCGGAGCACTCGAAATGACCTTTGTTGAGCACCAGTATCCTGTCTGCCATTGCAGCTTCGGCCATCAGGTGCGTAATGTTGATTACGGTAATTCCCTTCTGCGACAGGGACTTCATTATTGCCATAATATCGCGTCTGCCGATTGGGTCAAGCATCGCTGTGGATTCATCGAATATGATGCATTCCGGCATCATTGCGAATACCCCGGCGATTGCGACTCTCTGTTTCTGTCCGCCCGACAGTCTTGAGGGCTCGCTTCTTTCAAAACCGTTAAGACCCACGGCCTCGATTGCAGTTTTAACTCGCTTTTTGATTTCTTCGGGCGGAAGTCCGAGGTTTTCGGGGCCGAAGGCTATATCCTCCTCGACCACCGTTGCGATAATCTGGTTATCGGGATTCTGAAACACGACTCCGACGCGACGGCGTATATCGAGCAGCTGAGCGTCTGTAATACTGTCGTTGATTTCGGTTCCTGCCAGCGTAAGCTTTCCCGAATCCGGCTCAAGAACGAGATTGAGAATCTTTGCAAGTGTGGACTTGCCGGAGCCGTTGCGTCCGACTATTGCAACGTACTGTCCTTTTTCAATCTCGAAAGACACGTTTTCAAGTGCCTTTTTCTTTTTTCCTTCGCCGAGGTCATAGGAAAAACACAAATTTTCGGCTTTTATGTAACTCATTTTCACTTATTCTGCCATCTGGCACTTGAGCCGCAGGGTAAGAAGCCCCCGGTCGATTCGACGGGCAGCGCGATTTCAGATGCCTCGCAGAAGCCGCCTGCCTTTGAAGACAGTCTTACGTCAATTATATATTTCATAGTCAGAGGTGAGAGTCCCGTGGTGTAGGAGTTTACAAGGAAGAACAAAGGCTTGTCCGACAGAACCTGAACGCAGAGCTCTATTAGACTGTCGACGGAGTCCTCGATTTTCCAGACCTCGCCGCCGGGTCCTCTTCCGTATGAGGGAGGATCCATAATAATGGCGTCGTATCTGTTACCTCGGCGGATTTCTCTTTCGACGAACTTTTTGCAGTCATCGACTATATATCTTATGGGAGCATCGGCAAGGCCCGAAAGGGCTGCGTTTTCCTTTGCCTGTGCAACCATTCCCTTGGCGGCATCAACGTGGCAGACGGAAGCTCCGGCTGCAGCCGCAGCTATCGTTGCGCCTCCGGTATACGCGAAAAGATTGAGAACCTTTACGGGTCTGTCTGCCTTGCGGATAAGCTCGGAAAACCAGTCCCAGTTTACAGCCTGTTCCGGAAACAGTCCGGTGTGCTTGAATCCCATAGGACGCAGTACGAAGCGAAGATTTCCGTAGTTTATATTCCATTCGGCGGGAAGCGAGTTCTGGTTCCAGGCTCCGCCCCCTGTTTTCGAACGTCTGTAAGTGGCGTCTGCCTTGTCCCACTGCTTTGATTTTTCGGTATGCCAGATTACCTGAGGGTCCGGACGGACAAGGGTATATGGACCCCATTTTTCAAGTCTTTCACCGTCACCCGTATCGAGCAATCTGTATTCTTTCCACTTGTCTGCAATCCACATAATGTCTTTTCCTTATTAAACCGTACTTTTGTTGAAATAATCCGCAATACGCGAAGGTCCCGTGTGAGCGTGGCAAATCGCAATTGCCAGGGCGTCAGCCGTATCATCGGGCTTCGGGGCAGATTTCAGTCCGAGCAGCATCGTCACCATCGCGATGACCTGTCTTTTCTCGGCGCGGCCGTAACCGACGACCGACTGCTTTACCTGAAGAGGAGTATATTCGTATATCTTTACCGAATTTTTACGGGCACAGAGAAGAATCACACCGCGGGCTTCGGCAACGCGAATGCCCGTCGTGATATTCGTATTGAAGAAAAGCTCTTCTATTGCAACCGAATCCGGTTTATAGGTCTTAATTATCGCATCGAGCTCGTCTGACAGCTGAAGCAGTCTGTCCTCAAGAGGAACTCCTGCCGGAGTAATCAGTGAACCGAAGGCAAGAGCCTTGTGTCTGTTGCCGTCGGTCTGTATCACTCCCCAGCCCATTGTGGCGAGTCCCGGGTCAATTCCGAGTATAATCACAATACTCCCCCATTATCGAATATATAATCAGTATATTATATCATTTTGCCGCATTAATGTCAATCTGTCAGGGTATAATTTCGTTATTTACTTTAATATAGTTTTATGGTATAATAATTATAATTATGTTGTTACAAAGGACATAGCCATGAAACTGTTTAACATCGCAAAAAAAGAAAAAGTCACGGCAAAGCTTGAAAATGAAGCTGCAGTGGATGCGGGTCTTCTCGACCCCGAATGCTTTGACGACAAAAAGAAAAAATCCCTGAATTCTTTTCTTAATAAATTCAATTCATCGAGATACTCCTACCTTTTCTACGCCTTTATTATTCCGGTAATACTCAATTATCTCGTTTATCTTTCAATGGGGCTGCATCCCTTCGGAAACGGCTCTGTTCTGGTTCTTGACCTCAACGGTCAGTACGTGTACTTTTACGAAGCTCTGCGCAATGCCGTATACGGGGAGACGTCGCTTTTGTACTCCTTCTGCCGCTCACTCGGCGGTGAATTCTTCGGAATATACGCCTATTACGTAGCAAGTCCGTTTTCATACATAGTCTGCCTTTTCCCGCAGGAGCGCATACTTGAAGCCCTTCTGACAATATTCCTGCTCAAAGCCGGTATTACGGGCATGACCATGGCGTATTATCTTGACCGCATTTCATCAAAGCTCAACAGAATCAACGTCGTCATCTTCTCGGTCCTGTATGCCATGTGCTCATATGCGATTGTCCAGCAGCACAACTCGATGTGGATTGACGCACTTATGTGGCTGCCGCTTTTGACTCTCGGAATCGAAAGCCTGATAAAAGAAGGCAAATACAAGCTGTTCACTTCAATGCTCGCTCTGATCCTTATGTCGAATTTTTACATCGGCTATATGAGCTGCATTTATACCTTAATTTATTTCTTCTACTATTATTTCTCACGCAACGAGAAGAACCGCAACAATACGATGGGCGAGAAAAACCATTTTCTTCGCTCTCTGCTAAGAACAGGACTGTTTTCGGTTATCGGAATCGGAATTGCAATGGTGATTCTGATTACCGCCCTGTATTCGCTGAAATTCGGTAAAAACACCTTCTCGAACCCCGATTTCTCATTCTCATTCCGCTTCGACCTGATGGACTTCTTCACCCGCTTCCTGCCCGGAGCCTACGACACGGTTCGTCCCGAGGGGCTGCCCTTCGTTTATTGCGGTGTGCTGACGCTTTACTGCATCCCCGTTTACTTCTTCTCAAAGAAATTCAGCGTCAGGGAAAAGATTTTCACCTTCGCCCTTATGTTCCTGTTCTTCCTCTGCTTCTCAATCAATACGATTGATATGATCTGGCACGGCTTCCAGAAGCCCAACTGGCTCAATTACCGTTACAGCTTTATGCTTTCGTTCATAATGGTTCAGACCGGTTTCCGCGGATTTTCCGAAATCAAAAAGGTCAGCGGAAAGACTGTTGCCATTATGAGCGCCTGCTATATTTTCTTCATCAGCATCGCCCAGAAATTCAATTTTGAATCCTACGTAGACCGTATCAGCGGAACAATTGAATTCGACCAGAAGCTTGAAGAACTGAATATTATCTGGCTCTCACTTCTCTGCTTTGCGCTTTTTGCCGTTCTGCTCTGCGCTCTCATCAAGTGCCGGGATAAAAAAGGCATTGCTCTGGTAATCGGCATTTTCGTCTGCGTTGAAGCCTTTGCAAACGCAATTGCCTGTGACGCTGAGTTCGGTGAAGACGTTATTTATTCGACATACAATTCATATAACGACTTTATTTCCGCCCTGCGTCCCGCCTGCGAAGAAATCATCGAAGAGGACGGAGGTTTTTACAGATTCGAAAAGACGGCACACCGCAAATACTGCGACAATATGGCACTGAATATACGCGGAATTACCTGCTCGACCTCCACACTTAACAAGGCAACCATTGAATATCTTGCCGCCATGGGTTACGCATCGCGTTCCCACTGGTCGAAATATCTCGGCGGAACGCTCGTCAACGATTCTCTCATCGGAATGAAATACATCATTGCGTCCGAAAAGGACAATCTTGACCTTTATTACGAAAAGACGGATATCGAACCCACAAGCTACAACAATACCACCTATTACGTTTATGAAAATCCTTACGCACTCTCACTTGCCTTTGCCGTTGACGACAGCGTCGGAGATTTCCTGATGACAGACTCCTCGCCTATGCTCCGGCTCAACCGCCTGGTTTCGGATATGCTCGGTGAAGACGAAGTACTCAAACTGTTCTTCGGACTTGATTATGAAACGACCACGGCAAATATAAGCTCTACTACAATTGCCGGTCACTGGAAATATACGCCCATCAAAGAAGGTTCCGACGCAACGGTCACCTATTGCTTCACAGCCAAACAGGACGGAGAGGTATTCTTCTATCTTCCGTCTGATTATGCAAGAGAAGTCAAGGTACGTGTAAACGGTACTGATAAAGGTAATTTCTATGCTTCCGAGACCACGAGAATCTTCTCTCTCGGCTCATTTTGCGCAGACGATGAAATTAATCTTTCACTGACACTTGACGCCGACGTTCTTTACGTTAAGCAGGACGTTCCCTCAGTCTTCCAGCTTGACACCGAACTTGCAAAATCCTGTCTTAAGCGTCTTGCCGAAACTCAGGTTGAAATTGAAGAAGGCTGGACGTCAACTGACCTCACCGGTTCCGTTACCACTAAGAAAAACGATCAGCTCATTCTGACGACACTGGCATACGACGAGGGCTGGATAGTATACGTTGACGGCGAAGAGGTTCCTTACGAGGAAAGCCTGAACGCACTGATTTCATTCAGAATCGAAGATGCCGGAATGCACACAGTTGAATTCGTTTACAGACCTCAGTGCTTCGTTCTCGGTCTGCTCGTTTCGGTAACGTCAATTTCCGTCTTTATCTTCATTATAGTATTTGAAAAGAAACTGCGTCTCGTTCTATCAAGAATAACCGACCAGGGACGCAAGGACCACGCGCTTGCGGATACAGAGACAGTTGACGATTACGAGCTTTACGAACAGACGAAGGTTGACAGAAACATAATGGATATGTTCACGGACGGCTGTGATACTGAAAAAACGGAGCTGACGGATACGGCTGCAGAAGAGGCTTACGAAAAGAATGCCGCAGCTTCTGATAAAGCGGAAGCCGAATCGGAAGGAAACGACGTATCTGAATCTGAAGAAAACGCTGTTTCTGAACCTGAAAATAAGGAAAACGGTACAAAATAATGTTTTATCATATCCACGGCAGTCTTGAGCTGCTGGAACAAAGCACGGCCGTCGTCGAAGCCGCAGGCGTCGGATACTGCCTGAATATCAGCGGCAACACCAGAGCGAAGATTGCGTCACTTTCGGATGATAAAAAAAAGGACGTTAAGCTCTTGACCCATCTGTCCGTCAGAGAGGACGGAGTCGAACTTTTCGGCTTCTATACAAATGAAGAACTTAACGTTTTCAGACTCCTTATATCCGTATCAGGCATCGGCCCGAAGGCTGCAATGTCGATATTAAGTTTTATGACACCGGAAAAGCTGGCTCTCGCCGTTTCGACTGACGACAGAAAGGCCATTTCGGCAGCTCCCGGAATCGGTCCGAAAACGGCTGCGAGAATAGTGCTTGAACTCAAGGACAAGCTGCGCGGAACCGTATCCGATTCGTCGGACGACTCATCAGCCGCCCCCGTGCCGACGGTTTCGGCAGGCGGAAACTTCAGCGAGGCAATTGACGCTCTTACGGTTCTCGGCTTTAACCGCTCGGCGGCACTTGAAGCTCTTCGCGGAATTCCCGCAGAGACGGAGCTCGAAGATATGATCCGTGCGGCACTTAAAAAGCTTATGAAATAAGCTCCGGGCAATACTGATTTTTGTACTCCTCTAAATCCCTGAAAGGAAAAAACCATGCAGGACGAACTTGATTTTGAAAACCGCATTATGAGTGCCTCCTACACTTCGGGCGACGAAGATGCCGAGGCATCGCTGCGTCCGCGAAAGCTGTCTGAATATATAGGACAGGATAAGGTCAAGGAAAATTTAAAAGTATATATTGAAGCCGCAAAGCAGAGAGGCGAATCGCTTGACCACGTGCTGCTCTACGGCCCTCCCGGTCTCGGCAAAACGACTCTTGCGGGAATCCTTGCATCGGAAATGGGAGTAAATCTGAAAGTGACTTCGGGACCTGCCATCGAAAAGCAGGGGGATCTTGCGGCAATTCTCACGAGCCTTCAGACCGGAGACGTTCTGTTTATCGACGAAATTCACAGACTGCAGCGCTCTGTTGAAGAAATTCTATATCCGGCGATGGAAGACAGCGTTATCGATATCATCATCGGCAAGGGACCTGCAGCCAGAAGCATAAGACTTGACCTTGCAAAGTTTACGCTGGTCGGTGCAACAACGAGAGCCGGACAGCTTTCAACCCCGCTGCGTGACCGTTTCGGTATCATATCCAGACTGGAGCTTTATACTCCGGAACAGCTGGCAAAAATCGTTCTCAGAAGCGCCGGCATACTCGGTATGCAGATTGACAATGACGGTGCGTATGAAATTGCTTCACGCTCACGAGGAACGCCGCGTATTGCAAACAGACTTTTGCGCCGTGTCCGCGACTTTTCACAGGTTCTCGGCAAGGACTGCATAGATTCCGAAGCTGCCAATTTTGCCCTTGAAAAGCTTGAAATCGACGGTCTCGGACTTGACAACACCGACAGACGGCTGCTTTCCGTTATCATCGATTACTACAACGGCGGTCCCGTCGGACTCGAAACCCTTGCAGCTACCGTCGGAGAAGAGTCCGTTACTCTTGAAGACGTATACGAGCCCTATCTCATTCAGCTCGGATTTATTGCCCGCACTCCGCGCGGACGCTGTGCGACACGTCAGGCTTATGCACATATAGGAAGAAATTACGTCGAACATCCGAGCGAAATCTCAATGTTTGACACAAGTACGAATAACACGGATGGAAACTGAAATGACCTCAAGCGAAACGAATAACAGCAAAAAACGCTTTTCACTCACGGCAATTCCCCTGATTCTTCTCTGCTCACTCGCAGCCACGGTTCTTATGTGCTGCGTGCTGACACCCGTATACAACACACTGGCAAGCGACGTCGTTCTTCAGGGAAAGCTGTACACAGCACTTCTTTATTACTTCAATGACATTCTGAGGAATATAATACTCGCAGCTCTGATACTCTGCCTCAGCCTCTGCGTTTATCTCGACATCGGTCACAAGAAAAAGCTGATTACCGTATTTGTTCTGGTCTTTCTCATTGATATTCTTCAGTTTTCTCTGAATCTGCTGATTACGGCAATTGATGCCGGCTTCGACTCTCTGATTGCCGACGACTATTTCAGCGTAGGTCTTTCAATCGGAATGGACACGCTGCTTATATTTATTCCGGTAGTGTGGATAGAAATAAAAAGGAGCCTGGCACATTACAGACACTGCGCCATGCTCAACAAAGCGTATCTCATTTCCGAAGGCCACGGCTACGACGAAAGAAGCGATTTCTTTCCGTACAAAAAATTCTTTATGCTGAAGTG
>DCGL01000048.1:19001-19226 GCA_002314565.1 Clostridiales bacterium UBA1779
TTCTGGGGCATCATCATTTCCGCCGTTCTTCAGGTTCTTTCCTCATTATACTATGACCTGTTCTTCTGGGGCCTTCCCGAATCTCTTTCAGAAGTCTTCGACATCATTCGCAACTATCTCGGCATAGCCATCAAGGCAGCTCTTATGTACGTATTCTGCTATTTCGTTTCTTCAGCCGTGCTGAAGAAAACGAAATAAACTCAAGGGGCTGTTAAAAAACTCAGT
>DCGL01000098.1 GCA_002314565.1 Clostridiales bacterium UBA1779
TTTTGCAGGAGTTTTCGGACTCCTGTTTTTTTATTGCTTTTATTCGCGTACCGGCAAGAGCTTGTGCGTGCCGGGGGACGGTTCTAAGACATCTGAAGAGCCTCATCCGTCAGGCCGAAGGCCTGACACCTTCCCCCGTGGGGAAGGCAAGAAAGATGACAAAAGAACCGTCCCTTGTCATCCGTAAAAAAAGATGACAAAAGAACCGTCCCTTGTCATCTGCTTTTCGGGGGACCGGAGGCCTTCAAAAAAATGACAGAAAACGTTCAAAATGGTTTTTTACTAAAATTAAGCTAAATAAAGTAAAATGATGTGGAATTCGGTGGAAAAGGACGAAAAATATGAATTTAAAGAAGATATTAAGACCGTTTAAGAACAGGATTATACTGGAAAACGTGTTACGGGGGCTGGTGTTTGCACTGATATGCGCGGCGGCGTTCGTGTTCGTGTTTTCGCTTGTTTATCATATACTTGTGCTTGAAACACCGTGGAAGCTGACGGCGATTACCGGCGGGGCGGTGTTTGCGCTTTCGTTTGCGGGGTTCTTCACCGTAAAATATCCGTCGCTCAGAAAGGTCGGAAGACGGGTTGACGGGATAGGCTTGCAGGAAAGAGTGAGCACGATGATTGAATACAGCCGTGACGAATCGGTAATTGCCGGAATGCAGAGAAACGATGCGCTCAAAAAGCTCTCGAAGGTCGGACCGAAGAATATGAAATTCAGGTTCGGAAAGTCGTCTCTTATCGTCTGCGCGTCGGCTTTGGTTCTTGCACTTACAATTTGCCTTTTGCCTTACAACATCTTCGTTTTTGACACGGACGCATCGGAGCTCGAAGACGAGCTTGCCGTGGAAGTGGCAGCTATTATTGAGAATCTGAGAAACAAAGTAAAAGAATCGCAGCTCGATGAAGAGATGAAGGATAATCTCAACGAAATCATCGACAAACTCGAAAAAGACCTTGAAAACAGTGACAGCGAGCTTGAAAGAGCGGCCAAAATCGATCAGGCGAAGAAAGAGATGAACGAACTGCTCGAAGAGGCGCTGACGAGAAAGAAAATCGGCGAGTCCCTGCAGAAATTCGAGCTGACAGCAAAGCTCGGCGAAGCCGTAAGCCGCGGGAAAACGGAAACGGTTTCATCCGCGATGGCCGACCTCGAGCAGAAGCTCAATGAGGATACGAGTTTGGTTCCTGAACTGGCTCAGAATATAACGGACGCGCTTGAAGATTCCGGAGTTGACAGCAGCGACAGCCTGTATACGGCCTTTGCGGATTTTGCAGGAAACCTCAGCGGACTCGATACCGAAGACGACGCTTATTCCGAAAAGCTTGCCGGGATATTCGACGAAGCCTTTGAGAAAATCAGCGAAGCTCTTGAAGAACAGGCCCGGATTGAGGCCGAAATGAAAGAGCTTAACGAGGAGATGGAAAAAGCCGAGGACGAAATGCTCGGAAAGGAGTCCGAAGAAGAAGAAGGGGAAAATCCCGAAGGCGAAATGTCTGAGGGTGAGATGCCTGAAGGCGAAAGACCGGATGGAGAAATGCCGGAGGGGGAAATGCCCGAAGGGGAGATGCCGGAAGGTGAGATGCCGGAAGGAGATTTCCAGGGTGGCGAAATGCCTGAAGGCGAGGGCGGAGAAGGCGGAAACACCATGACCGAAGGTATTTACGACCCGCTTTCGGGAAGCGTAAGCTATGGCGAGGTCTTTGCCGCATATTATGCCGAATATCTTGAAGCTCTTGAAAACGGCAGCGTTCCTGAGGATCTTCAGGAAATCATAGATCAGTATTTCAATGCTTTAAACTAATAAAGGACAGGATATAAAAATGATTACAGAAAAAGACGTCGAATTTTTTGCAGATAAGAGCCGAGAGCTGCTGAAGGAAATAAGCAAGGATATGGTCGGCCAGCAGAGAGTCGTCGAAGAGACGGTTATCGCCATGATTGCAGGCGGCAACGTGCTGCTTGAAGGTGTTCCCGGTGTCGGAAAAACGAGACTGGTACGTTCACTCGGACGCGCATTCTCACTGCCGTTTTCGAGAATTCAGTTCACACCGGACCTTATGCCTGCAGACGTAACCGGAACGAATATCATTGAAAAGAATGAAGAAGGTCAGAACGTTCTGAAATTTCAGAAAGGCCCGATTTTCAGCAATATCATTCTTGCCGATGAAATCAACCGTGCCACTCCGAAAACCCAGTCGGCTCTTCTTGAAGCCATGCAGGAGCACACTGTCACAGCCGGCGGACACACGATGAATCTTGACGAGCCCTTCTTCGTACTTGCAACCCAGAACCCGATTGAGCAGGACGGAACCTATCCGCTTCCCGAAGCCCAGATGGACAGATTTATGTTCAAGCTCGTCGTGGGCTTCCCGACCGTTGCCGAGCTTGCCTCAATCGTAAATATGACTCAGGAATCTATGGAGGAGCACGCCAATTCCGTAATGACGGGAGATGACCTGCTTGCCATGAGAAAAACTGCAAAGGAAATTCCGATTATCGACGACGTGCTCAACTACGCCATGAAGCTCGTTGCCGCAACACATCCCGAAATCAAGGGAGCTCCCGATTTTACGAAGGAATACATCCGTTTCGGCGCCAGTCCCCGTGCTGCCCAGGCTCTCATAACCGCCGGCAAGGTCCGTGCGCTTATGGCGGGAAGACTGAACGTTTCTTATGACGATATCAATACGCTGGCATATCCCGTTCTCAGACACAGAATTAAGCCTAGCTTCAGAGCCATTACCGAAAAGGTTTCCGTTGATTCGCTGATTTATCAGCTGATGCTGGATATCAACGGCAAGAGACCTGCAGCTCCGGCAGAACCCGCCGACATGAAGAAAAAGAAGAAGAAAATTTAAACAGGGGAACTGTTTTGAAAAATATTATTGATGACGCTTTCATTGCGATGCTCGAGGCCCGCGATCTGCGCATAAAGAACCCGATGAACGGTCTTTTCGGCGGAAACAGACGCGCGGCTGCATATGGAAGCTCGGCGGAATTTGCGGATTACAGAGAATACAATCCCGGGGATGACCTTAGGCGAATTGACTGGAACCTCTACGCAAGATTCGAAAAGCTGTATCTCAAGCTCTTTGTCGATGAAAGGCAGTTGCACCACAGAATTTATTTAGATGCCTCCTCATCCATGGACTGGGGGGAGCCCAATAAAGCCGATACCGCACTGAAGCTTGCCGCAGCTCTCGGTTATCTGTCCGTACAGGCAATGGATCGCGTATCGTTCTATGCAATACACGACGGTTACTGCGACGACCTCTGTCAGACGGTTATCGGAAGGGAAGCCTTTTACAATGCGGCGGAAATGCTCAACGAGCTTGAGTTTTACGGAGATACAGATATCGGAACTGCAATAAACTCCCTTGAAAATCCGGGAAACGGCGACGGACTGTCAGTGATAATTTCCGACTTTCTCACGGACAGTGACTGGAAGAGCGCCGTGGATTATCTGCTGTTTCATAAAAGGGAGGTTCACCTTATCCAGGTTCTTTCAAAGGATGAACTGACACCGGGATTCAACGGAAAGCTGCTTATGCTCGACTCGGAGTCAGTTGACGAAGAGGACCTGAAAAACTACAGAAGCGAAGTGACGAGAGGCTCGCTCAAGGCTTACGAAGAGGCGCTTTTGTATCATCAGAATGATATAAAACAGTTCTGCGCATCGAGAAACGTCGGCTTCTTTACCGTATGCAGTGATGAAAGCATAGAAAAAATGCTGTTTTGCAAAGCCACGGAGGTGGGACTTATATTATGAGATTCTTAAATCCCGACGGCCTGTGGCTGCTTTTGGGAATACCCGTACTGATAATAATTTATCTGATAAAATCACAGCATGAGGAACGCGCGGTTTCCAGCACCTTTATCTGGAGACTCAGCGCCAAATTCATGAAAAAAAGGCTGCCGCTTCAGAAAATCAGAAAGCTGCTCGTGTTTCTGATGCAGCTGCTTATAATCACGGCTCTTGCTCTTTGTGCCGCAAGACCGGCGATCAGCGACGGCGAGGCCTGCGATTATATTTTTATCATTGACGCGTCCGCAAGTATGAATATTGCAGACGAAAACGGAGTAACGAGATTTGACCGGGCGGTTATGCAAACGAAGCAGCTCTCTTCCGTTATTGACAAAGGACATACCGTGAGCATCATCCTTGCGTCGGACAGCGCATCCTTCCTCATACAGGGCTCGAAGTCTCAAAACGAAATAAATCTGTCTCTCGAAACTGCAAAATGCATGCTCGGGGACTGTGACGTGGGGGACGCCGTCTCTCTTGCCGAAATGTATTGCGAAAACAGCGGAAACTATGAGGTCGTCCTCTTTACCGACCGCGAATATGAAGCTGAGAACATTGAGGTCGTGAATCTCAATCAGAGCGAGTGGAACGTGTCGATTCTGTCACTCGTCAGCAAAAAGAGCGGCAAAAACACCGTTTTTACCGGGAAACTTATCAGTTCAAACCGCGACAGTCAGGTTGCCGTCGGACTAAAAATCGACGGAAAAAATCAGGAAGCAATAATGGTGTCCTGCGCGGCAGATGAGGAAACGGAGTTCTCATTTGAAATAGAGGGACTTTCATCCTTTGATTACGCCGAGGCTTATACCGACGCGAAGGACGCGCTTGAAGCGGACAACAGCTATGCAGTCTGTCATTCGGCCGAGAAAACGTATTCGGTCCTGCTCGTAAGTCAGTCCCCTCTGTATCTTGAGAGCGCACTTGAAGCACTCGGAAACTGCAAAGTGACCGTAGTATCGGAAATCACCGAAGAAAATTTGACGGGACACGACCTGTACGTTTTCGATGAAGTATTTCCCTCAGAATATCCTTCAGACGGTGCCGTTATTCAGTTCGGCGTGAGCGTATTGCCGGAAGGAATCAGTGCGGATTTTGCGCTTGATGATGAGGCGCCTCTGTCAAAAGTCACGGGAAAGGTCCACGATTTTTACGAAAATCTCGTACTTGACGAAACAGTGGTGAAGACCTACGCTCCGCTTATCGGAAACGTATACTGGGAAAGCTTTCTCATCTGCGGTGACAGCACGGTCTGCGCCGCGAGAAGAATGTCAAACGGGATGAATTTCACGGTCATTTCGTTCGACCTGCACGACTCAAATCTGCCGATGCAGATGGACTACGTGGCTCTGGTCAAAAATCTCGTTGAATATTCGGTACCCGGAATTCTCAGGGGAAGCGATTACAGTGTCGGCGAATCGGTCGAGATGAACGTCCTTCCCTCAGCTGAGCTTATGTACGTCGAATATCCGGATGACTCGGTGAGAACCCTGTCAACATCTCTTGAATCCGTTTCAATCGTTCCCGATAAAGTAGGAGTTTATACAGCCGTTATGACAAACGAAGAAGGCGGGGAATATGCCGATTTCTTCGTTCACATTCCTGCCGGGGAAACCCAAAACACGGACGGAGGAGCCCTCAGACTCGACTTATCCGCCAAAATTGCCGAAGAAAACGAAGAAAAAGAGGACGCACTGAGCGAGCTCTGGTTCTGGATTATCGCGGCGGTTCTCGTTATCATTCTGAGCGAATGGGGAGTATATTACTATGAGCAGTATTAATATCGTTTTTGAAACTCCTCTTTTGCTTCTGCTGCTCATTCCGGTTCTTGCAATAATCGTCGTGCCTTTTCTGATGCTCCCGAAAAAGAGAAGAAGGAGTCTCAAAAAGATACTTCCGATGGCAATACACTGCGTGGTCTGCGTGCTGCTGGTACTCGTTCTTTCGGGTATAAAATTCGTACGCACGACGGACGATCAGGCGGTGCTTCTGCTCGTGGACCTCTCTGACAGTACTGAGAGTGTTCAGGAGTCCATACTTGCCCGAGCGGACGAGCTGCTTGCCGAAATCGACGAAAAAACTCCTGCAGGAGTCATTCTGTTCGGCGGAGACAGCCTGTATACCCTGAAACTCGGCACAGAAAGCCGGAATTTTGAAATAAAAGAGGTACAGGCCGATTCAACGGATATGGACTCCGCACTCGAATATGCCGCGACGCTGCTGCCTGCGGATAAGTCGGGACATATAATCATTATGTCCGACGGAAAAGAAACGGACGGGGACGCGGACAGAACCGCACACCGGCTGTCAACCAAGGGCATACGCATAGACGCCGTGTACTTCGATTCGACCGATTCAAGCCTTGCAGAAATGCAGCTTTGCTCGGTTACGGGGGCTGATGGAGCCTACGTCGGCGACGAACTGCAGTTTTTCGTAGAACTGAAAAGCAACCAAAGCGGCAGTGCCGAGCTTACTCTTTATGACAACGACACCCCCGTGCTTACGGAAAACTGTCTCGTAAGCGAAGGAGTCAACAACTACGTAATGAATACCGTGGCGCTGAGCTCCGGGGTCCATACATACAGGACGGAAATCGTTCCCGACAGCGATACTCTTGTCGAAAACAATGAGATTTATACGTATCTGAAGGTGACCGGAGCCCCCGCCATACTCATAATCGCGGATACGCTGACGAATGCAAAAACGCTTGAGGCAGTACTGTCTTCCGATAATGAGGTCACGGTTACGACGGCACAGAATGCACCGAATTCCATTTTCGAGCTCTGCAGATACGACGAGGTCATTCTGTCTAACGTTCACGTGAACGATCTGCCGAGTAAATACGCCGATCTGCTTGAAACTTACGTCAGCACGTACGGCCGCAGCCTGCTTGCCGTCGGCGGAACAGATACATTTATGTACGGAAAAATGGAGGGCACTGCCCTTGAGGAAATGCTGCCGGTTACTCTCTCACTGTCAGAAAGCGCCGAAGGAAATTCGGTGGCGCTTATGCTCGTGCTTGACTGCTCGTTGAGTATGAGCAATACTTCAACCTATCTGTCGGTTGCAAAACAGGGCGCAATCAAGGTAATCGATGCTATGACAGACAACGATTACGTCGGTGTCGTTTCGTTCAACAGAAGCGCGTATCTGAAGTCCAAGCTGATACCTGCCACAGATTCAAACAAGGAAAGCCTGACGAGAATCGTATCGGGACTTACAACTTCACAGGGAACGTATTATTCCGAGGCATTGAAGCTTGCATATCAGCAGCTTGTGGATTCCGACGCAGCCGTAAAGCACATAATCTTCCTCTCGGACGGACAGCCGAGCGACAGCGGATATACGACAGTTGCCAAGAACTGCGCTGCCGAAGGTATAAGCGTATCGACTATAGGACTTGGATATTCGTCAAATATACTTGAATCTCTTGCCAAAACGGCAGGGGGAAGGTACTATTACGTAAGCAGTGCAAAGGACCTTCCGAACATAATGCTCACCGAGACCGAACAGGTTACGGTAAGTTCACTGATTACGGGCTCCTTTGTTCCCGTTGTAAACGGAAACAGCGAGCTGTCGGATATTATTGCGGATGCGACTCTGCCGGCTGTTACCGGCTATCTCGGGACGACGTTGAAGGAGGGCGCTGCAGCCTGCCTCATAACCGAGGACGAAAACCCGATTTACGCCGTCTGGACCTACGGACTCGGAACCGTTGCCTGCTTTACAAGCGACCTGAGCGCCAAGTGGTCCGCAGACTGGTTCAAGGATGAAACCGCACTGAAAGTAGTTGAGGGAATGGTTTCAACGACGATTTCCGACGTTCATCACGATTCGTCCCTCAGCACCGATATCACCGTGCGCGGAAAGACAACGGATATAAAAGTAAAGACCCGGGACGGAAGAAGCGACATAACCCTCGCTTTGTCCCTGTCGGGCGGTAACGCAACGAAGAATTACGTTTTGATTCAGACGGAGCCCGGCATATTCGAAGTCAGCGTGGAAACCTCTGAAGTCGGGCTTTATCAGGTGATAATCACCGAAAACGATTCACAGGGGCAGCTTCTCGATTATCTTGACACAGCGTTTGCGGTTTCGTACTCCGCCGAATACGACGCGTTTACAGACAACGGACGGGCGAAGCTTGAAAATATCTGCTCATATTCCGGTGGAAGCATTTTCACCGATATGAAGAAGCTGGCAGAGGAAAAGGTCATATCAGTCTCAAGAATTTTCAATCCCATGGTCATACTCATCATAATATCTGCCCTTATGATGCTTGCGGACATAGCCATACGCAAGCTCAGATGGAAGGATATAAAGAATTATTTTATAAAAAACGTAAACCGTCGGTAAGCGTATGAATTACGGGGGCTGTTAAAAAACTCAGTTTTT
>DCGL01000116.1:0-45182 GCA_002314565.1 Clostridiales bacterium UBA1779
GGGCGTGCGTAAAAAATGCAAAAATCTATATAATAATATAATTATTTTTGAGAAAAATGATTGACAGCAAATTTTTGATATGATATAATATGCACACATATAAGGGTAAAGTTCCATCACCATAATTGTACTTGCAGTTAAATTCCGCTTTTCCCACTGCAGATTTTTTCAAGACTTTCGTAATAAAAGCCGGCCCAAGGCTGAAATTGGGCATATTTTTCCGGGTGAATTTCAGTAAACACTGAAAAACGCAGCTGTTCTGAGCCCGGAGAGGCGCCGCGGCAGCAACAGAAAATCCTGCCGGGCGCAAAAAAATACGCGCGCACACGTATATATAATATAGACAAGGGGGGGTAAAAAAGATGCAGAACAAAAAGAATGAAAAAAAAGAAGCTTTGCTTAATGCTGTCATAAAAGTTACCTCCCGCGACGGTCTTGAGAGACTCACCACAAAGAGCGTCGAAGCCGAAAGCGGATGCTCGGAAAGATACATCTTCCTGTACTTCGGAAGCAAGGATGCGATGCTGACGCAGACCTTTGACAGAGTCGAAATGAGATTCCTGAATGCAATAGCGGCAGCCTTCAGAGAATCGGTTTCAAAGGAAAAGGGAACCGAAGCCTTTCTCAGAAGAGTCTGGTATGCCGGATGGAAGGAACTCAGCGACAATCCGGATGAAACGAAATTCTTCATACGCTACTTCTTCTCGGAGCAGTTTGTCAGATTCTCAAGAGAGAATCACGAGAAGAATACCGAGCCGGTTGTAAATATGTTTGCTCCGCTTTTTCTTGAAGGCCATGACGCGAGAGATTCGATAAGATACGTTCTGATGTCAATGCTCTCATCAAGCCTGACCGCGATAAACTCGCAGAAGCCTTCAGAGTCCGAAGCAATATGCGAAAAAGCATTCCGCTTTATGTATAACTCTCAGAGAGATATCCTGATGTAAAAACCGTGAGGAAGAAAGATGATTTACATTTACGATACAGTGATAGACCCGATGGACAGAAACCCTGTTTTCGAAAGATTCGGAACCAAGTTCAAGCTCGAAAAAAGACATAAAATGGGTGACAGGATTTACTACAGCTTTACGTCTCCCGGTATGGAAAAGATTCTGGTGATTCCGAGCTTCATTTCGCAGTACCGTGAAATAGAAAAGTTGGTAACGAAGCAATGCCGCGGCAAGGACTATGAGGGCTGCCGCAAGGTTCTTCGCAAGCTTGTGGAAATCGAAGATGAAGATCAGTATCCTTCTGAATTATCCGAAAACAAAATAATGAACGTCGTGCTTTGTCAGTACAAGGACATCGGAATTACGTTTGAATACGAAAACAAACAAATAAAAATCGCGAAAGAGTTTGAAATCCGCCAGAACAATATCTTCGGAAACGGACAGGTGATTTCACTTCTGACAGAAGAAAAAGAAGATTGAGAAAGAAAAGGAGCCCGATATGGCAAAGGATTACAAACCGATTAAAAACCCCGTGCTGAGATTCTTCCTTGACAGTGCCGGTGTGTTCGAGCTTATTTGCAAAATCATTCTTGCAGTGATAATCATCCCATACGGAAGCCTTTTCGTAAACGGCCTGATTTTTGACAAACTTCTGAAGGTTGTTGACGGAAACGATTTCTGGGTTATCGCCATTGTGGCCACACTCGTCATACTGTTCATACTCGGAAACGTTGCCGCAGTCTACGCCATCGTAAGATATTCAATCGGGATCGGACGAAAGAGAATAAGTACCCCGAAGACTAAGGAGAGTGAAGAAAAGTGAGTATGGCACAGGCAAAGAAATTCACAACGCTTGATTCCGCATTCGAGGCTCTTCCCGAAGAAACAAAACGTCACAGCTTAAGAGTCGCTGAGTATATGCAGATTCTGTTCCCCGAGGCCTGCTTTACGGAACAGCTCAGGCGCGACCAGAAAGCAGAAGCAAGACTTCGCGACGATCTTACTCCGATGGCATATAACGCAGGAAAGTATCATGACATCGGAAAGGCAATGATTCCGCTTGAGCTTCATGTTCCCCGTGATGACTTCAGCGAAGAAGAGCTTGCTCTTTACAGACGCCATCAGATATATTCTTCCAAGCTTGCCTTTGACCGTTTCCGTGCCGATACAAAATGCTCGGCAAGAGAAGAAACCTACGGTTACGAAGCAATATCCTGTATGCACGAAAGGTGGGACGGAACGGGCTTCCCTCAGGGACTCGAGGGGAACAAAATCCCGGTTGTCGCAAGACTGCTCACAGCCTGCGACGCACTTGACCATCTTGCCTGCTCAATTCACAGCGAAAAACCGTTTGAAGATGCGCTTGACATTCTTATGTCAAAGTGCGATGAAATATACGACAGACTGATTGTGGACCTGATGTTCACGATCAAGGGTAGCCTGAAAAAAGTATTTCTGGAAAACCTTGAATACACGGACTCGATTCCGAAAATCGACACTGTGGTGCCTGCTTCCGGAAAGCGTACGGTAAAGTTGCGGTACAGACAGATAAAAGACCGCATGTCAGGCAGGACGCTGGGACTTGAAGCGGTTCCGATGTTCCGCGTAGGAGATGACTGGAAAGATTACAGCGGGGTCAGCGAAATACTTGCCGACACAAAAGAAAAGCAGAACAAAGAACTGAGGCGTCGCCTGTTCATTTATCTTACCTGCGAAGCCTGCGATATGATAAGGCATTGCAGTGCGGCGAGAATCGATGCCGGTTGCATGACGGTTAACTACCCTGCGGTTTTCTTAAAACAGAAAGGTGCGGCACAGGACATCATCTCGGTTGTGACCGATGAAGAAATCGGACCGGAAAAATTCCGTGTCATCGTTCACGGAATGCTTTTCAATCAGTCAAGCGCAACTCTGCAGAAAAACATAACGGCTCTGAAAGAGGCCGGGATCAAAACGGTTCTTACCTGTACTGAGCTTGTCGCGGAACCCGCAGATACGCCGAAGGATGCAGAGAGAATGCTTCTCACGGCAGACCGGGTTATCGAAAGCGGAATTTCGATTTTCCGTCTTGACAGAGCGGATGCCGAAAAGGCAGACGACGAAGCCGGGGTTGCGGAATTCGAAAAGCTCGCACGTGCCGGAATAGAATTTGCCAGCGACGCACTTGACGGTGAGCTTGTACGCCCCACTCTGAATCTTCTGAACGTGACGGAAATCGGCGACTCAAAGAACGATTTGCTGTTTGACGAAGACGAAATAATCAAAAGATTCCTGGCTGCCGAAAACGGGGAGCGGGATGAACAGCCTGCAGAAGAGACTGCGGCTGACAATTAAAACACAAAGCTTGAGGTAATTTATAAAAATTTCAGAAAGGAGAAGCCATGGCACTGCACGAACCGCCTTCCGATGAGATGAAGGCAAAGGCAGTCAAGGATACCGAAGGCCGGGGACCGAAAGCCCCGCACGATACGGAAAAAGAACCGAAAGCACCGAACGGTATTTTCAGAAAGCCGAGCGGAGAATATCAGGCAAAAGCACTGACGCCGGATGAAATCAGCGCCTTGCTTCCTTACTACGCCGACATCGGCGAAAGACCTCCTTTCTACAGACCGATTAAGAGAATCCTCTGGGACAGAAAGCTGTTCAGAGAACGCAGAAAGCTGAGGAAGCAATTAAAGTACGAATTCCTGATGAAGTTAAAGCCCAGGGAATTCGAGGAGCTTGCAACCGAAGTCGGACTTGGACTTGAACACACACCCTGGCTGCTTCTGTGGTGGTTCTTCAATTGGCTTTTCGGAGCCGGTGGACTTGCAACCCTGCTCGGACTCGGGCTGCTGGCGATGGGAGGAATTTACGCTTGGTCTGCCATATCGGAGCTGGCGGGATCCTTCACGGTACAGATAAACTACAACACGATGCAGAGCGGTTTCGTTCTTTCGGAAACCGCAGACTTTGCAGTAAAAACCGGACGACTGATAAGCACCGAGCTCGAGGGTGTCAACGCAATGACGCTTTCCGATCTTCCTAAGGATATCGACGAATATGACGGAACAAGGAACGGTGCAAGATATGTGGCATATTCGTTTTACATCAGAAATGACGGAAATGTAGTTGACAGTTATGAATATGTCCTTCATATGTCGGACAGTTCAAGAGATGCCGACCTTGCAGTCTGGTGTATGCTTTTTGAAGATGGACATCAAATTATATATGCCGATGCTTCGGCTGACGGTGATCCGGAAAGAATCTGGGGATATAAAATACCGCCCTTCTACAATCTGGCCTACGATCCCGCAAATCAGTACTATCAGAAAGCGGAAGACAAGGACGGACGCTGGGGAATTCAGACCACACCCTTTGAAAGCCGAGACGTTGTTGTCCGCGGAATCGTAACTGATATCGAACCGGGGGAAATACACAGATATACGGTTGTTCTCTGGGTTGAAGGCTATGACCCCGAATGCACTGACAGCATCCTCGACGGATATGCAAAATACTATATGGAATTCAATCAGGTCGATAAAGAAAAAGTCAACTTGTTCTCGAACCTCTACCGCACTGAATTTGATAAGCCTCTGACACAGGGCGGGCTTGAAGAGTCCGAAGAAACACAGTCGGCTGAATGAAAAAATCAGCCCAAAGAAAAAAACATCTCAGTAACTCAGAAACGACAAACACAATAATTCATCAAGAGACACCAAAGAAGCAACGCCTTCGGTTTCACAATAAGTTATCAATATTCCGAAGCCTGCCGGCAAAGGAAAAGATAAAAATAAAAAGTTTCAAAACAAGGAGAAACAAAATGAAGCACCTCAAATCAAAACTGATTTCCGCTATCGCAATGCTTGCAGTAGCCGCTGTAATGATGACATCCGCCACTTACGCTTGGATGACCATTTCAACCAACCCCGAAATCTCTGATATCAAGGCAAACGTTGTCGCCAACGGAAACTTTGAAATCGCCCTCGACGCCGGTTCAATGACCAAGCCCGGCGCTTCAACAACCAGCGATGCCGGCAAGAACGAAACCTGGGGTAATCTCGTAGACCTCAAGGGCGCATTCCAGACCTCTTCCGGTGGAATCGCAACACTTCAGCTCAAGCCCGTAGGAATCATCAGCTCTGCCATCACCGTTCTTGACAGCTCCGGAATCGCCAACAGCTCAGGCGTTGTAGTATTCCAGTATCCCGAATACGGTAAAGACGGTAGAATTTCCAAGCTCACAAACCTCAACAGAGTCCGTGCAACAGACGGTGCTGCCGACAACTTCAAGGATCTCGGCGGTGTATATTTCTACACAACATCCAGCGCAGTTAAGTCTTCCGGTATTTCCGACATCAGCTCCAACGAAGTTTATGCCGTAGAAATCGACTACTGGCTCAGAACCAATGCCGAAAATTCTTCCGCCATCACACTGGTAGCTCCTTCCTCCGGAATCAGCTCCAGCTCAACACCCGACTCCGGTGTTTCAAGATCTGAAGACGCTGCCGATACATACGCCGGCGAAAACGGTCTCGGCTCATTCATCAGCATTGATACAGTTACAATCCTTCTTGCCGATACAACCGATAAGAAAGTATACGAAGCTGTTCCTTCTGCCATCGCTTCTTCATCCTTCTACTCCCTCGCTCTGAAGGAAGTTGAATGGAAAGAATCTACCAAGACATACGAAGTCAAGTCCGGCGGAATCGAATACATCAAGCTCGACAAGGACGAAGCCAAGCTTATCAGAATGTACATCTTCATGGACGGTGCCGTTCTTGAAAACTCCGATGCAAAGCTTACTATGACTGAGTTCACAATGAACGTACAGTTCACAAGCAACAAGGAACTCACCGCTATGGACGTTCCCATGACTGATTACGACAGAGCCTCTGCCATCTCTTCCTCCGCTGCATGGTAATCAATCACTGAAAAACAATAGTCCGCCGCTTAATTGCGGCGGATAAATGCGCAGACACATTTCGTTCACAATCTGTTTTGTGCGTACAGAACAGATTGTGAACTGACCGAAAAGCCATGACATTTCTATGAAAGGAGCAATCGATTTGAGCAAGCAGCTGAAAACGGTAATATCACTGGTTCTCACTGTGGCGGCGCTGCTGTCACTGGTCGGTGCCACGTATGCGTGGCTGACGATGTCGGATGCTCCTATGGTTTCAGACCTGGCTCTGTATCTCGTTTCAGACAACGATATGGCTTTTCTTGTGGCTCCCGATGTGGACGGAGAGCCGGGCGAATTCGGCCTGATTTTGGATCTTTCCACAAGCTCACAAAGAGGGACGCTCTTAAAACCGGTCACCTTCTCGGCATCTCAGTTTGCCTTTCTTCTGCCCGAATACGCGCTTGACGGCAGAATCAAAGCGGGCTCACCGATATACCTTGAAACGACCATAGATACACCGTCCATCTATTCACCTTATATCTCCCCGGCGGCAGACTCGGAGATATTGGGTGAGTACGTATACAAGACAACGTTCTGGGTTAGAGCCGACGCGGTTCCGGTTGACGTTTCCCTTGCGTCGACGTTCACAAATACAGACGGGGTCGAAGTTACCGGAAGTTATCTTGTCGGCGAACCGATTTGGAATGATACTTCATATTATCACGAAAACAGCGGAAGCGGAGCCGAATATGCAATCAGAATCGGACTTTACTTCTTCGGAACCGAAGAAGACCCCGATGACCACCGCTTCGTCATCATTGAACCCAACGCGGACGGCGGAAATGCCGTTCTGTACGACAGCAAATACTTTACACAGAGCGTCGACGGCGAAGGAATGGACCTTGCAGCCGGCGACAAACGCGTTACTCTGATTCAGCAATACAGTTCAGGATGGAAAGAGAAGGATCCCATTCTGAAGGGCGAGGTTGATTACACTTCAGGGAAGGTAATCGGCGACGACTACATAATCACAATACAGCAGGCAGAGACCAGAAAAGTTGAACTTTACGTCTGGCTCGAAGGAAACGATGCGGACTGTCTGAATACGATTTCTTCAGGCCGTATCATCGGAAACCTTGTGTTTGGTGCCGATATTTCCAATCTGCCTCTCAATCCCGAATAAATCACGCCTCAGGCGGATTCATTCAGGATTTCGGAAAAGCACCTTGCAAAGCAAAACAAAAATCATTTAAAACGGAAAACAACCCGCTTCTGCGGGTGACAATAAATTACCCGGGAAATTAGCCGGGAAAGCCAATCAATCAAAAGCAAGTCAATTGCAGAGTTCCGGCGGGAAATCTGAAAGAAACGGAAGGGGGGACGGGGATGCCGAAAAACGCAAAGTCAAAGCTGATAGCGGCCGGAATTACGCTGTTGCTTTCATTTCTGCTGATGACCGGTACGACCCTGGCTTGGTATACGATTTCAGTCAACCCCGAAATTTCCGGAATCACAATGTCGATAGCGGCTTTTGAAACCATACTGATAGCACGTGACGACAAGAATGTTGAGGATCCTCACGACCTTGACTTTAAAGAAACGGTTGACATCAGTGACATAATGGTGTATTACAACGATCTGACCCCCGTTTCAACCGTCAACCTTCAGCAATGGTTCATTCCGACCTATGCCAGGGACGGAAAACCCAACGAGCCTGATAAGTTCATTATGGACGACAAGCTTGAATATGCCAACCGTCTGATGGTGGAAACGGATTCCGGCGGAATAGTATATCAGGTAACAACGAACCCCGAAAGCTCCTCTTCAATCACAATCTCATCGGCAATACCGCTGACTGGGCTTGAATTGCTTGAAGCGGAAAAGAAAGGTTATTACGTCTATACGGACGTCTGGCTCAAGTCAACCGCCAAAGACGGTTCCGACGTAAGACTTTCATTTCCTCAGTATTCCATTGACAAAGCAAGCGCAGCCAACGAAATGGGCGGATTCTTCGGAACGTACGTTCTTCCTCAGATTTCACTCACGGTAGCTGACGACCACAGCGAATTTATCAAGTCCGTCAGCCGTAACGCCGAAACCTCTCTTCGGATAGGATTTCAGATATACGGGAACGGAATCGGATCCGGAGCAACGGACTATTACATATTTGAACCCAATGCAGACAGACACAGCGCAGATAACAAGCCCGACGGTGACGGAGAATACGTTGTTGGTTATGACGTGAATTCCTCGGCATATTCCGGTACCTCAGCCTATGTCGACGGAGTATACATTCCGACTCAGCCGATAGGCTACGATTTCACCAAAGACAATGTTGAACCCATACCTCAGTATGATGAAAACGGATACCCGATATACCTCTATACCAAGGTCACAGATCCCGACTTGTTTGAAACTGTGACGTCCGGCCTGACCTTCTACATAGAGAAGGCGGGGACATATGACGGATACACAATGGTTTCAAGAGCTCAGGCAAAAACCAAATACAGTGAAGGAACCGACGTGTTTACCAGAGAGCAAAAAACCGAAATGGGGAACGTACATCACGCGTTTGCAATGGATCTTGACCCTGACCGTCTTATAGTCCAGATGGCAGGAGCCTGGAACACGGAAGCAGCGGGAACCCGTGAAAAGCTGAGAACACAGACTTCGCTTAACTCAACGGATATCCTGAATTTCGGAAGCTTCGTTAACACAGGCCTGCTTTACGGCAAGCTGGCCGCCCTCAAAGAAGCAGGCGGAAGCGGAAAATTCTGCACGGTAAACGCAAGCAGCTATTATTCCGTATGTACTGCCCTGGAACCCGAAACGGACGAGCATTTCGTCATTTCCGGGGATAATACATCACAAGTGCTTCTGCATCTCAATTACGATGAACCCGTAAAGGTCCGGCTCTTCTTCTGGGTCGAAGGACAGGATGCGGATTGCTGGAATGACATTGCCTCAGGCAGTTTCAGAGTAAATATAGAATTTGCCGGTTAAACGTAGACGGCCACGAAAAAACGACAAGAAAAAACGATAATAAGTTAAATATAAATTCGTATGAAAGGTGTTTTCAAATGAACACAACAACCGAAAAAAACAAGAACAGTAAATCCGGAAAAGTGGGCAACATCATCGTTGACGTCATCCTTGTGCTTGCAATTGCATTCTTTGCCGTCGTCGGATATTCTGCCTTTACGGCTCAGACCGGCGAGAGCGTTCCGAATTTCCTCGGCTTGAATATGTCAAAGGTACTGACAAATTCAATGGAGCCCGAATTCTCAGCAGGCGATATGATTTTCAGCCGTACCGTAAAAGACGCTTCAAAGCTAAAGGTAGGGGACGTCATTTCATTCTGGACGGTAATCAACGGTGAAAAGGTTATCAATACCCATAGAATCGTTGAAGTTCTTGACGGAGGAACATTCAGATCTTTCACCACAAAGGGTGACGCGAATCCTGTAAACGATACGCTGACCGTTCATGAGAACAGCGTTATCGGTAAATACAGCTTCCATATCAGCGGCCTGGGCACTGCATTTGACTATCTGCAGACCTCGCAGGGCTTTCTGATTGTCATCGTTATCCCGGTGGCTGTGTTCTTCCTCTGGCAATTGATTCAGTTCTTCAGAGCGCTCTTTGCATATCAGGCCGAAAAAGTAAAACTTGCGTATGCGGCAGAGCACGGAATCAGAGTACCGACAGAAGACGAAGAAGGCTCGGGAAAAAGCGGCTCTGAACAAAAAAACGCTGTCGCAGACGGGGACGGAAATCCCGGAAAAGACACGGAAAAAACTGACTGATATCAAAAGAGCCGGCAGGAAGGTCCGAAAAGGAGTCCTGTCCGTTTCGCATATTCAGGCTGTTTGGTTTTTTGATTGTTTCTGCAGAAATCAGGCGGAATAATCACTGAACAGTGTATTGCTATGCCGTGAGCAGACGAAAAAACACGGGAAAGCGAAAAATCAAGAAGAAAAACCCGGTGAGTGAACCGGGGTGGAGAAAAACATGGGCGGTTTTCTGAATTACTTTTACCAGGATTTCGGTTTGATTCTTAAATCATTCTGGCAGATATTCGTGGATATTTTCAATTTCCTGAATACTCTGCTGAACTTCCCGGCAAGAATGAGAACAATACAGGCCTATTCCGAGGAATTTGACCTGCCGAGCTGGATACTCGTCGCAGTGGTCAATCTGCTGCTGATTGCACTGATAGTATTCGTAATTTTCCTGATTGCAAAGGGCGTTGCAAAATTGCTGAAATTCCGCGCTCCTGCAAAGGAAAACGAGGAGCTGAAGGCAGAACTGGCAAAACTGAAGAGAGATATGTTCAAGCTCAGCTATGAGAAGGACAAGATTCTGGCGATGAAGATATCCCAGATGGGCTTTGTCCCCGAAGATGAGCTGCTCAGCATTGAGAACGAAGCAACCCGTGTTCTCGGTGAGGACGGAACTGTCAGAAATGCAGAAAGCGAAGCCGAGGGTGAAGAAGAGAAAGCGGATCACGTTGACCTCGGAAACAGAAATACCTTCGACGGTCCTCCCATCAATCCGAGCGAAAGCCGATTCTTCAGACTTACGACTGTTGATAACTATTATAAGACCAATTTCCAGCCTCCTGTATACGATGATGCAATCACGCTTCCGGAATTCTGCGACAGATACCGCAATTTTGCAAGTTCAAGACTGCGTCTGTTCTATGATATCAGTACCTTGAGATTCTTCGTTGCATCACTGGCTGCAACAAGACTTATCATTCTTCAGGGTATTTCCGGTACAGGTAAAACCTCACTGCCGTATTCATTCGGTAAGTACCTGATGCACGACACCACAATCTGCGCCGTACAGCCTGCGTGGCGTGACCGTACCGAGCTTTTCGGTTACTTCAACGAATTTACCAAGATGTTCAACGAAACGGACTTCTTACGTGCGGTTTATGAAGCAAATATGTTTGCCGATCCCCACGTAATCGTTCTCGATGAAATGAACATCGCCCGAGTTGAGTATTATTTCGCCGAAATGCTTTCAGTCCTCGAAATGCCGAGACCTGAAGAATGGCTTGTCGATATCGTAACCACAACCTGGGACAATGACCCCTGCCTCATTTCAGGCGGTAAAATCCACGTAAACAAGAACACATGGTTCGTCGGAACCATCAACAACGATGACTCGACCTTCGCCGTCGCCGATAAGGTTTACGACCGTGCAATTCCTATCGACCTTGACTCAAAGGCCGCAGCCTTCGCAGCTCCCGACACAGAACCCGTACATATCACAGCCGACCATCTGTGCGAGATGTTCACAGAAGGCCAGAAGCTTTATCCTCTTTCCGAGGACAATATGAAGAAACTCGACGAAATGGATCTTTACGTTATCAAGCATTTCCGTCTTGCGTTCGGAAACCGTATTATGAGACAGCTCAGACTCTTCGTTCCTGCTTATGTTGCCTGCGGTGGAACGGAAATCGATGCGCTTGACTTTATAGTAGCCAAGAAGATTCTTCGTAAGTTTGAATCACTCAATATGGGCTTTATAAAGGATGAACTTCACAAGTTCGTTCTTTACCTCGATAAATCCTTCGGAAAACAGAACTTCCAGATTTGCAAGGAATACCTCAACCGTATGCAGAAAATGTCATAAACGGATCAGGAGTACAGAAAAGTGGCAGAAAAGAAGAAATCCGGCAAAAAGGAAAAGAAGAACGAGAAAATCGGTCTTATCGATCCCTTTTACAAAAAATACGTCAGCAGCGTAATAAAAACTCTCAGCTCGGACGAATACTACAAGTATTTTTTGCAGGTCGTCAAGTCTGGAAAAAATGAATATAAGTTTTCAAACCGTCAGGTTGAGAAAACAGTTGACGAAACGTGGGTAAATGCCGTTGAGTCAGTTATCAAGCCCATGCAGGAAATTATCAACAACCCCCGAAACTTCATTGTCCGTGAGCAGATTATCGTAAACGTTGCTCTGGCAAAAAAAGTTGAAGCGGAGACGATACGTCATCTTTGCAGCCACGGTGATATGATTGATGAGGTCAACGGCGATAATGTAAGACCGAACCGTCTTCTTGAAATCACAAAAGAAGACTCAATCAACACCTATGAAAACCGTTTTGTCTACACTCTGCTTGAAATGGCATGGGAATTCGTTGATATGAGATACGAGGCAATTTTCGCTTCAATGGGTGAAGAATTCGGTTCTCACCTGAATATCAAGAGCGACAGCTTCGGTTATCTTGAAACCGTCAAGGCAGAGATGGATATCAAAATCCAGCAGAACGAGGAACAGCTGTCTGCCGATGCGAAAAGCGAGGATATCTTTTCACGAATTTCAAGAATTCACAGAAACCTCGCAGCCTTCCGCTCAACCCCATACGCAAAGCAGATGTCGAAGTACGGCAAAGTTAAGGCTCCTATCGTTAAAACGAACGCCATCAAGAAAAACCCGAACTTCAAAGCCTGTCATAAGCTCTGGGACTTTATTATTGCATACAATGACGTAGGATACAAAATTGAAGTCAGAGAGCAGTCAAACGAGCTCGATGACGTCTTCCTCAAGGATATGTACAACTCAATCCTGTACAATTATATGATTCTCAAACATCACCTTGAAGAAGAAAGAGACAGACTGATTGATTATTCAAAACCCGTAAAGAAAAAAGAAACGGTACCGAAATTCATCAATCAGGTAATTGAAGAACCCGTCGAAGACTACAATCTTCCGGATGTTGAAGTTAAGAGAGTCCTTATTGAGGAAGTGACAAAGGCAGACCTTATGAAGCTTGAAGAAGAGGAACGCCGCCGTCTCGTTGCCGAAAAAGAAAAGGAACTTCAGGAACGCAAAAAGGAAGAAGAACGCCTGCGCAAGCTTGCCGAAGCAGCAAGACGCGCCGAAGAGGAACGCCTCGAAAAAGAAAGAATCAAAGAAGAAAAACGACTCGAGCGCGAGAGAAGAGCGGAAGCCCTTGCAGCCGAGAGGGAAGCATACAGAAAAGCCGAAGAGGCAGAGGACTTCCTTACCGGTCTGACTGCCGCGCTTGAACTTGAAGAGAAAAACCGCGAAAAATACGTTGCAAAGCTTGCCGAAGCAAAGCGCCTTGCGGCTATTAGAGCCGAAAAAGAAGAAAAAGAGCGCATAGCAGCCGAAAAGAAGGAAGCTGCCAGACTTACTGCTCTTGAAAAAGCGGAACAGGACAGAATCAAGGCGGAACGTAAAGCAGAAGAAGACCGTAAGGCAGCAGAGCTTGCCGAGGCACAGAAGAAAGCCGACGAGGCAAGAATCATTTCAGAACAGGCCGAAGCCGAGAGACTTATCGCAGAGAAACGCGATGAACTTGATAAGCTGGAAGCCGAGATGAAGATAATTGCCGAAGAAGCCGCAAAGAAAAAAGCGGAAGCGGAAGCTGCAGAGGAAAAACTCAATGCAGCACGTGCCGAAGCCGAGAAGCTTGCAGGCGAAGCCGCCGAAAAGGCAGAAGAAATCAGGCGTGAAACCGAAGGCTTCAAAGCCGAAGCCAAAGAAAAGCTTGAAAGTTCGATGGCTGCAAGAAATGCCGCCGAAAGCGAGCTTGCAGAAGCCGAAAAGACTGCAGAGGAACATAACAAAGCCAGACTCAATGCACAAAATGCAGCCAAGAAAGCAAAGGAAAAGGCCGAAGCTGAAATACTTGCAAAAGAGAATGCCGACAAAGAGGCCGAAATTGCAGCAAAGAAGGCTGAAGAAGCAAGACTTGAAGCTGAGCGCCTGAGCACAGAAAGCAGCGATGACCTTGAAAAGGCCAAAGCTGAGCTTGAAGACGCAAAGAAACGCGCCGAAGTCCTGCGTCAGGAAGCAAGACTTGCCGGGCTTGAAAAGGCAGCTGCACTTAAAGCCGCAGCCGAAAAGGCAGCGGGAATCCGCAAACTTGACGAAGACAGCAGCAATATAGAAAAACAGAACAAAAAGCAGAAGAAAGCGGACAAGCTCAAAGAAAAGAGAGACCGCAAGCGTGCCATGGAAGCCGAGCAGCGTGAAAAACAGCTGCAGCGTACCCAGGAAGCCAAAGAAACACGCCAGAGAGAGCAGGAAGCTCTGATGGCTGCCGCACGCGAAGCTGCCAAAAAAGGCAAAAGATAAAGAGTATCAGGGATGACACGTGGACGGTTCTTCTGTCATCCGAGACCTCATCCGTCACGGCTATGCCGTGCCACCTATCTTCGTGGGGGTGGCAAGATGACAGAGGATAATACAACTTTGTCGGGGACTGCAATCATCTGAAAAACAAATCAGGACAGACACACTGAGAAAACGGGAAACCGGAGCACCGGAGATACATTGCATTGAAACGCAGGACAGTCAAAAAAATAATATCGGCCGCAGTGACTGTACTGCTTATATGCGCAACGGTGCTGTGCTTGTCCGCAATAATAGGAAGCTTGCTCAATGACGACCCTTCCGTTTTCGGATTCCGTGCATTTTACGTACTCAGCGGAAGTATGGAGCCAACAATTCACGAAAGTGCTCTGGTGCTTGTAAAACGCTCGTCTGTCTATGAAATCGGTGACGTGATTACGTTCACGTCGAAGAATCCCGAAATATCCGGGGCTCCGAACACGCACAGAATCGTTGAGATTATTCAGAACGGAAAGAAAACGGAGTATATCACAAAGGGCGATGCAAATCCGACACCGGATGAAGAGCACGTTCTGGACTCCGAAATAATCGGACGTGTTGTATTCCATACCGGAGCCGTTGAATGGCTCGGAAGCTTTCTGGAATTTCTAATGACAACCAAGGGATTTATGCTTATTGTGGTAATCCCGATTGTGGCAATCGTAATTTCCTGTCTCAGAGATTACGTCAAGGCTTACAAGGAAGCACTTCAGAAGGTACGCGAAGAGTATGAAAAACAATTGGCAGGGCAGTCTGCCAATGCTGAAAAAAACACGGATAATTTCAAAAACGAAAAAATCCCCGCAACAACAGAAAACACTGAAGCTGCAGTCACAGAAATGCAGTATAATAACAAAAATACGGTCGGAAAACCCAAATCCGACACACAAGAAACCGACGCCCCGCAGTCTGAAGGAATGACGGGAAATAAAAAAGCCGATGGCAGAGAGGCCGGAAGCTCTGACGGAAAGGAATCGAACCATGAAGGACATTAAGAAAAGGGGACTTTTGATGCTGATATCAGTTGTCCTGCTTCTTGGTATAGGAATATATATTACCTACGCATGGTACACCCGTATCACCGGTGTTTCCGCCATTGATTTCACTGCGGCAAGATGGGACTTCAACGCAAACTATCAGGCCGACAGTATCAAGGTCAACGTTTTCGAGTATGAATCGGTTTACGGAGGCAATATTGCGGCCCCCGGAACAGCCGGAACGGTTAATCTGAAGCTCGGTGCCGAAGAGTCGGACGTTGACGTTGAATACATTCTGATGGTCGACCACGAAACGATGTCCGATGAGTTTCAGAAAAGAATATTCTTCTACTATACGGATGAAAACGGTGAGCAGGTTGAATTTGAATACGGGGTAAACGGTTTGTCCGGCGTTATCGCCGCCCGCAGCTCATCAATTGTAGAGTTCAACTGGGAATGGGTCTACGATTATGACGGATACCTGGAAAAACTGGACAAAGAAAAATTTGTAGCTGCCTCAGGAATACTCAGAGTCCTGTATGACTCACCGATTGGAACGTTCACCACAATTGACGAATTCAAGGAATTGTACGAATATATCAGCAAGGATGCGGAAATTCTCAGTTCAGCACTCGTCAATCCGGGCTCCGGTGAGGACGGAACGTATTATCAGGTCCTGTCAAGCGCCGTATCGTTTCAAAGTCTGTGGAACAACAGACTGAGCGAGAGGGCATTCAATGCTCTGCAGGTTATGGTAGGTATGACACCGGAAAGCCGCGCAATACTGTTTGCAAACGAAGCACAGTACGGAGGTTCAAGCAGCGCCATACTGACACTCGAAGAAATTGAAAAACTGAAGCCGTACAAAGATGCGAATGCGACCGATCCGAGTTGTCTTTATAATCTGTTTACTTCGAACTACGGCCCGGAAGGAGATTCGGCAACCGCAGATCTGAAAGAAAAATATGATATTATGCTGATTCTCAGAAGCTTTTCAAAGGCTCAGCGTGAATTGCTTTTTGCCAATTCGCAATATCTTGACAAGTGTTTCGGGCAGATAAATCTGGAAGTTGAAGGACAGAATTACAGCGATTCAATTGCCTATCTTGAGTATTACACAGCGGAACACGGATATCTCACTCTTGAATCATTCTTTGAAGCGTATCTGTCTGAATATGAAGAATTTGACAGCTATGACAATAAAGTCGGGGCAAATCCGAAATATTATCAGTCTCAGATGACGGCAACGATTTACATTATCGGCACTCAGGTGAAACCTGAAGCCGTGGTCAATTCATAAAAATCAGTTTAAATTACAGCAAATAATCAGGAAGGAGGACAAAAGCGTATGATAAACGGATACCGCAGATTCGAAAAAATCAGGCTCGTAATTGCCTGTGCGGCATTTTTGTGCGCTGTTGCCCTTCTTGTCTGCTACGCTGCCGTTTTTACCGTATCAAAATACAAAACCGAAATAGACGGATATACAAATTTTGAAATATCCTCATTCCATGCAATTCTTCTCGGCAATATGACAAAAGAAGAAATAATGGAAACGTGGACCGATACGACCAAACAACTCACACTGTTCGGAGAGGAAGTATCGGTTGCCAATCTCTCTCCGGGAATGGAATCCGCATGCATTCCGTTTTCCTTGTCGAACGGAACTTCCGTCGATGATATTTCGGGCATGGACTTTGAATTCACACTTCGCGTTCGCACGACAGGAAATATTCCACTGACGTTCAGGCTTCTCTGGAAAGAAATCACCGAAATAAAGAATGCTTCCGGTCAGGTTATCGATACCGTTGAAACCGAGCATACTTACGTGACAAACGGTGAGTACTATCTCGAAGAAGGGGCGAAAGGCGATGCACCGAGATACATATACACTTTTGTTGAACAAAGGACGGACAACGGTATCACTTATACCGACGATAATGAGCATTATTTCTATATGAGCGGCGGAACTCTCAGCGTTGAATCGTTTGAATTGCAGATGGACTGGCCTCTTGGAGTTGATGCCTACGGTGATGATACAAACAGCTCGAAGTATATGAAAGAAGTTGACGTCATCGATATGCTTGCCATAATCAGCTCGAAAAACCGTTCCGAAACATATACCGGCTCATCAGGAACGCCGACATATTATTCTGACGGATATATTCTGGTTAAACGCGGAACAGGTAATTTCGGGTCCGAGACGGAGGGCGAAAGCTTTGTTCTTTCATTTGATTTCAGAGCATTTGAAATTCAGAGCAGCGCGTCTGAATATACGGAATCTGATTATTCATTCGTTGTCGGAAACGGCAATGATATTTACAACGGCAGTGCAATATTAAATCCTACCACTTCTTCTTATACGAATTTCAAGCTTGAAATTGCCGTGCCGCTGACAGTGGATACACAAAGCAAGCAGGACAGTGTCAGAAGCTGTGCGATATACATTCAGGACGTTAATGACAGTAACGAAGACGGTGACAAAACCGATTATATTGAGATTACTTCAACCTCGATTTCGTACAGACTTTACGATATAACCGACGATACATACGAAAGCTTTGAATCCAGAGCCGAGGCACTTGCTTATATCAATGATGCTGATTACGATTATGTGAAGTCAAATCTCAGAATGTACAAGATTTACACACCTTCGGTGAACGACAATCAGGCACATTATTTTTCACTCAGTAATCTCGAAGCCGATGCTTCAATAAAGTATGACAGCCTGAAATTCAAGATTCGTATGACGGGCAGCCCGATTACTTCCGTTACGGCGCTGGAAAACATTCCGAGAGTAGTTGTAACGGCATATTATGAAAATTCCGAAAGGGATAACTCATCGCAGGGAACAACGGTTGATTCCGGTGCAATAGGATCCGGCGCGATTGATTCCGGTTCTGTAATCGGGTAAATATACAGTATCCGGAACAAAAATTAAGACGGTAAACTGAACGACAGAAACAGGCAGAGAACGCCGGGCAGCAACGGAAAATGCGTCCAAAACAGCTAATAACAACGACGCATCTGATAAGCTAAAAATTACATTATTTCGAAACACCGCGAAAAAAACTTGAATGCGAGAAAAAGACGGAAACAGGCAATGAGAAAACAGAGAGAGACGGAAAAAGGAAAAAACAGAATATTCAAGCTTATGCTGACGTCACTTCTGTGCCTGTGTTTGCTTTTTAACTGCTTTACGGCAATTCTGTCGGCAATCGGACTGCGCAGTACTCTCAACTGGCTGCCGGGGGCATTTATGACGGTTGACAGTGCGAGTATGCAGCCTGAACTCAGTATAGGCGACCTGATTTTTGTGTGGAAGGTTCCATTTGAAGAGTTGAGTGTCGGTGACACAGTTACCACATACAGAAACGGAAGTTATACAACACACAAAATAGTGCGTCTTGAAGACGAAAAAATAATCACAAAGGGACTTGTCAACGCAATTGAAGACAGTCCTGCTGAAGATACGGATTATTTTGCAAAACTGATTTTTTCAATACCCGGTGCCGGAGCCGCATATTCTGTTGTGTCATCCGGTTGGATGGCATTTCTGTGCATATGCCTGATTCTTGCCGCCTTCCTTGCACGCCCCGTATTCGAATACTGTATCAGACGTCAGAAGAAGCTTCGCGTAAGCCTGCTCAGAATCAGTTCCGCTTTGTGTGCTGCAAGCTTTATGCTGATTCCAAGCACGATGACTCTTGCAAAATTTACCGGAACCGTCGGGGCCGGTAAAACCGCCGCTGCTGCCGAGGTGAATTTCAGCAGCAATTATCTGACTGAAAACGGAAACATTTACGACATCGTAGGATGGGACGGAAGCGATTACAAGCTTTTGGTAAAAATCAATAACTACGCCAACATTCTGAAATACAACGAAGAAGGCGTTGATCTGGGATATACGCTTGAGTATGAGAAAATTACCGAACAAGGCGAGCAGACCTATCCTTTGGATTACACAATTTCCGTTGAGCCGATTGACGGTACATCAATTGATTCTTCCGGCAATGCGCATTCAATTGCGCCGGCATATACAGCCGAGGAACCTGTTGCAATAGTCAGCGGAGGAATTCAACTCGGAACGAGGAAAGGACCGTACTCAATTGAAGGCGGAGCCAAAACAGCTCACTTTTTCCAGGTTACTGTCAATGCCAAAACTCAGAGCGGACTATCATTGTCTGAAGGAGATAAAGTCTGTTTCAGAATCAAGGCTTCCTCATTAATCGGCAGCGGTTATATATCCGATTTGTATGCGGATTTTACAATGACTGTTACGACAGCCAGTGAGTTTATCAAAAGCCGTTCGATTGAACAGGGAAACGGAGTTGCTCTTGTTAAATTCAATATAAAATCAGCCACACTGCTCGGACTTGCCTCTCAGGAAATCGTGATTAAATGGCAGAATGATATGCTTTATCCGAACATGTACGAAACCAACCTGTGGAACCTGAGAGAAAACGGTCTCTGCACGGTTGACGAAGCAAATTGCGAAATGAGGTTTACCATGTCGGCAACGGCGAGTATGACCTTTGAATTCAACAAGTTTACCTCACGGCTTAACGATACCGTTTATCAGCGAATGAGAAAGTACGTGGAAAAAGACTCGTTGGGCCGCACTATACGGGAGTATATAGAAATCGAACTGAATGATACCTACGATACCTTCCCGGATGGGGACGTTGAAATCATTCATGATGAAACCACATAGAACTGCGATATAAATGCTGCTCCGTAAAAATCCGGAGCAAGATGCTGCAGATAATAAAGTACAAAAATAAGCTTCAGAATGAAGAATGAGCTCTTCCGATGGAAGAAAGAAACGGTCGCAAACATGAAGAAAATCAGTATAAGGGAAATCAAAAATATATGCAGAAGAACGGGGGCATTTATGCTTGCCCTCTCTATGATAATTGCCGCAGTGCCTTCAGTATTACTGGAGGCTTTTGCTCTCGAAGGGGATTTTACGCCCTTTGAGGACTTCAAAACCGAGCATACCCCGATAATTACAGGGGATCAGTCGGATGCCGGTACTGAGGGAAACCCTTATCTGCTTGAAAACGAGGCGGATTTTGCAAAGCTTGCGGAAAACATCAACAAGTCAGAAGAGTATTCGAAAAAATCCGAAAATCTTTATTTCAAGGTTATGTCATATGATGCCTGGGGCGAAGGACAGCCTCTGGAATTTACTGCAACAGGTGCAAATGCCGTATGCATTGGCATTGAGGGCAATCATAGCCACTCGTTCAGGGGTCATATGAATCTCAATGGTGTTAAGATAAGAACCAACGGACCGCTTTTCGGCTCTCTCGGAAACGGCGCTGAAATTTACGACGGTCAGATTGTACTTACCGACCTTGACGGTTCATCAGCTTACACAGATGATTCCAACTGGGGAGGACTTACAAAGACCGTAACTACAGACCCGGAGGCGGCAACTACCGTATCCATTCATGATATTTCCGTAAATCTTGACGTATCTCTCGATGCTGTTACCCTGCGGGCAGCCGGAGGTCTTATCGGACGTATTCACAACAATACACTGAATACCCTTACAGTCAATCTCTATAATGTCAGTGCAATTCAGGCTCAGAGTGAAACCTTTAATTTTGAAGCCCAAGCCACCTATCTCGGCGGTATTGTGGGCGAAATATACAATGGAACGAATTATTCTGTCAATGCTTCGAGTGTCACAGTCTGTCTCGGCAGAACAAGCACCTCGAATGCGGATACCATTGGAGCAGCAGGAAGCTTCAAGAATCCGGTAGGATTTGTCGGAGGCATAATCGGAAAATCCAACAGAAACGTAACAATTGAAATAAACGCTTCCGTATTGATACCGACTCCTGTGTTTGTCACATCTGGGCGCGGTTATTACGGAATAGCGGCAGATCTCTGCCGCGGTCTTTGCTATGCTCAGGGCAATGCCGAATTTTATTTCGGCGAAAGAAAACCGGAGAACAGAAAAACGGCTTCTGAGCTTCTGTATTTCACACCGACGGCGGGATATGCAACATTTGCGATAAACAACGGAACCATGTATAACGGCTTAAACTTCAATCTTTCAATACAGGGCGACGGTTCCGAAGAGTATCCCTTCCTGATTGATTCCGCTGAAAAGCTGCTTATGCTGTGTGTGGGACTCAATACAAGAACACTGAATGTCCTTCGCCTTTTTGTCGGAGATTCGGATTCTGAATACCGCTCAAACAATGCCAAGTTAAATTATCTTCTTGGGGCAGAATACAAGATAATAGAAGATATAGACCTCAGGGGCACGGGCTTTGACGGTTTGGGTTATTATATTGATGATATTCAGGCAGCCGCCTTTACCGGACATTTTTACGGGGCAAGCTCTACTCAGACAGGTATTTCGGGCTACCGTCCGACTATCAAATACAATATTGTGTCGGTTAAGGGATATAACGGCCTCTTTTCCATACTCGGTAACGGTTCATCTGTTGATAATATTAATCTGGAAGGCTCGCTTTTCTCAGCAGGAGCTTCAAACGTAGGTTCGCTTGCAGGTTCTGTCGGTTATCCTACGGGAAGCACAAATGTCAACTGTACAATTTCAAACGTATCGTCTTCCGTGGCGATTTCAAGAAACTGGACAACAACGTCCAACAACGGCGGTCTTGTCGGCATAATAAATTTCTATAAAACCACGTCAAAATCTGCCGTCAGTTTTGTAAACTGCGAATTCAGCGGCAGTATCAGCACTTACGGTTCATATTCCGGGGGTCTTGTCGGACGTGTAAATGTTCCTGATCAGACCAGGAAATACAGTGAAACCTTCGGAACAGACCTTAACTTTATTAATTGTATCTGCAGCGGAAGTCTGACAAACAACTATTCGTCCACTGCGTATCTCGGCGGCTGCGTCGGCAGTTTCTATTCTTCAAATTCATACAAATCCTATAACAACAAGAGTCTGGCGCCCGGCAGCAACTATACGTTGAAATTCAATTCACTGCATCTGAATGTCGATGGATATACCTTCAGCGGCAATATCACGGTAACCAGTGCAAATGCACATTCGGTAGGCGGATTTACCGGAAATCTGTCCGGTGTCGAGGCTGTATTTGACAATCTTATAATCGGAGGCACCGTAAGTGCAAGAGCAGGTTTTGCCGGAATAGCTCAATATGCAAGCGGCAAAATAACCGTTGAAGGGGTTACTATACACTCGAATGCACACTGGACGGTAAACGGCTGGTATTTCAGCGGTATTCTTTTCGGAAGTGCCCCGACGGCTTGGATTGACATCAAGGCAAATTCATATTGCAACAATGCAACGACAGGATACGGTTCCGCATACGGAATCAACGCACAGAACGGGTCCTACTATTTCTCTGATATTGTCTCTTCCAACTTTGAGTCGTCCGGCTCGTATTACCGTTCGTCATACGTTCAGACCGGCGGTATCGTAAATATTGAAAACAACAGCGGCTTTGAAAATGCCACAACAGGAAAGAGCTCTGTTGACGGTACATACTGGAACAGATATTACAACGATATTAATCTGACTGATATTTCGGGAAGCGGTACCAAGGCAGATCCTTTTGTCATCGACAGCGTTGACAAACTGATTACCCTTCAGGTATTTATGTTTGCAAATCCCAATATTGCTTATTTGCTTCTCGATTATTTTGACGGTGCTGCCTACGGTTCAAACTATACCGTTATTGATAAGTGTATGTACCTCAAGAATGCAAATTACAGATTTGAGGGCACTCTCGACCTTTCAAACAAAACGGTATACCCCATTCCGGTTATAGGCGGAAATTATGACGGTGGTATTGTCGGGGCCGGCGGAAAATACACTGAAAACACGACGATTATTTTCCATTCACCGGAAAGCTCACAGAACAGAACAAGCTCTTATAAGGATATGCAAGGCGGTCTGTTTACCACGGTCAGCTCAATGAATTCGACCGTCCCGATTCAGATCAAAGGCTTTACACTTACCGGCGCCGTAAACGGAACCGGGGATACTGCAGCCTTAATCTCCTCTTTTTACAACTACAATAATAACACACTGTATACCGCTCATTACAACTATGGCGGATATGCCATATACAGCGGGAAAGTCGACGTGTCATATATCACGTTTGACAATATTACGGTAGGCTCTTACAACGATTATTCAGGACTCATTGCCGGCATTATCAACGGCGGTGACCATGATTTCCATGACCTGACTCTTAAAAACTGTACAACATCAAACTTCGCTGATGCTTTTGTCACCAAAGCCTATTCAAATTCCGGTCTGTATGAATTCCAGCGTATTGATTTTGCCGATAACAGCTGGCAGAATTTTGAAGTTGCCGTATTCTTCAATTATTTTGCGGAGGGTGTTGCTTATTATTACGATACCGAAGCAGGAGATTTAGAAAAATACAAATACGACATTCCGAAAACAGAGGCACAGGCAGGTGCCGGAAATCCGTATAAGGCGCCCGAAGGTCCGAGCTCGGCAAAGCATATTTCCATAAATCCCGTTCTGAACTACATCACAATGGGTCTTGGCACCGATGCGTCGCCGTATATGATTTCCAAGGCTTCTCAGCTTTATGCCGTTGCTTCGGCAATTGCCACAAACGGCAAAACTCTCGGAAAAATTCTTCTTGAAATTCCCGGTGTAACCAAAGAAGACTTCGCCGCGATGACTGATGCTCAGCTCAGCGCCAAGGCTCAGGCGCTTGCCTCTGCAAGTTACGTACTGACATCCGACATTGATTTTTCGTTCCTGAACGTAGATGATATAGATGCCGGGGACAGCAGCCAGACGCTCGAGGGCTTCCTCGGTATCGGAACCCTTGCAAATCCGTTCTCAGGCTCTTTTGACGGACAGGGATATACTGTCACTCTTGCGGACTACGATCAGGCTCAGAACAATTTCGCTCTCTTTACCTATGTCAGAAATGCGAAAATCAGAAATCTGACTGTGAAAACCGAAGCGGACGGTCTTCTGATTACTTCCCCGATAACAACGAATGAAATATATCCCAATTCGTCCAACTATTCAGGTGTTGTATGTGCGGTTATTCTCGGCGGAGACGTAGTGTTTGATAATGTAACCGCCAAGGGCGACGTCAAGCTTGACAGTCTCGCTGTTGAAAGAAATGCTTATATCGGCGGATATGCTGCGCGTATTGAGGCAGCTCTTGTTCAGCTTGTAAACGTTCCCGATGGTTATCTTGAGGATTTCAGAATATACGTTTGGGATTCAGAGCACAATGATTACGCTATTGTTGCCGTGGATCCTGACGACGTTATTGCATCTGAGGTGGGCACGCCGTATATCTGTGACGATACGAGACTTTATGCAGCCCTTTGTCCATATGTCGTTGACGGTCTTATTATGTATATGGGCGATGACCCGTATTCAAGCGTTGTATGGACGGGACAGAACGAATATAACGGTAAGGTCAATGTCCAGTTCAGTATTGACCTGAATAACAATTCCGAAGTGTATCCGAAGAATGATCTTGACAGCTCGAATCTTGAATACACTTATTCGATTATGAACCGGGACGGAACTACACCTGCTATGGTAACCGACAAGCAGGGGAACGTGGGGTATCCCGTATATATTTCAAAGACAACCGGAGGAGAAACGACACAGGTTAATTCCGGTTTTATTGTCACGTCCAGCGGTATGATTATCGGAAGTCCGCTTGTCGGTGGAAACGTCAGCCTTTATGTTCGTATTGCTGTCAGAAACACGGAAACCGGAAATACAATTTACAGAATCAGAAGCTTTACTTTTAACATAGAAAAGGCATCCTTCCCGCAACTTAATGTAAATACCACTTCCATTTCCAATATCACATTCGCAACGGCTAATCCGGTAATAACGTATTATAACTGGCCGTGTCCTCAGAGTTATTATTTCCCGACAGCCGGAAACTATGATATAGCGACATCTGATGCCGAAATTCAATATGAAGTTTTAGCCGGTACAGATATAATTTCCGTTGTTGACAACCATATCGTCATAAGCGGTGTCGGAGACGTTACACTGAGAATTACCAAGGGCGAGGATTCGGCATATCTGGAATCAATGACCGAGATTTCATTCACTGTCCAGAAAGCCACTCTTCACGTTTATGCCATAACGGAAAGCTGGTACTACGGAGCTTTGCAGGCACCTGACATTGTTGCCAAGGTCTATATCGACGGACTCAAGGGGTATCTGAAAGCCGACATGTACTCAACGGCATATAACAGATATCAGGATGCTCTCGAGAACTATAATTCGAAATCGATTGAAGCCGAACAGCTTCGCGCTCTTGCAGATGCTGCCATTGGCACAGATGAATATGAGGCACTTAATTCTTCTGCGACGGCTGTCGAAGAGCCTCTTTTGAATTTGTATTACACATATAAAAATCTGGAAAACAGTTATAACAATGCCGTCGCGAATTTCCGTGGATATGAAGCAAACAGTACGACCGAACCCGATTTTGTCAATGCTCTGAATATTGCGGGATTTTCGCTCAACGGTCGGGGCTTTATGCTTGACAGCCGTCTTGAGGTTGCCGACAAGACTACGATTCAGGTCGGAGATTATCCCGTTACTCTGCTGTCCCTTCAGATTTCCGGAAGCGATGACAGTACAGCCGCATACTATGACGTAGTATATCACAACGACTTTGTCCGTGTCAGACGTAAGATTGTAACAAACGAAGATTTCTGCATTTACAACAAGGATGAGTATCTTGCCTATCTTGCCGGGAGCAGTTCGATTATGCCGGAAAACCTTGCTGCAACGAAGGCAAACGGTGACTGGTACAACTGCGATATCGTTATTGTTCCGAATGCGACCAATCCGGACAGCAAATACAATAAAATACTTGATTATTCATATATTCAGGAACACAATATCAACGAGAATTTTTACTATCAGTATTATCAGCCTTATCTTATCATTAACGGAGATACTGTATTAAATCAGGGATTTATTCTCGCCTCTGATGAGCTTGGTTATAAATCGGACGCCTTTGTTTTGCTTGTCCGTATAGACAAGCTCAATCCGACAGCAAGCGTTCGCTATGTCGGAAGCTACAATACAACCGAATTTACGGATTTTACAAGCCTTGCAGTTTACAGAGCTGCATTCAGGGCGGAATTCTCGAAGGCCGATCCGACGGCAGCTGACGTTAACAGCAGTACGTCAGACGGTGTCAGCAGCGGTGTTGACCGCATTCTGGTACTGACTATTGACGGAACCGAATCCTTTATGCAGGGACATGCGCTTGACAATCAGGCATGGATGTATGCTCCCGAGTCTGCATGGAAGACAATTACCGTTGCCAGCGCCTCTGCAAGTGATTACTTTGTGAAAATTACCGAAGAAGCAAAGACAGGTGCATTCTTCCTGAGATCAATAGACAATGCCGGAAACGTTTCCGATGTAGCGTGGCATACTTTTGCGGAAGATACCGAGACAGGAGTACTTAACGGAAAGTCCCCCTGGTATCTGCTTGACTCAAGTGCCCCTGAAATCACGTTCACCTACGTTCCTTCGGGCGCCGTGGCTTATCAGAAGGATGACATCGAAACCGACTATTCTCTTGTCACAGACATATCCTCACTGACGGAAGCCGTATGGCTTGCATATGACTATGTCGAACAGGATATTCAGTTTACTGTAAATGAGAACATTTCAGGACTGAAATCAGTATATTGGACGCTTGACAACGGAGCACGGCATAATCTTGAATTTACACCGAACAATACTGGAGAATATAACTTTTCAATTCCGGTTACCGATGAATACGGATTTATCAATCTGGATAACGGTGAACGAACTATCAGAATTTTTGCCGTTGATAAAGTCAACCACACCAAGGAAATCAAGATAACTATCCGCAAAGACAGTGCAGAACCGGAAATAATCATTGAAAAACACTGGGATGACGCCGTAAACAAATATGAGCAGACAAGACAGTTTGATATTCTGCTCGTAAACGATACTGACGAGGCTTCGCCTCTTCAGTCAATCAAGGTTACAAGCAATTACAACAAAGATATTTACTATTTCAGTCAAACTGCAACCCAATCATCGGCGACAACCTATGCCAAATTCAAAGATGACGGTGAGGGTGGATTACAGCTCGATTATACGTACAAGATTTATACCCTGCCAATGCAGAGTCGTTTTGTCGGTTCTGACGGAATAACCTATTATAAGGCTGAATTTGTCGCAACGTACTGCTCACCTCTCGTTGAGTATACAGTTGAAGTCAAGAGAAAAGCAAGAACAACGGTTGAGTATGAAACGGAGTATCATTCACAGACCGTTACCGTCAACAATGTCAATTACCGGGAATATGTCGGAACCCAGTCACAGACGCTCGGACTCTATGTGACAAGCTCGGCAACTGTAGCGGTTCCTTACGTTGACAGCTATAAGCCGAAGCTGATTGTCAGTGCATATGAGGAAAAGAACAGCACCAACAAGGGCAATTATGTCAGCGGAACATGGACGACAAACGATATACGTTTTGTTTTCGAAAATGTCGGTACAAACTTCGGCAAGACAGAGCTTCACGGGTATACGGTTGACAGCTCGGGAAATCGGATTGAAGAATATTTTAATGCATCGGTTTCTTCAACTGCCTGGCTGATTGATGAAATCAACAGAAGCGGTACAATTCTCTCAAAACCTTCAATTCAGAATTATTACGTAGCTGCCGACGGAGCGTTTCTTGAAAAAACGGTAACCTTCTATCTTTTGACTCAGTCGGGAAAGAAGTCAAATGAAGTCACCTATACCATACGTATTGATAAAGAAAAACCAATAATCCAGGAATACGGAACGGCCGACACCACGTTTATCAAGAAATTGATAAGCCAGGCCACCTTCAACCTGTTCTACAACAACGTTGATATCGACGTCACCGTACAGGACCTGGGAAGCGGCTTCGACAACAAGGACGGCAGTATTGCAGTCGGTAATATAGGTGCGGCTCAGGGCTCCAATTACAGCAACGTCATAATGACGCTCTATCCCGTACAGCTCAGTGAAAGCAACAGCTATAAGGGTAACGAGAACACTTATACGGTTCAGAGCTTCACCCACGAAAGTCAGAAAATCGCAATAAAATATACAGACAGCACTAAAGCCACGGCATATATGAAGATATATGCCTCTCAGAGCAGAATCAAGAAGAACTCTGACGGAACGTATACCATACGTTTCGTTCTGCGCGATGGCTTTGATTTCAGAGGTAATATTTCTGTTGAAGCGATTGATGCGACCGGAAACTCGGATACTCTTTCAATGAGAGCAACCGAGCTTGTATACGTCGACCACCGTAAACCGAAGCTCGATATTACGTATTCTGAGCCCAACGAAACGCTGTATTCGTCCGGCATCTGGGCAAATTCCGACATCATTGTAAATCTTCAGAATATCCGTGATGAGGGACTTTTCCCCTCTGAAATCAAGGAAATTCAGTGGTATATTTCAGACAGCAGCGATTTTTCAGTGGCTGCCGGAGAAACAATAAACGTTATTCCGATAGGCTCGTCCGGGGTTGTTCTTGATACTTCTTCGGGAATCAAGAAATACAGTTACAGCTTCCTCGCATCCCTCGCAGGTTCACACACGGAAGATGGCAGCCGTTGGCTCGTTGTAAGAGTATACGATAATTCCGGCAACCTTACGACAGTTACACGAAAGCTTGAAAGAGACAGTTATGCCCCGACGATTACGTCCTTCGGCGTTAAAAATGACACCGAGAACAAAATTGTCCCGTCATCTGCGGCAGACACCTATACCGTCGGGTCCGATGCCTTCTTAATGGCAGGGGATATTCTCGAAATCGGGTTTACAAAGCCTAATACCAACTCGCCTCTGTGGCTCAATGTCAATTTCGTATACACTGATCCGAACAACGGAACACAGAAAACGGCAGACATCAAGCTGCCTCTTGAATATTATGCTTCACTCGGATACTCGTATCCGGGGGGGAGCCTTGTTTCCACGGCCGAATTCGAGATTCCTCACTTTGCAGTAAACGGAAACGGTGAGCTGACTCCCGTCTGGGGTAACAAGGTGCCGGGGGATGATTATATCAGCCCGAACGGAGTATATACATTCACTCTGTGTGCAGGTAATAACAACCCTGCAGTATCCGACAGCATTGCGTTTGATTCCATTGTCAACGGACAGGCAAGAATCGATGACGATCCGCCTCTGGATCCCATTGTCGAAAATTCATCGGCTTTCCTTGTATGGCACAATTTCGACAGACTTGATGACGTTGAAATCGGTTATGAAGAAACCTTCGGTTCTCAGGAACGTCTGGAAGCAGCCGTAATATCAGGATATGTAAGCGATCCCTCATACATCGGTTCTTCAGCTGCTTTTGTTACACTTACTCAGTATTCGGAGTGGCAGGGAAACAGAAATATCACATTTACCCTGACAAAAGAAGCAATTTTTGCTATGCTTATGGGGTCACTTGATATATCCAATGCATATAATCCTTATACTCAGATATACACTCTGGCTCTGCGGGTAACCGACCGTGCAGGCGGAAAGAGTAACGTTATTCTTCAGACAATCAAGATAGATAACCAGATACCGTGGTTTGAAAACACAAGTGAAACCCAGAAACCCCTGAGCTTCTGGAACAGTGCAAACAAATCCGGAAATGCAAACGCTTATCTCGGTCGTCCGTATATTGATTACGGATACGACTATTATCTTCGTGTGTCAAATGCGGTTTACGTATTTGCATACGGAAAAGACTTATCTCAGAGTGTTCAGTATTTCGGTGATCAGGCGGGACAGATAAAAGTATATTGGTCCACGTCGAATCCCGGTTCATATGTCGGTCACGAAAGTGAATGGACAGAGCAGATTCAGAATGCTCTGACGGCAACGGCAGCAGCAAACGGTGAAACGACCCTGTATTACGTCGTTGTCGACGAGGCTTTGAATGAAAGCCCGGTAATGACATGCCGCATACTGCTTAATGCCGCTGTGCCTGCGGTTAACAGCATTGATGTACAGCGCGAAGAAAACAGATATAATTCCGCGCTTGTCAGTGTTGATGATATCACGTACGGACGTTCTGCCGCCGGTGTAAATGACTGGGACTTCAGATACGTCAAATTCACAATCAATGCAAGTGCCACCGATTCTTCTGGAATAATTGACCATTATTCTTATCAGTACAGCGTTGACGGAGGCAGTTATTCACAGTGGATAGATATCGTTCCCTCGTCTGCCGCCGGGGATAAGTATACCCTTGTACTTGATGAGGAATTCGGTGAAACACTGAACAGCATAAGTGTAAACGGAAACGTGAACTTCAAGTTCCGTGCCGTTACACTGACAGGCGCAACCAGCAGTGACTATCCGATTCTGAACATAAAAAAGGATGATATTACACCTGAAATTGTCGTGGGCGTCAGTGCAAATGCAGTTGACTGGACAAATGAAGACGTTGTATTCACTCTTTCCAACAGTTCTGCCAACAAGGCTCCCGTTACTTATTTCGTAAAAGTCGGAGCCGGCGAATACGTTGCTCTTACGGAAAACGGACAGCATGTCGTATATGACAGCGATCACAATCTGTATGCCGTCTGGGACAGTGCTCAAAGCAAGCTGACATTCCCCTGCGACGCTTACTGCCTGCCCGTAGAGTTCAGAATTGAAACCGATGCCGGTCTTTTCGATAACAGTTCAAGCACTCTTCTCAAAATACAGAAAACAACAGGTCACCTTCCCGTTATCAACCGTGACCTTTATCTTGACGCTTCGACAGATCCCAGTTCTTCGAGATACTCGATAAGCGTTGCATCGGGAGCAATCCATACCTGGTTCAACACCTGGTACAATTCCGGCGATTCAGCTCCCGTAATTTCCGTACTCAGTTCGGGAATTTTCTTCAGCGCCTCAACAGCCCCCGTATATCTGAACTGGAGTATTGACGGTGTCGCGTCAAGTGCTCTGATTTCAAGCAGTGCGTCCGGTGACGTTGCAGTATACGATTTCTCGGATAACGGAACCATCCGCGAGGATGCGGTTCACAATATTTCCGTATGGCTCAGTGATGCTGCCGGAAATATCGGAGCACACACGAACGTTACGGTCAGCGCTGACTTTACGGCTCCTTCTTCAGTGGGAATCAAACGGGCTGCTGAAACCTGGGCCGGAAAGATATATACGGTTCTCAATGACCTGACCTTCGGTATTCTCTTCAAGAAGAGCTCGAACGTTGCTCTGAAGGTCGAAACCAATGCTCTCGTATCCGGTGTCGGATCCATCTGGTATATCGTCGATACAAGTGCGGGCGCACTGGCTCTTTCTCAGAACGGCAGAAGTGCCGAAGATCCCGGTTGGATTTCATATTCAGAGAATACCGGTATAGCCTTCTCATCCAATGACACAGGTGTTGTCTGGATTAAGGTTGTTGATAAGGCCGGCAACATTACGCTTGCTTACACCGATATCACAATGTTTGAATCCGAAGCTCCCGCTGTCAGCTTCACAGTAGATGAAAGCACAGCGTTTGTTCAGGACAGTGACAACTCGCAGATTACAAATGACGGCGGAAACACTTACTACGGTGTTGCACCTCTGCTGAACATCCATGCACAGGAAAACACAAGCGACTCGATTCCCGATTCCGGTTTATGGTATATTAAGGTTGAGGAAAAGAATCTTTCAACAAACGCAATAGTTTCAACGACGGAGCGTTATCTTATCAACGCAACGGAGAGCATAGATTCTTCGGCGACAATATTTGCAGAAGTCGGCAGTATGACTGAGGACTTCAGTTATACCGTACGCAATGAAGGCAATATCAGAGTAACAGTCACAGTCCGCGACCGAGCAGGAAATGAAAGCACCGCAACTGCCGATTATCTTATCGATACTCACGATCCCGCTCTCAACGTATCTCTTTATTCTGATAGCAAGACTTACAATTACGTCAATGACGATATTGAAAGCGGCTGGACTTCCAAGAATGTCACGGTAAGACTGGCTTCTCCGGGCAACATATCCCCGGTATATTACAGCTATACAACTGACAACGGTCAGAACTGGGTTGACCTGAGCGCCGGTACGACACAGTACGTTATTTCCACTGACTACAATGAGAGTGTGATTTTCAAGGCGACCTCACTGTCAGGTCACGTTACAAGTTCTGCAGTATATGATATCAAGATTCAGAAGACTGCTCCGAGCCAGATTTACGGATACCTTGACAGCTCGTCTGTACAGATTTTCGGAACTACGTCAATCTATGTCAACAGCAGCGGAGTCGATGAAATCAACGTCCCCGATTCACAGAGCGGCTGGTACAATAAGGATCTCAGCGTAGCTCTTACAGCCGTATACAACAGGCTGCGTATGGAAGGTTCGAACGCAAGAGCTCAGGCTCCCGTTACCACATACTTTACTTTGCGCCGTGCAGACAACGATACGTCCACAGACACTTCATTCGTTGCAAGCGGAAGCATTCACGTGGTCTGCCTTCCCGGCTCCGGCGGAATCGAGCAGTTTGCCGTTACCCTGAACGGTGACGATACCGTTTACACTTCAATTGACAAGGCGGTTGAAAGATTTGCTCTTGTCAACAGTTCCGCAACGGTGACCGACGGTGTATATATGATAAGCGTATATGCAAAGGACGCCGCAGGCTCAACGACAAACCAGGATATTCTTCACTTCAAGGTTGATACCACAGCCCCGACAAACGGCTCAATGGTTGAGACTGTCAAGACCGGTACACCGAGTATTCTTCGTCAGATTCTCAATACACTGACGTTCAATCTTGCTTTCCAGTCAACAATTGAAGTTCAGGCAAGTGCCGATTTCGACATTTCCGGAAGAAGATATCTTCAGTATATGGAAGTGCCCGTCAGCACGCAGGAACAGTACGATTATCTGACCTCTCTTGAGGATTATTCGACAATCGATATTTCTCAGTTCCCCGGGCATTCGGAATGGACAAATGTATCCTCAGAAGACAAGATGTATCACGTCGGTACCGGCGGCTTCCTCGGTATTTATCTCTTAAAGGCAACCGACCAGGCAGGAAACGTCACAATATTTACGTCTGACGGCGTTATTATTGATATGACCTCCCCGACCATCAATATCACACATACTTACGGACGTCTGGTGGCAACGGGAAGCTCAGCTGTGGTTTCTTCGGACGGCATTACGGATGAGCCTTTTGAGGTCGCGAATGACACAAGCTGGTATAGGCACGGCAGAATCAGAGTCGTTATCAATGAAGACGGCTCCGGTGTCGATTATGTCCAGGTTTCAAAGGTCGATTCCCGCGGAACAACCGTCAACGTAACAAAGATTTCCGGAAAGCAGCTGGCATATCTTAACGGTCAGGATGAAACCAATGCGGCTTATGCTTTCGGTGTATACAAGAACAATCCGAACGGAAGCAGTCTCATACTCAATTACAATACAGAGCATGATTACTGGGCCGAGCGCGATAGTCTGGTATACAATACTGCCAATGATACGATAGATGACAACGGAGTATATTCATATACATTCACGGTATATGACCGTTCCGGCTTCGTGGGAACGACACTCACACTGAGCAACATGCTTCAGATAGACAATGCCGAACCGAAGCTTGTTGTCACACCGCATAATTATATTGACAATACATGGACAAATGAAACCGTAACGTTTACACTTAACGTTTCGGCAATCACAGCCGGAAAGAGCATTTCTTCCCCGATTACTTTCTGGTACAGCAATGACAGCGGAGCAAGCTGGACTCAGCTTGCCGCCGATGCAAATAACCGCACACAGGCAACGCTTGTCCTTGACAGTGATACTAATGCAAATTACAAATTCAAGGCCCTTGTCGGCGGTCAGGCAACCGGTGCTCTGACAGATGTCAGCGCAAACTTCGTCTGCTACAACTGGTCTGACCCGGTAAATCAGACCGGTGAAACCACTTTCAATGTAAAAATTGAAAAGCTTGATGCAAACGAGATAGTATGGCAGAACAGCGCTGTTCGGCTTTACAATGCCTCGACAGACGAGCTTATGTCAGACAGCTTCGAAAATGCCTGCTGTTCAGGAAATGAATTCTGGTACAGAATCGATTCAGAGGATACGGAGCACACGGTTCTCGGTTCTTCCTCCAATCTCAGGCTCGAAGTATCTCTGCCTCAGCCTCTGAGCACAGCTCATGCTCCGATGGAGACTGCATACACCCTGTATTACTATGCCGACAGAGACAAGCCGGATTCGCTGAGTAACAGACAGATTGCCGCATCAGGCGTCTGGGGTTCGTTTACTGAAACGGTGCTTGCCGGCGTACTTACTTTGTCAAGCGACGGTATTTACGAATTGTATCTTGAAACCCGCGACGCAACGTATGAGACGAAGACCCGCGGACTGATTTCAACGTACAACAACCGTACGCACACGTACAGTCAGGTTAAACTTGACCGTGAGCAGCCGCTGGTAACCGGTATTTCAATCAATAACGTCAACTTTACTCCTCTTGCATCAATAGTCAATTCGCTGACCTTCGGCGTCTTCTTCAAGAGAGACATTCAGCTGAACGTAACATCAACGTATGGGGCATCCTGCCGCGCGGCTCTGTATTATCAGTTTGTAAATCAGCCTTCCGGTTCAGTCGATACTCCCGCTTATAATGATTCCGACTGGATTGCATTTGCAGCCGGAGCAGATAACGTTTCAGTCAATATGCCTTCGGATTTCCGCGGCGTCGTATTCATCAAGGCAGTTGACAATGCAGGAAACGAATCTATCGAATGGATGACTGCCGGTCTTGTATCCGACGGTGTCGAGCCGACACTTTCGGTAAACGTCAGTGCAACGGGTGCTGCCCACAACGTAAGCGACGGCTGGACGGCGGGAACCGTCGAATCAAACAAGGTTACAACGGCATGGCTCAACAGAATTGCCCTGCTCAAGGTAAATGCATCTGACGTCGTCGAAAATATGAACACACTGAAGACCGTAACCTGGACTGTCTCGGGACAGGTTTCATCAAGCGGTGTATTCTATGACGTAAGCGGAGATATTTCGGGTACCGGTCCTGCCGTAATGACGGAACAGTCCCTTACCTTCGGCGGACAGAATGCGACATTCCGCGATGACGGTGAATACGTCGTCACCGTAGTTGCCGAGGACCGCTCAGGCAACAAGACGACAAATTACGTCATTGTCAGAGTCGATATGACCGAGCCGACCGATCTCACGGTAACCGTCAACGGACAGTCAATCATCGGCCGCGCAAATACTCTCTTCATCAGAGAGATAGATCCCGACCATACGGCACTTTCAGCCAACGTCAACGTATCAGGACTTGAAAAGATTGAGTATCAGGTCACTGCAGTCGGGTCTTCCGCACAGGACGGAAGCTGGGTTGAATACAGTTCAACAACCTTTGCAGGTGAGCTTGTATCAAACAGCGCCACAGACAACAAGAATTTCGTAATTCATATCAAGGTAACCGATAATGCCGGCAACGTAAGCACGGCTGTCAGCGGAACCGTATGCTTTGATACAGTTGAACCGGAATTCACGGTTGAGGGAAATCCAGAATCGTGGACCGGTGAGGACATCACTCTCAGCGTAACGAATCCCACGGAAATCCTTTCGGGCGTTGATTCATACCGCTTCGTTATCAACGGCGCCGACGCAAGCACCGACTGGACAAGCTGGGACGGAAGCGGAACGGTCAGCACCGTTATCGCGCTCAACTGCAGCGTCAAGGTTCAGGTTAAGGATAAGTCATGCAACATCGGAGAGGAAACTCTTGAGGTTGTTTATATTGATAAATCCGTTCCCGTAATCAACGACAGCTTTGCCGTTTCAAAATTCACAAAGAACGACTGGTTCAATTCAACCCAGACAGTCTATGCCGAGATGACAAAGACCGTCGGTGCTCCCGAATGGATTGAATACAGATACCGCACCTTCAACGACAGCGTCTGGTCAGAATGGTCCGGCTGGACTGCCGCGACAATGAGTGCCGACTGGCACAGCGCTGCCTCCGGAGCCGTACTCAGCGGAGCCGTAAGCTTCGATACTGCAACCTACGGTCAGGAAGACGTTTGGGTTGAATTCAGAGTTACCGACTCGTCGGCCGTTCTGAGCTCCAACCACACCGTAAACGGAACCGAGAGCAACGGAACCGGCAGCGGTTCTTCAGGAATTTCCGGTATAGTCATAAGATACGACATCAGTGCACCGGATGAAGCACGTCTCGATATCGTAACTAACGAAAGTACGCCGCGCAGCCTGCTCAACATTCTCACTTTCGGCTGGTTCTTCAACTCATCACTCGGAATTACGGTTGTCCGTGACGTGGGCGGGGTCGATGCTTCCTCACGAAGCGGAGAAGCAAAGGTCGAATACGTCCTTATGGACGGAAGCGACGTGCCGGATGAAAACACGGTATGGAACACTTATACGGGAACCTTCTACATTAATCCCGATGCTCTTGTCGGCAACGGATATCAGGGTGTTATTTATGTAAAAGTAACCGATAACGCAACAAACTCAACTACTATCCACACAAAGCTTCTCACTGTCGAATCAAGAGTACCTCACGAGCCGACAGTTGTAAAGACCTCTGATTCCGCAGCTTATACAGATGCTTCATGGTCAGCAAACAACGTTGACTTCGATCTGTCATATGCGATGAATCCCGCAGGAGACATCAAGGCCGGTGTCGATTATTACGAATATCGTTCTTCTTCTGACGGAAGCAGCTGGTCCGAGTGGACGGTTGCCTCATCAGCCGTAGGAAACGGAACGTATACTGATGTAATTTCAAACGGCCTGACCTCGCAGCTCTCTGCCAAGGTGCAGACGGGTTCGACGGCAATTTCATACTATCAGTTCCGAACCGTTTCAAAGTCAGATGTACACGGAACAGCAACGCAGACCTTTACCGTAAAAACGGATAAGACAAATCCCGCACAGCCGACGGTCACAATGACCCCCATAGGCAGCAGTGCAGGAACTCCCGTTTCAAATATCTGGTATAAGAACAACGTAATAAGCGTGGCCTTTACCCAGGACTTCGGTTCACCGATTCATACAGAATACAAGGTTGGAAACGGAGAATGGAACAACGTTGAAAACGGACAGGTAGTTGCTTCCAACGGTACCTTCACATACAGCTTCAGAACGGTTGATGAAGTAGGAAACGCATCTGAAGCTCTGGTTTACACAATCAGTGCAGATAACGGGGAACCCGCGTTTACCGTAACCCCAGTATACTTCAACGGAACCTCTGATGAAGCTTATGACGGCCGCTTTGCAAACGGCGGTTCTGACGGAACGAACTACGTAAGATATAACTTTACTGCTTCTTCACTCGCTCCTTTCTGGAAGATTGAAGTATATGCGGATTCAGTCCTCGTTTCAACCCTTACAGACGGAGCAGGACTTACAGTCACAGCAGTTTCCGGTGATGTGACAAAGAACTGGAATATTACCGGATATTATCAGGCTCCTTCCGTTGATACAGACGGAATCGAATATACGTTCAAGGCTTATACGAGAACCGATTTTACGGGCAGCGTTGAATTCGGCAGAACTGAAGATACGAAGACGTTCAGATGGGATGCAACCAATCCCGTAATCGGCACCGTAACATACAGACACGTAAACGGCGGTGACTTTGCTCAGGTCTTCAATTTCGTGACGTTCGGACTGTTCTTCAATGAGACGGTAAGAGTATACGTACCCGTAACAACGTCCTCGGCAACCTGCCTCGGCTCGGATCTTCAGAGCGTACAGTATAAGCTCGGTTCAGGCGCGTGGGCAGATGCAACGGTAAGCGGAACAAACGGTTCTTTCGTTGCCACCTTCGACGTCGACCCTGCTTACACGGGAAGCGTAACAGTCAGAGTCCTTGACACGATTGTTTACGGTCAGGACAATTCGGATGAGCTCGGTATCGAAAAGATAACGGTTGATGACGAAGCACCCGAGCTTTCAATCACAGCGTCAAGAGATCCCAATGCCGACGGCTGGTACAATGCCTCGGTTGACTTCACCTTTGAAGCAAATGATACTCCTGCAGGCCTGCACCACGTAAATTACAGCATTTTCAATTCCGTAACGAACGCACAGCTGCAGAGCGGTTCATTCGCGGCTTCGGCCGGCGACACCGAGGTGAGCACTTATTACAGCGACACGAACCAGATTTATACATCCGCTGACGACGGATGGTACACGGCAAGCATTGAAGCTCAGGACTTTGCGGGCAATTCCGCAATACTCAGCTCTTCAATCAGGTTTGACAAGAGCCCGGCTGTCATTTCATCACTGTCAAAGGCTCCGAACAAGATCTGGCACAATGCCGACGTCGTTCTGACGCTCAGCGCAACCGACCATACATCGGGTATCAAGACGGTTGTCGTAACCTGCAATGACGATGCAACTGTAAACGAATCTCTCACAGTAGCGCAGGCACAGTCAAGCTTCAACTATACTGCAACGAAGACCGGTTATTACGTGTACACGGTAACCGACTATGCAGGAAACGTAAGCTCTTCGGGTATTCAGGTCAATATCGACCGCACAACCCAGACGATTACGGGCTATACGCTTACTCCTTCCGGCTGGACAAACGGAAACGTCAACGTAACGTTCAGCGTTTCCGAGACTGCGATTGAAGCACCGTACAGCGTCAGCGTTTCTACAGCCGACGGTGAACTTACGTCATCAAGCTTTGTTTCATCCTCGGGACTTACAACAGCCGCAAGCTTCACGTTTACGGCAAAGAAGTACGGAACTTACACCGTAACCGTTACCGATGATGCCGGAAACACCGTAAGCACAAATACTTCAGTTAACGTACATAATATCGATAACACAAATCCGAAGGTTGATTCGATAACAGTCGGTTCAAGAGTACTGTCGCTCGCAGAGACAGGCTCCTCAGCAGTCTATACCGAATACTATGCCGGTAACACTGCGTTCGTTATCGCCGCATCCGACGTATACGTCGCGGGCGACGGACTGTCCGGAGTTGCAACCATTGAGCACAAGCTCATAACGGACGGTGTTGAAGAAGCCTCATGGCATACAGGCTCAAGTGCAGTTCTGATGCCTAACCATACCTATGTCGTTCTTGCAAGAATTACCGACAATGCCGGAAACGCAACAACAAAACGCACACCGGGCATCGTCGTTTATACTCAGCCGACTGCCGATGCATCTGCCTCTTACGTAAAGCATCACGGAGACGTTGACGTCAATACCGTTCCCGGAGGTCTTTCCCTCAGTGAAGCCGTTCTCAGCCTTGCAACAATACAGAAGCTGTCCGGAACCGGCTGGTACACGTATACGGATAACGTATTCACAATTAACGGCACGTCCCTCGATGCCCTTGCGGCTTCGGAATCCTACGTACTGAAACTGACGTGGAATCTCTTCGCTGCTCCCGCCGGCATCACATACGAAGGAACTCTTCCGACAATCACAACAAATACGACAGTATCCATCGGACTTGACAGCCGTACGATAACGATTGATCCGACACAAATCAGCAAGACGTATGACAGTTATCCGGTAACGGCAGTCCGCAGCTCTGCTTTCAATTATCCCGGAGAGGGAAGCGAGAGCGTGACCTGGCAGAAAGCCGACGGAACTTCACTTGCCTCAGCCCCGACAGACGTTGGTTCGTACATCGTAACAGTCAGCGTCGGTGCCGATGCAAACTACAAGTCCGCAGTTGCGTCTTCTGCATTCACGATTTCAAACGCAGACTTCGTATCATATTCCGTTGCTTCAAACGGCATACTTACTTTCAACGGCGAAGCACAGGTTATCCCCGCTTCTTACAGCGCAACAACCGTCGGAACCAACACCGTCACGTATCTGTTCTCGGTTGACGGAGGAAACACATGGCGCATTCCTTCACAGACCGTAGTGACGAATGCCGGAACTTATACGGTTATGTACAGAATTTCTGCCCCGAACCACAATGAGGTAACGGGAAGCTTTGAAATCTTCGTGGACAGACTGGATATCAGCGGTTCAACGATTGCACTTGATACTTCAAGCTTCGTTTACAACGGCGGAACACAGTCAGTCAATATATCGTACGTCCACACGACGGGCGGTCTGAACGTAAGCTACGGCATAATATCCGGCAGCTCCGGTATGAATGCAGGCACATACACTCTTGTCGTCGAAGGAACCGGAAACTACCGCGGACAGACTTCAGTCAGCTGGACAATCACTCCTGCAACCCTGATTATCATACCGGATGACAACCAGTCAAAGGTTTACGGTCAGCAGGATCCGGCACTTACTTTCACAGTAAGCGGATGGCAGGGAAGCGATGAAGCAAATGCCGCAACGATTATCACAGGCGCTCTTGTAAGGGCAGCAGGTGAAACTGTCGGCAGCTATGCCATTACTCAGGGTACAGTTGCGTCAACTGATGCAAACTACGTACTGAGCTTCGTTTCAGGCAAGACCTTTGCCGTTACAAAGGCTGAACTGGTAATTACGCCGAACGCTGCGTCAAAGGTTTACGGACAGGCTGATCCCGTATTTACGTACTCCGTCTCAGGACTTATGAGAGGCGACAGCGAGTCGGTTCTCACGGGCGCTCTTTCAAGAGAGAACCTGTCGGCCCAGAACGTCGGAACCTATGCCATTACTCTCGGTACTCTTGCCGATACGACAGGCAACTACACGGTAAAGCTTTCAGGCACTGCCGTTTACCTCACGGTAACGAAGAAAGCCCTGACAATCACCGCAAAGAACAAGAGCATTACTTACGGTGATGCCGCGGCAAATGACGGTGTGGACGGCGTCGGATTCGAGTATTCGGATGACCTTTCTTCACTCGGCGGCAGCTGCACATACAGCTACACCTACGACGTGACGGTCCCCGCAAACAGAGGAGTCGGCACATACTCCATTACCCCGTCTGGACTTAGCTCTCAGAACTATGAAATTACCTTCGTACCCGGAACACTCACCGTAAACGCAAAGACCGTTACGATTACTCCGGATGCAAACCAGAAGAAGGTATTCAATACGTCTGATCCCGTATTCACGTATACGGCAGCGGGTCTTGTATACAATGACACGACAAGCGGTGCTCTTGCAAGAGTCAGCGGCGAAAACGTCGGTCTGTACAACCTGCTTCTCGGTACTGTCAGCGCAGGATCAAACTACAATATCAGCTTCACAACCGGCGTTAAGTTTGAAATAGTAAATGCCACAATCATTTACTCTCTTGCTTACAGCTCGGGCATTGCCTATGACGGACACAACCATACCGTAACAGTTAAGGTCACAACACCCGGTTCGGGCTACAGCGTGTATTATGCGGACAGCCAGGCGGGACTTGACTCAAACGGCACGGTACAGCCCGTATACAGCAATGCGGGAACCTACACGGTCTGGTACAGAATCGTTGCTGCAAACTACACGACTGTAACAGGCAGCCAGACCTTTACAATCAACACAAAGAAGCTTGACAAGCCTACGCTTGCGTCTTCAGGCTTCGTTTATGACAGCATAAGCCACGGCACTCTCATCGGGGTCACCGATGAAATGACGGTAACCGAAACTCAGTCGGGTGCTCTTCTGAACGTAAATGCCGGAACATATTCCGTAAGCATCGTTCCGAAGACCAACTACAGCTGGGACGGCGCTGCTGCCGGCTCTGCCGATACAAGCGCAGTCGTGCTTTCATGGACGATTTCGAAGAAGACTCTGACGGCAACGGCAGACTCAAAGACGGTAACCTACGGTGATGCCGTTCCCGTATATACGGTTTCGTACTCCGGCCTTGCCGCAAACGATACCGTAGCGGTTATCAGCGGAACTCCTTCGTTCAGCTGCTCGTATGCACAGGGCTCAAATGCCGGAACGTATCAGATTACTGTTTCAGGCGTCAGCGCTTCGAACTACAATATCAGCTTCGTTCCCGGAACGCTGACGGTCAACAGACTGCCGATTGCCGTTCCCACAGCAGTCACCGGCCTTGTTTACAATGCAAACGAACAGACTGCCGTAACTGCCGGAACCGGTTACTCGGTTGTAAGCGGCGGAAAGGGTACGAATGCCGGCAATTATACAGCAGTAGTCGCTGTCGACAGCAATCATATCTGGGATCTTGCCGTCGATACTGCCGACAATCAGAACATTGACTGGAACATTGCAAAGGCAGAGGCTTACGTAAGCGTTGCAAATGCCGCAAAGGTTTACGGAGATGCCGATCCTGCATTCTCTTCAACCGTAACGGGTATGAAGGGAAGCGATTCGCTCACCGTAACTTATAACAGAGCAAACGGAGAAAACACAGGAAGCTATACAATCCGCGCCTCCGCTTCGAACGCAAACTACAACATTCACTTCACAGACGGAACTCTCGTAATTTCAAGGGCTTCGCTGACGGTTACTGCAAATGGCAAGACGGTAAGCTACGGCGATAATGCTCCTGCTTACAACTATACGGTCAGCGGATATAAGAACGGCGACACTGAGTCGGTATTCAGTTCTTCAATCGTAATTTCCTGCACGTACGTAAAGGGAGATTCAATCGGTTCAAAGACTATTACCGTAAACGGTCCCGCGGTCCTTTCAAATTACAACGTTTCATACGTCAACGGAACACTGACGGTTAACAAGCTGTCAATCACAGTCAAGGCCGACAGTAAGTCAAAGATTTTCGGAACCGCGGATCCTGAATTCACGGGAACCGTAAATCCCGCACTTGTGAACTCCGGCGACCTCGGAGCGATTACTTACACGAGAGCAGCCGGCGAAAACGTCGGAACTTACACGATTACACCGCACTATACGGATAATGCAAACTATTCGATTACTGTTGAAACAGGATTACTTACAATCAACACAAAGACAATAGTACGTCCGACAGCTTCTTCGGGACTCGTATATAACGGAAGTGAACAGACCGGTGTTGCCGGCGGTGCGGGATATACCGTAACAAACGGTAAGAAGACCGAAGCCGGAAATTACACGGCAGTTGCAACACTTTCGGATACAGTCAACACGAAGTGGGACAACGGAAGCATAGATGCACAGAATATCGCCTGGTCAATTGCAAAGGCAGATATTACATACTACAGCGTCAGTGCAGGAAATCTCACTTACAACGGAAGCACTCAGACACCCGCTCTTACCGTGAGTGCAACGACGGTTGCCTCCCAGACTGCGGTATTCACTTACAGCACGTCACAGAACGGAACATATACGACTGCATTACCCACTGTTATGAATGCAGGTACTTATACTTTCTGGTATAAGATCAATGCAAACAGCCACAACGAGGTCAGCGGTTCGTTTACTGTAAACGTTGCAAAACGACAGATTTCAGTTCCCACAGCCAATACCGGACTTATTTACAGCGGTTCCGAACAGACCGGTGTAAATAACGTAGCGGGACTTTACGTCTTCACCGACAATAAGGCAACGTACGTAGGCTCATACACAACGAAGGTGGACCTTGCCGACAGCGCAAACAACGAGTGGACTGACGGCACGGTTTCCCAGAAGACTGTTGGCTGGTCAATCGCCAAGGCTGCATATCCTAAGACATACACGCTTTCGGATATGACCTACACCTACGACGGAATTGCACATATTCCGGATTACAATGCGGCTGAAATTGCATCGGACGGCATTCTCGTAAGCTGGGATCACACTCAGACCAACGTCGGCTCATCGGCAATCACGGCTATCTTCTCATTTGCAGATACCGATGAAAGCGTTGTGACAAATCAGGCACACAACTATTATGCTCCCGTTTCACAGACGGCAGTTGTTACCATCGTTGCAAGGGGAATTGATGTTCCCACAGCTACGCTGAGCTTTGCGTATGACGGACAGTCACATACGGCAGTCACCGCAGCAAGCGGCAGCCATATTACCGGAACTGCAAGCGCAACGGCTGCAGGTACTTATACGGCACAGGTAATACTTGACGATAAGAACAACACAGTCTGGTCGGATGCCGGAAATACAACTGCGGATAAAACCTATGTCTGGACGATTTCATCCGCTTCAATAACAAACGTTGTTGTAAGCGCTGCAAATCTCACATATACGGGTTCTGCTCAGAGCGTCAATATTGTGACAGCATCTGCTGTGACGGTTGCAAGCCAGGCTTATACCTTCACTTACAGTCTTGCGTCTGACGGAGAGTACATGACAAGCGTACCGACTGTCACGAATGCAGGAGTATATACGCTGTATTATAAGGTTAATGCCGCAAACCACAATGAGTTCAGCGGAAGCGTAAGTTTCTCTGTCGGTTGCAGAAGCATTTCAAGACCCGTTATGGGAACGAATCTCTCATACACAGGCGGAGATATCGTCGGTGTCATCGGAAGCGGAACAGGATACACGCTTACCGGAACGACTAGCGCAAGACTGCCCGGCAATTACACTGCAACGGCTGTTCTGTCAGACAAGCAGAATACCGTCTGGGATGACGGAACAACGGCGGATATCACGTACCACTGGTCAATCTGCACGGCGACATTTACGGCAATTTCAATCAGTGCTTCGGGCTTTACCTACGACGGAAACGCCCACAGACCGACGATTACGTCATCGGCAACAACCGTTGACGGTTCAAAGGCAACGTTTACCTTCAGCCTGAAGCAGACCGGCGTTTACTCATCCGCAATTCCTGCCGTAAGTTCTTCCGGTCAGCACACACTGTATTACAAGGTTACGGCAAACAACCATACCACTTCTTCCGGAATCATCCGGTTTACAGTCGCAAAGAAGGTTGTTTCCATACCAACAGCGGTTCAGGGACTGGTTTATAACGGCAATCCTCAGACCGGAGTTTACAGCACACCCGATTATACGGTAACAGACAACGTTCAGACGAATGCAGGCAGCTACACGGCAATTGCAACTCTGAATGACAAGGTAAATACAGTCTGGACCGGCAATATTATCACAAATCAGTCAATCGGCTGGAGCATAGGAAAGAAACAGGTTGCGGTTCCTGCGGCAGTTCAGGGACTTGTATACACAGGTTCAGCTCAGGCAGGCGTATATGGCGGTGAAGGATATTCACTGACCGGACACACCGGCGTGAATGCAGGCAGCTACACGGCAACGGCAACACTCGATTCGAACTATGCATGGACCGGCGGCTCAACCGAAGCTCAGCAAATCAGCTGGAGCATAGGAAAGAAACAGGT
>DCGL01000116.1:45274-51501 GCA_002314565.1 Clostridiales bacterium UBA1779
GTGAAGGATATTCACTGACCGGACATACCGGCGTCAATGCAGGCAGCTACACGGCAACGGCAACTCTTGATTCGAACTATGTATGGACCGGCGGCTCAACCGAAGCTCAGCAAATCAGCTGGAGCATAGGAAACGCAGCAATAACAAATGTATCTGTAACCGTCGATAATCTGGTGTATATCAAAAATACAAGCCAGACTCCGTCAGTACATACTTTATGCACAACAGTCGGCGGACAGACAGCAACGTTCACTTACAGTCTGACACAGGCGGGTACATATTCGACAGCTGTTCCTGCCGTTCAGAATGTCGGCATCTACACACTGTATTACAAGGTGAATGCAGCGTATCATAATGAGGCAAGCGGAAGCACGCCATTTGAAGTCATTTCAAGTGATGTCGCCGTCCCGACTGCCAACAGCGGCCTTGTATACAACGGCTCTGTTCAGACCGGCGTTAATGAGGGCACAGGCTATACGATAAGCGGCAACACCGCAACGAATGCCGGAACGTATCACGCAACTGCTTCTCTTGCTGACAGCACGAACACTAAATGGGCCACAGGTGCTGCAAAGAGCGACAAAGACATTGAGTGGACCATAGCAAAGGCTTCCGTTGAAATTCCTGTCGGAGCATCCTTCGCTTATGACGGAAACATTCACATCGGTGTGACGGCAAGCTCAATGTACTCTGTAAGCGGTGACGTAGCATCCTCTGCAATAGGAACGCATACTGTAACCGTAACACTCTACGATGGTGACAATTATCAGTGGAGTGACGGTACAAGCGCCCCGAAGACAATCACGTGGAACATCACCTCCGGTTCGCTTATGACCTTCAGATCATTCTCAATGCCCGTCCTGCTTGCAAATTCCGAAGCGGCAAACCTTGCAGCAGAAGAGTATATGACAGACAGACCGGAAAGCTACAATCAGAGTGCCGGTGTTGATCTCGAAAAGGCAAATCCGTATCTGCCTCTGGTCAACAAAACCGACATAATCCGTGCAGTTGACTTCGAAGAGTGTGAGATTGAGTATGACGCAGATACATCAACCTGGACAATTGACAGTGAAAAGGAACTTCTGCTTCTGAGCTTCCTTGTCAATACCGGTGCAGCGGCTGCATACAGCAACCGCGGCAGCCTGTCTACAATCAGCGGTTACCGCGCATATAAACGCGGTGAAATTCCGTGGATGCTCAGATATTTTATGACAGGCACAGCTACATGGAATTCGACAATGCTTCAGAAGCTTTACACTTCTACGGGAACGTTCAAGCTTGCCGAAAAGACGGGTGGATACAGACTTGATACGTGCAGCTTTGTTTCGGCAGTTGCGGATACCTCACTCAGTTCAAACCAGAATGTCACGTTCTATATAAAGGATGTATTCCGCGGAATAGGAGTATCACTGACCCACCATAATCTGAACTATGAGCTTGGTACTCTGGATACCAACGGACGTCAGTTCGGCGCGAACTTTGACGGCAACAATCAAACCGTCCGGGTTAATATCAACACCGAATGGGCAGCAAGACAGACAGGTCTTTTCGGTTACATTTACGGCAGCGGTACAATCAAGAATCTGACAGTTTCCGGTTCAGTCACCGGAAACAGCTATTCCGGCGGTGTTGCAGGTTACTCGAATAACAGAGCTTACCGCTTTGAAAACATAACCGTAACCGATATGACAGTCAACGGAAAATATTCCGGAGGCGTCATAGGAGGTATAGGTTGTTCAAGCTTTACGTCGGATTACGATTCCTTTAAGGATATCATTGTAGTGTCCTCTTCAATTCTTGCCGAAAAACACAAGAGCGGCGAGGAGGGAACATATGCTGCAGGAGGACTTATCGGTTATTGCGAAGCAACGTCGATGAGAATTTCGAACGTCCTTATCGGTATTTCATCAAGTGCAAACAGCGAATCAATTGCAAGTACAACCACCGTAAAGAGCTATATTACAAAGAGCTCTGCAACTGTCACAAGCGCATATGCCGGAGGACTTATGGGTCTTGTCAGACCCTCTGCTCACACATACTCTCCCCAGAACGGTTGGTGGCAGGTCGAAAGCAGTGCAATTTCTCACGTAAACGTTGAAGCATATAAAGCCGGAGGACTTATCGGAGGATATCTGTCAACAGGATACGGCGCACGTTATACATATGAGTCATCATTCAAAGAAATTGACGCAACCGAAAACGTCGTAAAGGGATACAGTTCATCGACAGCAGGAAGCGTAATCGGATATGCCGAAAAGACAATATACAACAATGTGTATTATCTGCACCTCGGTATTTACGGTGTAAATGTTTATACAACAGGTACTGATGTACTGTCGGCGAACGGATCTGCGGTAACGCCGAAGACCAGATATTCAGGTGAATACAGCTACAAGACGGTTGAGTATGGGTATATCAGCAGCTTTGTTAATTTCAACTTCATCCGATATACTGACATCAGCAGGGCTATGCTAACCGGTGTCTCAAACGTTCCGGATTCGTACAAGACGGATTCAGATAAGAAAATTACTGCGAGCCCGACCGATCTGGCTCAGGACGGACGTCTTCTTACGAATACCAATACAGTATCACATACAGAGAACGGTCAGACCGTTATCGATTCAGAGCCTCATATTATGATGTACCCAGAAGGTTCGACAATTTACAGAGCAAGTGATAATACGACAACTGACGCGTCAACGGATGATATTATGTATTTCTTCTATGACAGTGAACAGGGAACGCAGACATCACTGAACGAATACGTCGAGACGCTTCTTGAGGTTGTTACGGCAACCGGATCGCTTGACAGTAACGATAACCTGAACAAGGTAAAGAGAACAGGACAGACCTTGGCTGTCGTCCCGGAAAACACTCTCGGCGCTGCAGAGAATATTTCCTACTCTACAAAGAAAGCTGTTCTGGAGGCCGGAAATGTTATTAACATCTCAAAGTCAAAGGGAAATCTGATTTACACGAATGGCACCGGCTTCCGCGGACGCGGAACCGACCCGGACAATGTCTGGAGCATACTTACCGTCTCAATAAGAATATCATATGTCCATAGCCCGTATCCCGTAGTGATAACTCTTGAGATTCCGATTAAAATTGCTCTGCAGATTTCAGTTGCTACACAGAGCTGGGTTGCTGAAGGTGACAGAAGTGCCGACCAGGCATCTCTTGCCGAGATTATCACGTCAGTAGGACAGTATTCAACAATATCTTCGTATGAGAATGCACGTGACTACGTTCTGAGGAGCCTCGGCTACGGACGCTACAACGGAAAAAATCAGGAGCTGCTTATCAACAACGACGGTGTTTATACATCTTATGTTGAGGTCGCATACTCCGGAGACCGATTGCTGATTGATACGCGAGTGTCGGTACCGCAGAACGCTGCCGGTGACGATTTGCTCGATAGTGACGGTGTTCCGTACTACTTCTATGAGACGGATTCGACAAATCAAATAGTTTATTACGGCAATTCGAAGTATATGCAGTATGTAAATTATACTCAGGAAATCGATCCGACTATGAAGGATGCTGACGGACGCGACATTTACGTAATCAAGCGACTCGGTTCAAGCGGCACGGATGTTGGTACGCTTAAGTACACCGTTATCGACGAACAGGTTGCGAGAGTTGACAGCAACGGAATGCCGGTTTACAAAAAGGTTCCGACTTATGAAAAGGACGACGTCGGTTCCGATGCAATTGCCATTGACGCATCAGGAAATCCCATTCTCGGAGCGAACAGCTCGGCAGTATACGTATGGGCAACGGAAAATACCAACGCCCCGATTACCTCAGGCGGCATCCCGCTGCTTATGTATCTTGGCGAAGATGAATTCTTAGGACCGATTTACGTATACAGAAGAAACGGTATGCCTGAAGACTCATCGGCTGTGTTTGAAACGCTGATTTATTCAGACGGTGATCCGATTTTCGATACTGTGTATTCACTTGGCAATCTGATTCCTTATGAAGAGGAGCTGACCGTTGAGACTTATTACCAGCTTAATAAGTCCAGCGGCGAAAACCTCTTCCCACAGGGTACCAGATTTAAGCTGATTGACTTAAACAGCGGTTCCGTCTATATGTACTCTGTCACGAAGAAGTCAGGAGAATCAAAAATTTATCTGACTGGTTTCCAGAACGCAGAAACCAAACAATACTTCGAGCTGAGAGACCTTTCACGCGATGACATAGAGAAGAAGGAAGAGCTTGACAATCAGGTAGCAGCGGGAGTAATCACTTCATCTGCCGCTGCCGAGGAACTCGAAGCTTACTGCAGCGAATCGACAACAACAGTACCTTATAAGATAGTAACCGCGAGAAAGACCTATGAGGATCCGAATGCGGGACTTGAAAGATTTTTGATGGTTGTTGACTTCTCGAATACCGACGACCCTGAACTTCAGATTACGCTTAAAGGTAAATCGGGTATCTTCATCGATAACGAGGCGGGCAGCGAGGACGGTTCAACAACCAGCTACACCATTGCCGCGTACTATGTGGATATTCAGCCGACAGTAACCATCGGATTCAGACGTTCACTGAAACTCGATGCATCAACTTCTTCCAACATATTCAGTCAGAGTGTTTTCCTTTCTGCAAATACTACTTTGACCGATACACGAAGGAACGGATATAACTTCCATACCGACCTTGCAAACGGAGACTTTAACTATCTTGAAGTCGTATATACCATAACGGATGAAGCGGGGAATGCCATGCCGATTCCGATTGGTACCAAGCTGACCATCGGTGACAGTGTTGATACGGTAACTCAGACCGCCGGAGGTTCTGCATTCGTGTTCAAGTCTCTGCTTTCTCCGTATGATATGGAAAAGATGTTCGCATTCACAACGATGACCATCGACGGTGAGAAACAGTATTATGCCGAAGATGATTACGAGAATGTTCAGACCGCGGCAGACGGACGCCAGTATGTTGTTACCAGCAGCGGAACGTTGTATTACGGAACGGATATTCTTCCTGTTTCCTTTGATGACAACGGAAAGGCATACATTCAGGCTTCGACGATTGATTCCGGTTCAACTGTATTGAATTGGGTAAAGTCAATAGATGAAGAAAATGACCGCGCTTACGTAAGTCTCAAGCAGCTGACATACACGGGAAACGGTGAAACCATTTCCACGAACGTCAGCATTACAATGGACTTCACAACGGCTATAGGCTATAACTTCACGTCAGGTACGTATTTCCTGGATATTTCGCTGTACAGAACCGCCGAGCCTGATTACCCGCTTGGTTCTTACCCGATAACTACGGAAAAGATTATGTACACCATTGTCGGAAGCGAAGAGTACGGTATTCTCTTGGGAATTGACGACATTGATTCTCTCAACATAAACTTCAACGATGTCGGAAAGGCCAAATACGGTTTCAAATCAAATCTGTCCGTTGCCGGAATGATTGACGGCGCAAGCAATGAGAAGGTTGCGTTTGACCTGTACAAGAAGAACCTTGAAACCGGACTTTATGAGCTGTATATTCCCGATCCCGGTCTCTTTACCGTCAGAATGCTCTTTGACGGAAACTTTGATGAGTTCGATCTTTCAGATGGAACGGCAAAGAGCTATATGTGGAAGTATAGGGATGGTACATATTCGACCGCTACGCCTTTCGAGTATACTCTGACAGATAACGTTTCACATTCGTTCAAGGTTTACCTTACGATTGAAGATTTGCATATAACTCAGATTCTTATCGGCGACGTAACCGGCGGAAAGGATCCTGTATATGTAAATCAGGTTTCCTCAGCCTGCTCATCGATTCTTTCGAGAGTAATCAGTCAGAACGGTACTTCGGGTATTACCCTCGATACCAGTTCTTCTGAAATCCAGAAGACGGTTCTTGAGGAAGTCGAAAAAGTACTGAAGACTGCAAGAAACGAGTTGACGGTAGATGGCAAGGGAACAACTGAGATTGAATTTTTGGTTAACCCGACCGAAGCCGTTGAAGCGGTCAACTACAAGCTGGTTTCAAGAATCCTCATCGGTGACGTAACGGTCGCAAGTGATTTCCGTATTTTCAACATCAACAGAACGACATATAACAACCAGATTAACTAAGCTCTTTCTTCACAGCGTCGGTTCCGGCGCTGCGAAGAGCCTTGCAGCCACTCAGAAATGACTTGCTCAGCCGCTCAGAAATGACTTGCTCAGTCATTCAGAAGTGACTTGCTCAGCCGCTCAGAAATG
>DCGL01000116.1:51560-51926 GCA_002314565.1 Clostridiales bacterium UBA1779
CTGCTTAGAAATGACTTGCTCAGCCATTCAGAAATGACTTTGCTCAGCCATTCAGAAATGACTTGCTCAGTCATTCAGAAGTGACTTTGCTCAGCCATTCAGAAGTGACTTGCTGCGGGCGGCCTCAGTCCGTTCCGGTAAAACGGACTGTAGGCGAAAGTCCGGACGGACGGGAACGGTAACCCGGGGACGTCCGGAAAGTGGACGCGATGCGTCCTGCAATAAAAGAGTGCGTTCCGTACGGCAGACGGAACGCACCCGGTTGTTGTCTGTTTTTCTTTTAAAGAATACGCGCACAAAAAAAGCTGACACGGGAATAGTTCTTGTGTCAGCTTTTTGATTTGTGTGCTTGGCACGCACATTAAC
>DCGL01000064.1:0-7926 GCA_002314565.1 Clostridiales bacterium UBA1779
GTTTTTCCGGCAAACTCGGGTTATAGCACACAATGTGGCTTTCTTCAAGTTTTTTGTATAAAATGTTTGCACTTATTTGACTTTTTTATAATAAAGTCAAGACAGCACACTGTTATTATGACGGATATAAAATGAAAATGAATTGATTTATGCAAAAACGGATTTCCGTTTCCGACAGGCTTTAATAGTATTTTTTGTTGTGTTTTTTATGAAAATGTGGTAAAATATATATTGGATTTTTATATTATATAATTATATTGTGTTTTGTGAAAAGAAGGTTGTTTCGATATGAACGAATCAGTAAAAAACGAGACTGAGCTTGAAAGTCTCGGCGAAAAGGGCAATAATTCCGAAGAAATATTCAACGGGCTTATTCTTCACGTTTTCAGGGATAAGGTGACGCTTCCCGACGGCAAGCCCGCAGTCCGCGAGCTTATCCGTCACGTCGGTGCAGTTGCAATTCTTCCCGTTACTGATGACGGGCGCGTATATCTCGAACGCCAGTACAGATACCCTGTCGGGAAAGTAATTACCGAGGTCCCCGCCGGGAAGCTTGATTACCTTGGCGAAGACAGACTCGAAGCTGCCAAACGGGAGCTGCGCGAAGAAACCGGCCTTACGGCAAGTGAATGGATTGATCTCGGTGAGTTTCATCCTGCTGCCGCTTACTGTGACGAAAAGCTCACGCTTTATATTGCAAAAGGGCTTTCCCGCGGTGAACGCGAGCTTGACGAAGACGAATTCCTTGACGTTTTCTGCGTTCACTTTTCAGAGATATTCGACGAGGTTATGGCAGGTAAAGTCACCGATGCCAAAACCCAGACTCTGATTCTGAAGGCCGCGGTTTATCTCGGATATCTTAAAAGATAAAAAACCGGGGAAATACGAGAAAGGAAATTGCACTGCCGGCGAATTCCGAAGCGCTTACCGGCATCAAATTCCCGCACTGATCTGAAAGGTAAATTATGAAAATTATTGTTGTCGGCTGCGGTAAAACCGGTAAAGCCATAATTGAAAATCTTGTCGAAGAGGGTCATGACCTCATAGCCGTTGACAGCAATGCAAAAGCCATTGAGGAAGTTACGACGGAATTTGACGTGATGTGCGTTATGGGAAACGGAGCAGACGTTGATACGCTTAAAGAAGCAGGAGCCGATAACTGCAAGCTTGTGGTTGCGGCAACCTCCTCGGACGAGACAAATATGCTCTGCTGCTTTCTTGCAAGAAAGCTCGGTGCCGGGCATACTATAGCGAGAATCAGAAACCCCGAATATAACGACAACGGTCTCGGCTTTCTCTGCCAGCAGCTGGACCTGTCAGAATCAATCAATCCGGACAGACTGGCAGCAAACGAAATCTGTAACATACTGAAATTCCCGAGTGCAGTGAATATAGAATCTTTTTCGGGAAAGTTTGAACTTCTTGAGCTTGTTCTGAAAGAGGATTCACCGCTTGCCGGAAATTCTCTGATTGATCTGCGTCAGAAATATCACGAGGATTTTCTTGTCTGCGCAGTTCAGAGAGAGGGAAAAACCGTAATTCCCTCAGGACGCTTCAAGCTTGACAAGGGTGACAGAATTGCCCTGACTGCTTCGCCTTCAGAAGCACAGAAGCTGCTCAAAGAGATGGGGATTCTTGAAAAATCGGCACGAAGCGTGATGATTGTCGGTGCAGGAAAGATTTCTCATTATCTTGCCAAATTTTTGCTTTCTGCCGGAATATCAGTCAAAATCATTGAAATAGACCGCGAACATTGTATAAAATTTGCCGAGGAGCTTAATGACCCGAAGGCAATGATAATCAACGGTGACGGAGCACGCCAGGAAATACTGCTCGAAGAGGGAATTGATTCCAAGGACGCCTTCGTTGCTCTGACGGGGTCTGATGAAGAAAACATACTCATTTCAATATATGCCGCCTCGCGTGGTGTAAAAAAAGTCATTACAAAAATCAACAGACCCGAGCTTGCGGCAATGGCCGAAAAGCTCGGACTTGAGTGCATCATCTCCCCGAACAAGCTGGTCTCCGGAAGACTTTCAAGATATGCAAGAGCGCTCAGCAACACTGAAGGCAGCAACCTTGCCGCTCTGTACCGCGTTCTTGACGGAAGTGCCGAAGCAGTTGAGTTCAAGGTCAACGCCGATTTCAGATATCTCGGCATTCATCTCAGAGAGATGACGCTCAAGAAAAACATACTGATAGCCGGAATAATCCGCGGAAGAAAAATCATCGTTCCTTCCGGCAACGATCTGATAATGAACGGTGACAAAGTAATATTGCTGTCATCCGGTCACAAGCTCAGCGATCTTTCCGATATAATGGAAGACGCCTGATATGAGAGGTGAATCTTGAACCGCCGTATGGTTCTGGCCATAACCGGGTACATTGCTCTTGCAGAAGGAGCACTCCTCTTGCTTCCCGCACTGGTCGGACTTATCTATCTTGAACTGAGCGGACTTGCCTTTTTGGGAACCGCCGTTTTCAGCGGCCTTGTCGGCTTTCTGCTCATAAAATTCTGCAAAACCGAAAATCACACGATTTATGCCAGAGAGGGCTTTGCAATCGTAGCCTGCGGCTGGGTGCTTATGTCGGCAATCGGGGCGCTGCCTCTGTGCTTTTCCGGTGAGGTTCCTTCATATTTCGATGCGTTTTTTGAAATCGTCAGCGGCTTTACAACAACCGGAGCCTCGGTCATCGCGGATCTCGATGCTCTGTCTCATGCCGTGCTGTTCTGGCGAAGCTTCACCCATTTCATAGGCGGAATGGGAGTTCTTATCTTCATAATGGCAATAATCCCGAACATTTCGGACCGTTCGATTCACATTATGCGTGCTGAAATGCCCGGTCCCGTTGTCGGAAAGCTCGTTCCGCGCGCACGTCAGACGGCAATGATTCTGTACGTGATTTATCTTTGTATGACGGTTCTTGAGATTGTCATTCTGTGGGCGGGAGGGACTCCGTTTTTCGACAGTATGCTGCTTTCATTCGGAAGTGCGGGAACCGGAGGCTTCGGAATAAATAACGCAGGTATCACACAGCCCTTTGCCCAGTGGGTGATTGCCGTGTTTATGATGCTCTTTGGCGTAAACTTCAACCTGTATTATCTGATGCTGGCTAAAAAAGTCAAGGCTGCCTTAAAGTCCGTTGAAATGTGGGTATATTTCGGAATAATCGCGACGGCAACCTGCATAATTGCCTGCAACATTTTTCCGCAGTATACGGCTGTGTCCGAATCAGTCAGACATTCGTTTTTCCAGACCGTGTCGATTCTGACGACGACAGGATATTCCACAGCGGATTTCGACAAATGGCCGATGCTTTCAAAGGGCTTGCTATTTGTTCTTATGTTTATCGGAGGCTGTGCCGGTTCAACGGCAGGAGGCCTTAAGGTTTCGAGAGTCATACTCGGATTCAAATCAATTTTCAGGGAGTTCAAAAGACTTCTTCATCCGCGCTCCGTTTCAACGGTACGTTTCGAAGGGAAGCCTGCCGATGAGCAGACTCTCAGCGGAGTCAGCAATTATTTTATGCTTTATATGGCAAGCGTAGGACTGGTTTTTCTTGCCCTGTGCTTTGATAAAATGGGTTTCGTGGAAAATATCAGCGCAACGGTCTCCTGTATCAACAACATAGGCCCCGGATTCGGAAGTATCGGACCTGCTTCCACGTACGCAGCCTTCTCGGACGTATCGAAGGTCATTCTCTCGTTTGCAATGCTTGCGGGAAGACTTGAATTTTATCCTCTTATACTTGCGCTTGTTCCGTCAAACCTGATCGGCAGAAACAGATAATACATACTGAATACAATATATTATATAAAGGTAGGATTTGATTATGAAAATCACAAAAACACTTGAAAACACAACTCTGAACATCGCTCTTGAAGGCCGTCTTGATACCGTAACGGCCCCCGAACTTGAGGCTGAGCTCAAGGCCTCCCTCTCCGGGATTACCGAACTGAACTTTGATTTCAAGGATCTTCAGTACATTTCTTCTGCCGGACTCCGCGTTCTGCTTTCGGCCCGCAAGACAGTCGGCAACGCTGCTGCCGTCGTTATTCACAATGCATCGGAAGAAGTAAAGGAAGTATTTGAAATCACAGGCTTTTCAGACATTCTGACTATCGCCTGATATACGTGAATTCCCGTTCATAAACCTGAAAATTTATTGAATATTATCTGATTTTATGAAAATACTTTCAGAAAAAGCTTGACAATATTCAGGACGGGTGATATAATTACGCATATCAATTAAATAGTAAAGGCTGCGACGAAGACGGCCTGCAGGAAAGTTCAGAGAGAGACGGTGGTTGGTGTGAACCGGAAATGGAACTGCAAGTGCCCATCACTTCCGAGCCGGAAGTCCGAAATTGTATAACGTAGGCACTTCCCGTAACGCTGCGTCAAAGCGAAGGAATTGTTGGATTCTGAAGGGACAGCAGAAATGCTGTAATTTGAGTGGTACCGCGAGTGTATTCTATCACCCGTCTCAAGGTTTATTCTTTGAGGCGGGTTTTTGCGTCCTCGGGGAAAAATAAATTTTTGCCTGCATAGAATCAGGCTGACTCCTACAAGGGGGAAGAGTTCTAATGTCTTCTGTATCTACTTTGAGCGAGGTCGCGCTCAGAATAAGAGAAATGCGCGAAATCATGGGCTTCAGCGAAGCTGAAATGGCTTCGAAAACCGAAGTTTCCGTTGATGAATACCGTCAGTACGAAGCAGGAAAGATTGATTTTCCTTTCACGTTTATACATAAGTGCTCTCTTGCTTTCGGGCTCGGAATTTCCGACCTGCTCGAAGGTAAAAGCGCACACCTTTCATCTTATACGGTAACGCGTAAGGGTCAGGGACAGCAGACCGCCAAAGAGGACGGAATCGAAATTCAGAACCTGGCTCCCATGTTCAGAAAAAAGATAGCCGAACCCTACTGGGTACGCTATGAATACGATCCTGATGCTCTCAACAAGCCCATTCACCTTGCAAAGCATTCAGGTCAGGAATTCGACTTCATTATGAGCGGACATCTGAAGGTTCAGATAGGCGACAACGTCGAATATCTGTCCGAAGGCGACAGCATCTACTACAACAGCTCCACTCCCCACGGAATGGTTGCCGTTGACGGTCACGACTGTCTGTTCGTTGCAGTCGTTCTTCCCGGCGAAAACGAATCCGAGCCTATACTGAGAGACACCTTCTTCCCGGCAAGAAATGCAGGAAAGAAGCTTGTCAGCGACAACTTCGTTACCGTTATGGAAAACGAAAACGGTGCTCCGGTTTCAATAGATTTTAAGAACGAAAACAGCTTCAACTTCGCTTTTGACATTGTCGACGCCATCGCAAAGCGCGAGCCCGAAAAGCTTGCAATGATCTGGCTTGACAAAAACAAAAACGAACGCAGATTTACTTATAACGATATGAAGCGCGGCTCGAACCAGTGCGCAAACTATTTCAAATCACTGGGTATCAGAAAGGGAGACCGCGTGATGCTGGTGCTTAAGCGCCACTGGCAGTTCTGGTATGCAATGCTCGGTCTGCACAAGCTCGGCGCAATCGCAATACCCGCAAGCAATCAGCTTCAGGCACACGATTTTGAATACAGATTCAATTCTGCCGGCGTCAGTGCAATTCTCTGCACAGCCGATGCCGACGTAGCAAACCAGGTCGATATTGCCGCTGTGAAGAGTCCGACTCTCGTTACGAAGATGCTGGTCGGAGGCAAAAAGGACGGCTGGCACGATTTCGACGAAGAATTTGCGCTTTACAGCACGCATTTCTACAGAAACGATGATACCGCCTGCGGTGAAGACCCCATGCTTATGTTCTTCACGTCCGGAACGACGGGATATCCGAAGATCGCCGTTCACAGCTACAAGTATCCTCTCGGTCATTATATGACCGCAAGATACTGGCACGGAGTATCCGAAAACGGTCTGCACTTCACAATTTCCGACACCGGCTGGGGAAAGGCCCTCTGGGGCAAGCTCTACGGACAGTGGCTGTGCGAGGGCTCCGTCTTCACCTACGATTTCGACAGATTTTCGGCAGCGGATATTCTTCCTCTGTTTGCTGAATACAAAATCACAACTTTTTGTGCTCCGCCCACAATGCTGCGCATGATGGTGAGAGAGGATATCTCAAAATACGATCTGTCTTCAATAAAGCATATGACGACAGCCGGCGAGGCACTCAACCCCGAGGTTTACAGACTCTTCGAAAAGGCAACCGGACTTCAGATTATGGAAGGCTTCGGTCAGACCGAGCTTACCCTTACGATTGCAAACCTTATGGGCAATCCGCATAAGCTCGGTTCTATGGGACGTCCCGTTCCCGGATACGACGTCGATATCGTTGACGAAAACGGCAATCCCGTTCCCGACGGCGAAACCGGCGAAATTGTCGTACGTACGGACAAAAAAGTGCCCTGCGGACTGTTCAAGGGCTATTATCTCGACGAAGAAAAAACAAACGAAGCCTGGCACGACAACTGCTATCACACCGGCGATACGGCCTGGCGCGATGAAGACGGTTACTTCTGGTACGTCGGACGCGTTGATGACGTCATCAAGTCATCCGGATACAGAATCGGGCCGTTCGAAATCGAAAGCGTCATTATGGAATTGCCATACGTTCTCGAATGCGGAGTATCCGCTGCCCCGGATGAGGTAAGAGGACAGGTTGTTAAAGCCAGCATAGTTCTTGTTCCCGGTACTGAGGGAACCGAAGAACTGAAAAAAGAAATTCAGAATTACGTCAAGAAGAATACGGCACCCTACAAGTACCCGAGAATCGTGGTATTCAGAGACGAGCTGCCGAAGACTTCAAACGGAAAGATTCAGAGAAGCAAGCTCTGATACACGTTTTTGCTCAAACACAGCGGTTTGATTTCCGGTTGATTCCGGAAATGTTATTGCAAAATCAGCATTCACCCCGGTAAACCGACACAACAAACGGGCGAAAGGAATAAAAAAATGAGTCAGATGAGCGGCCTGGATTTCAAAATCCGGGAAATGGCGGAACGTATCCGCGAGCTGCGTGAAATAACCAGATTCACACCCGAGGAAATGGCGGCGAAGACGGACGTCACCGTCGCTGAATATCTTGCCTGCGAAAGAGGCGAAAGTGACCTTCACTTCGCTTTCATCTATCGCTGCGCCCTCGCCTTCGGTGTCGACGTTACCGATATTATCGAAGGTGTCAGCCCCACGCTGAAATCCTATACCCTGACAAGAGCCGGTGCCGCTCAGCGCATCGACCAGGCTCACGGTATGGAATATTACAATATGGCGGCCTCCTTCCAGAACAGAATTGCGGAACCCCTGTACGTCCGTTCAACTTATAACGAAGAGGCCCAGCATAAGGACATTGAACTGACAACTCATTCGGGGCAGGAGTGCGACATCGTCATCTCCGGCAGCCTCAAGGTTCAGATCGGTTCTCATAAAGAGGTTCTCGGCCCCGGCGACAGCATCTACTACGATTCGGGCACTCCTCACGGAATGATAGCCGTGAACGGGGAGGACTGTCTTTTCTATGCCATCGTTCTCAATCCGACGGGCGAGCCTATTCCCGAGCTGACTCCGGTTGCCGAAATTTCGGGAACCGTCAAGGTAGCAAAGGACAGAGAGGACCGTATTTACCGCAAGTTCATCGACGTTGAAGAGAACGAAAACGGAACTCCCGTTTCAATTAAATTCAAAAATACCGAGCATTTCAACTTTGCCTTTGATCTTATCGACGAGCTGGCGGCGAAGGAGCCCGAAAAGCTTGCCATGCTTCACATCTCAAAGGACGGCGCCGAAAGACGCTTTACCTTCAAAGATATGAAGAAGGCCTCTGCCCAGTGCGCAAACTATTTCAAGTCACTCGGCGTCAAAAAGGGAGACCGCGTAATGCTGGTGCTCAAGCGCCACTACCAGTTCTGGTTCTC
>DCGL01000064.1:7980-8126 GCA_002314565.1 Clostridiales bacterium UBA1779
ACACGATTTTGAATACCGCTTCAACAAGGCGGGAATCAATACGGTTATCTGCACGGCTGACGGCGATACCGCCGCAGAAGCCGAAAAAGCTGCAAAAAAATGCCCGAGCGTCAAGAATATGCTCATTGTCAACGGACAGCGCGAAG
>DCGL01000064.1:8205-8364 GCA_002314565.1 Clostridiales bacterium UBA1779
TGATGCTGATGTTCTTCACCTCCGGAACCTCGGGATATCCGAAGATAGCCGCTCATAATTTCAGATATCCTCTCGGTCACTTCCACACAGCAAGATACTGGCACGTGGTTGACCCCGACGGACTGCACTTTACAATCTCCGACACCGGCTGGGCAAAGG
>DCGL01000064.1:8378-14169 GCA_002314565.1 Clostridiales bacterium UBA1779
GGGGCAAGCTTTACGGACAGTGGCTCTGCGAAGCTGCAACCTTCGTATACGATTTCGACAGATTCGATGCCGCCGATATCCTGCCGATGTTCGCCAAATACAGAATTACCACATTCTGTGCTCCGCCAACAATGCTTCGTATGCTGATAAGACAGGATATTTCACAGTACGATCTGTCTTCAGTCAAGCACATGACAACTGCGGGTGAGGCACTTAACCCCGAAGTTTACAGAATATTTGAAAAGAACACCGGACTTCAGATTCTCGAAGGCTTCGGTCAGTCAGAGAGCACGATGATAGTCGGAAACCTTATGGGAGCCCCGCACAAAATCGGCTCTATGGGCAAACCCGCACCTATTTACAAGGTTGACATCGTCGACCCCGACGGAAATCCCGTCAATACCGGTGAAGTCGGTGAAATCGTCGTCGATATCAGAGAGGGAATACCCGCAGGACTTGCCGTTGAATATTACAACGATCCCGAAAAAACAGAAGAAACCTGGCACGACGGATTTTATCACACCGGCGATACAGCCTGGCGTGATGAAGACGGCTATTACTGGTACGTCGGCCGCGTTGATGACGTTATCAAATCCTCCGGTTACCGTATCGGGCCGTTCGAAATTGAAAGCGTCATTATGGAGCTGCCTTACGTTCTTGAATGCGGAGTATCCGCTGCCCCCGATGAGGTCAGAGGTCAGGTTGTAAAGGCAAGCATAGTTCTGACGGAAGGCAAGCAGCCGTCCGAAGAACTGAAAAAGGAGATTCAGGATTACGTCAAGAAGCATACGGCTCCTTACAAATATCCGAGAATTATCGTATTCAGAGACAGCCTTCCCAAGACTGCAAGCGGAAAAATTCGCCGCAATCAGCTCTGATTTCTTCCTTATATATATTATATGGTTACAGACGGTATCCGGGACTGTACTCAGACTGAAGATGACGTGAGAGTATTGTCAGATGATACGTTTGGGACAGTCCGGGAATACCACGAGGAATGACGGTATGACATACAAACGACTTACCCTGCTTTGCGGACATTACGGAAGCGGAAAGACGAATATTGCCGTGAATATGGCTTTTGAACTGAAAAAGCAGCAGGACCGTGTGGCCGTTGCCGACCTTGATATTGTAAATCCTTATTTCAGAACCAAGGACAGCTCGGATGATTTCAGCCATGCGGGAATACGGCTTATCTGCTCGGATTACGCCAACACGAACCTTGACCTTCCGGCAATGCCCGAAGATTTATATGCTCTGACTGATGACAAAGAGCTTTATACGATTCTCGATATCGGCGGGGATGACAGAGGGGCTCTGGCTCTCGGAAGAATTGCCGCGGCAATTCTCGAAGAGAACAATTACGAGATGTTTGCCGTCATCAACAAATACAGACCTCTTACAAGAGACGCCGCGTCAACTGTTGAGGTCCTTCGCGAAATCGAATGGGCCTGCAGAATGAAATTCACGGCGGTAATCAACAACTCGAATCTCGGACGCGAGACCGATGCACAAACGGTTCTCGACTCACTTGAATACGCAGAGGAAGTTGCAAAACTTATGGGTCTTGAAAAGATTCTTACCTCTGCAGAAGAAAGACTCTGCCCTGAGCTTGAAGGCAGAGTTCCGGGACTTTTGGCACTGAAGCTGCAGAAGAAAATTCTGTGAGCTCACTGAAAACAGACAATAAAACCAAGCAAATCCGCTATGCAGCAGAAGCCGAAGACGGCCTGAGCAAGCGGAAAAACAGACTGATGCGCGATTTGCGCCCGGTCTGTGGAAAGGGCCAATGATATGAAGAAAAAAATCGAAACCGTATGCGTTCAGGGCGGATATTCCCCGAAGAACGGCGAACCCCGTCAGATCCCGATTGTGCAGAGCACAACCTTCAAATATGACACAAGCGAGGATATGGGCAAGCTTTTCGACCTTGAAGCATCCGGATATTTCTATACAAGACTTGCAAACCCGACAAACGATGCCGTTGCGGCAAAAATCTGTCAGCTCGAAGGCGGAAGCGCCGCTATGCTGACCTCCTCTGGCCAGGCTGCAAACTTCTATGCCGTTTTCAACATTGCAAACTGCGGTGACCACGTGATTGCAAGCTCCTCGATTTACGGCGGCACTTACAATCTGTTCGCCGTAACTATGAAGAAGATGGGTGTTGATTTCACCTTCGTTTCCCCCGACTGCACCGAAGAAGAACTGAATGCCGCTTTCAAGGCGAATACAAAGGCCGTTTTCGGTGAAATGATAGCAAATCCGGCTCTGACTGTTCTCGACATTGAGAAATTTGCCAAGGCTGCACACGCACACGGCGTTCCGCTTATCGTGGATAACACCTTTGCAACTCCCGTAAACTGCCGTCCGATTGAATGGGGCGCAGATATCGTAACCCATTCCACGACCAAATATATGGACGGTCACGGCGCAACCGTCGGCGGCTGCATTGTGGACTCCGGCAAATTCGACTGGTTGAAATATGCGGAAAAATTCCCCGGACTCTGCACACCAGACGACAGCTATCACGGAATTATTTATGCCGAAAAGTTCGGACTCGGCGGGGCCTTCATCACAAAGGCAACCTCACAGCTGATGCGCGATTTCGGCTCAATTCAGTCACCTCAGAATGCATTTCTGCTCAATCTCGGACTTGAAAGTCTGCACGTCAGAGTAAAGAGACACTGCGAAAACGCCCAGGCAGTTGCCGAATTCCTGGCACAGAACGACAAGGTAAGCTGGGTTAGATACTGCGGACTTCCCGGTGACAAATATCACGCTCTTGCCGAAAAATATCTGCCGAACGGTTCGTGCGGCGTCGTAAGCTTCGGCGTAAAGGGCGGACGTAAGGCTGCCGAAAAGTATATGAAGAACTTAAAGGTCTTTGCAATCGAGACTCACGTTGCCGACGCAAGATCCTGCTGCCTGCATCCGGCCAGTGCAACGCATCGCCAGATGAATGACGAAGAGCTGATTGCGGCAGGAGTATCACCCGATCTCGTCCGTATGTCCTGCGGTATTGAAAATGCACAGGACCTCATAGACGATATCGCTCAGGCTCTTGCCTGTGTCTGATATACCGGAATTAAGTCCGGATTTCACAAAACCCGGGTCTGAAACAGCAAAGACCTAACAGAAGGGAAGCATAGAAATGCCGATTAAGATACCGAATCAACTGCCGGCTTACAAGACGCTGACCGATGAAAACATCTTCGTTATGGACGAATTCCGTGCGAAAACGCAGGATATCCGTCCGCTTCAGATAGCGATTGTAAACCTGATGCCGACCAAAATCGACACCGAAACACAGCTGATGAGACTGATAAGCAACACCTCACTTCAGGTGGAAGCCGTGCTTGTCAGAACCAAAACCCACGAATCAAAGCACGTATCAAAAGAGCATCTTGAAAACTTTTACGTGACCTTTGACGATATAAAGAACCGCAACTTCGACGGTATGATAATCACCGGTGCCCCCGTTGAACAGCTGCCGTTTGAAGAGGTTGAATACTGGGACGAGCTCTGCGAGATAATGAAGTGGTCAACTCACCACGTTCACAGCACCATGCACATCTGCTGGGGAGCCCAGGCCGCTCTTTACTATCATTTCGGAATTCCGAAATATCCGCTGCCCGCAAAAATGTTCGGGGTTTTCCCGCATACGGTTGAACGCAGGTCCTCGATACTTTTTCGCGGATTTGACGACGTGTTTATGGTTCCTCATTCAAGGCACACCGAAATACGCCGCGAAGACGTTGAAGCTCATCCCGAAATCAAGATTCTTGCTTCTTCGGAGGAATCCGGCATTTATGCCATGATGACCGAAAACGGAAGACAGATTTTTCTGACCGGTCATTCCGAATACGACGCGCTGACACTTGACAGAGAATACAGAAGAGACAAAAATCTCGGTTTGCCGATTGCCGTTCCGAAGAATTATTTCCCGAATGACGACGATACGAAAGCACCGCTTGTCAGCTGGCGTTCCTGTGCGAACCTCTTGTTTTCAAACTGGCTCAACTACTTCGTATACCAGACGACGCCTTACGATCTGAGTAAAATTAACTGAAATAAAGCCCCGCGGTGAATTACGCGGACTGTCGAAAGGAGAGTTTTCCATGACAAAGCTCACATTCAGGACAGACAACTGCAAGGGCTGCGGCCTTTGCGTCGATGCCTGCCCGAAAAAGCTTATCAGAATATCCCCTGATAAGATCAACAAAAAAGGACATCATCCTGCCGAAATCACAGATCAGGCGGCTTGTGTCGGATGCGCTTCCTGCGCTCTGATGTGCCCCGACTGCATAATAAAGGTGGAGGTTGAAAAATAAATGTCAGACAAGGTATTGATGAAAGGCAATGAAGCCATTGCCGAAGCCGCAATTATTGCCGGCTGCCGTCATTATTTCGGCTACCCCATCACTCCTCAGACCGAGGTTGCCGCTTATATGGCAAAGAAGATGCCGAAAATCGGCGGAGTATTCCTTCAGGCCGAGAGTGAAATCGCCGCAATCAATATGGTTTACGGCGTTGCCTCTGCAGGATACAGAGTTATGACCTCCTCTTCAAGCCCCGGAATTTCTCTTAAGGGTGAAGGTCTTTCATATCTTGCAGGTGCCGATCTTCCCGCTCTCGTCGTAAACGTTCAGAGAGGCGGTCCAGGACTCGGCGGAATTCAGCCCTCACAGTCCGACTACTTCCAGGCAACGAGAGGCGGCGGTCACGGCGATTATCATATGATTGTTTTTGCTCCGGCTTCCGTTCAGGAAATGGCAGACCTGACAAGTCTTGCTTTCGACCTTGCCGATAAGTATCGTATGCCTGCTATGCTTCTTGCAGACGGCACTATGGGGCAGATGATGGAGCCGGTCGAACTCCCCGAAGAACACTCAAATTCGGTTGAAAAACCTTGGGCAGTAACCGGCACAAAGTGCGAAAGAAAGCATAATATTATCAACTCCTTGTATCTTGTGCCTGAAGAATTGGAAAAAACCAACTTTGAAAGATTTGAGAGATATAAGGCTATCGAAGAAAATGAAGTCAGATATGAGAGCTTTATGATGGACGATGCAGAAATTTGCGTTGTTGCCTTCGGCATAGCTGCAAGAGTGTCAAAAAATGCTGTTGTTGCCGCCAGAAAAGAGGGCATTAAAGCTGGCTTAATCAGACCGATAACTGTCTGGCCTTTCCCGAAAAAGCCGTTGAAAGAAGCAGCAGACAAAGTCAAAGGCTTTATTTCCGTTGAACTTTCAATGGGTCAGATGATTGAAGATATTAAACTTTCAACAGAATGTAAAAAGCCCGTTGCACTTTGCAACAGAGCAGGCGGTATGATACCGTCACCCGAGCAAGTGCTTGAAGCAATCAAAAATATGCAGGGAGGTAAGCAATAATGGTAGTTTTTGAAAAACCGAAAAGTTTAACAGATGCCGAATTACATTACTGCCCGGGTTGCACACACGGTATTGTTCACCGCCTTGTTGCNNATTCATAGATTAGTGGCAGAAGCCATTGACACATTGGGTATTGAGGGCAAGACGGTCGGCGTTGCACCGGTTGGCTGTGCAGTTATGGCTTATAACTATTTTACCTGCGATATGGTTGAGGCGGCTCACGGCAGAGCACCTGCTGTTGCAACAGGACTTAAACGCTCTATGCCCGAAAATATTATTTTCACTTATCAAGGTGACGGCGACCTTGCTTCGATTGGTATGGCAGAAACGGTTCACGCTGCCACAAGAAATGAAAACATCACCGTTATTTTTGTTAACAATGCAATTTACGGAATGAC
>DCGL01000166.1 GCA_002314565.1 Clostridiales bacterium UBA1779
AAAAACAATGCCGTAACAAAACGAACCGGCATTGTTTTTATTAAAAGACTAAAGAAACAATGCCGGGCGTAATTACCCGAGCATTGTTTTTGAATAAATCTAATAAAAACAATGCCGTAACAAAACGAACCGGCATTGTTTTTATAAAAAGACTAAAGAAACAATGCCGGGCGTAATTACCCGAGCATTGTTTTTTAGGAAATCTGACCAAAACAAAGCCGCGTCCCGGGACGCGGCTCTGAAATAAATTATGCTTTGAGTCTTGCTTCGAGAGCGGCAAGTTCCTCTTTGAGGACTGCAGGTACTCTGTCGCCGACAAGAGTGTAGAATTCCTTGATGTTCTCGACATCGGCAAGCCATGCGTCGCGATCAACGGAAAGCAGACCCTTGATGGTGTCGAGAGAAATGTCAAGACCTTCGATGTTGAGGTCTTCGGCCTTCGGAACGTATCCGATGGGAGTGAGATCTGCATCGACCTTGTCTTCGCAGCGGGCGAGAATCCAGTCAACGACGCGCAGGTTGTCTCCGAATCCGGGCCAGATGAAGTTGCCTTCGTCATCGGTGCGGAACCAGTTGACGTGGAAAATCTTGGGAGCATTGGGAATAATCTTGCCCATATCGAGCCAATGCTGCCAGTAGTCACCCATGTTGTATCCGACGAAGGGTCTCATGGCCATCGGGTCACGTCTTACGACGCCGACTGCACCGGAAGCGGCGGCAGTTGTCTCAGAAGCCATAATGGAACCGACGAAGGTACCGTTCTGCCATGAAGTGGACTGGTATACCAGCGGGGCAGTGCGGGCACGGCGGCCGCCGAAGATGATGGCGCTGATGGGAACACCGGCGGGATTGTTGAATTCCTTGGACAGGCAGGGGCAGTTTGTAGCCTTGGCTGTGAAACGGGAGTTCGGATGAGCACCGGAGGTGCCGACCTTGTCGGCCTTGTCGTACTTGGTGTAATCCCACTTTTCGCCTCTCCAGTTGAGAGCGTTGACGGGAGGATTCTTGTCGAGACCTTCCCACCAGACGGTGTTGTTCTCGAGATTGTGGCAGACGTTCGTGAAGATGGCGCCTTCCTTGGTGGTTGCAAGAGCATTGGGGTTGGACTTGTCGTTGGTTCCGGGAGCTACACCGAAGAAACCGTTCTCAGGGTTCATGGCCCAGAGTCTTCCGTCCTTGCCTATTCTCAGCCAGGCGATATCGTCGCCGACTGTCCAGACCTTGTAGCCCTTCTTGCGGTAAACCTCAGGCGGGATAAGCATTGCGAGATTTGTCTTTCCGCAGGCAGAGGGGAAGGCAGCCGATACGTACTTGGTTTCGCCGTTCGGATATTCAACACCGAGGATGAGCATATGCTCGGCCATCCAGTGTTCCTTGCGTCCGAGGAAGGAGGCTATACGAAGAGCGAAGCACTTCTTGCCGAGAAGAACGTTTCCGCCGTAGCCGGAGTTAACCGACCAGATGGTGTTGTCTTCGGGGAAGTGAACGATATATCTGTTCTGCTCGTCGAGCTGTGCCTTGGAATGCAGGCCCTTGATGAAGTCGGCACTGTCGCCGATGGCATCGAGAACTTCGTTTCCGACACGGGTCATAATGAGCATATTGAGAACTACGTAGATGGAGTCAGTCAGCTCGATTCCGTACTTTGCAAAGTCAGAACCCACGATACCCATTGAGTAGGGAATTACGTACATTGTTCTGCCCTTCATGGAACCTGTGAAGAGCTTGCCGAGTCTGTCGTAGCATTCCTTCGGGTCAATCCAGTTGTTGATATTGCCGGCGTCCTCTTTGGTTCTGGTGCAGATGAAGGTTCTGCCTTCGACACGGGCAACGTCGTTTACTGCAGTTCTGTGCAGATAGCAGCCGGGAAGAAGTTCCTGGTTGAGCTTGATCATCTCGCCGGTTGAGCAGGCCTCTTCGCGAAGAGCATCTCTCTGGGCGTCGCTGCCGTCAATCCAGACGATTTTGTCCGGCTTGGTCATAGCAGCCATTTCATCGATCCAATTAAGGATAAACTTGTTTTTTGTCATGGTTATCACCTTTCCGCAAAATTTTTCGCATAGTAATTATACTACTAAACAGTGAATAAATCAATAGATTTCAAAAGTATTTTTGTGTGAAGACTGTCTGATAATTTGCATTTTTGACCCGTCGTAATTGCAAAACCTCTGCTGTAATGCTATAATAACAATAATAAACACGATTTTTTTGAATTTTTCTCTACTGTTAATTCGGCAGATAAAGCGTTTCGGCTTTCAAATCGCGTAAGGCGTAAACAAAGCAATTGAAAAAGCCGTGACATAATGATATAATAATGGAATAAAACCTGATTATCCGGGGGACAATATGGCATACAGAAAACCCTATTATAACGAGGACCATAAGCTGGTCAGATACGGTCTCAAAGATTTCTTTTCTGATGCCGGCACCTTTTTTTCCCGGTTCTTTTCACCGAGAACCGTCGGCGCCGCATTTGCAAACGTAATTAAATCTTTCAGAGAATATCTGGTCTTTTTCCTTGCGCTCATAATTGTTCAGTCGTTTTTCTGGATTCTCTGGATGGACTTTGATTTGTACAGCTCCGAAGCCGAAACGATATCGCGCAATTGCGACTACAATCTTATTGTGGAAGGATATACGGATCAGGAATGGAGCAATCTGTTCAACGGAAATTTTTACATTCATAATAATGAGCAGCCGGAATCCCGTGGCTATGAGTCTTACGAGATTTCACATTATTACGGAAATCCCGGGGAGGTTCTGGTCCGCGTCAAATTCCTTCTGATAAAAGATACCGTAGAATACTGCAATTCATTTCTTTCGCGTTACAGACTCGGAGGTGAAAACGTAAGCTGTACCTACGGTGAACGCACTCTTTATCATCAGAGAATTGCAGAGAAGGAGTCCGAAACTGTCAGAAACACGGTGCTCTGTGCCCTGTTCAGCGCTCTGATAATTGTTTCCTTATTCGTCATCCGAGTAAATCATTTCAAATTCAAATACGGAATATATATGTCTTTCGGAGCCAACTTCGAAAAGCTCATAGAGGTCTGCGCCTGGGAAATGCTGTCTTTGGCTCTGATATCGTTTATTCCAGCTTTGGCGTTTTCCGGACTCCTTTTCTATATAGTTACAGGAAGAATCGAACTTGCAGGAATTCCGGGAAGAGTGCTGCCCTCCATTTTATGGCTGCTCTGTGTGATTTTTGCAGCAGTAATCCCGGCTGTCAGAATCATTGCATCAAAAACTCCGCTTTCATTGATTTCTGCAGAGGACAATTCAAATCTCGTTTCATCACCGATGCGTTCCTTCAGAATATTCGGAAAGAGCTTTCCCTTTCATTATGAATTGTACGGCTTCATCCGTTTCAGAAAGTATTACGCCATATTGCTCGGGTTCTGTATAGCCTTCACAACTATGTACTCCTGCGGTATCTTCCTTGCTGATATGGATAAAACGAAGAGTGAAACCCCGACTGCGCAGTTTAATATTGAGTCTTCAATAGACGAAATTGACGATACGGTTATTGAGGAAATCATAGACAAGGACGGTGTTCGTGGACTTTATTGGGAAAACACTCTGTCGTGTACGGCTATTTCATCGCATATTCTTCTGAATGAAGATCAGGCAAGAGGCATTTCCGGCAAAACCGTTGACTGGAAAAAGTATAAGGCCGACAACAATTTCAGATATTTCGTGCTTGACAATCTTCTCTATGAGGAAGTAGAACGCGGAAAGCTGTGGGAAACAGATGGGGACCTTGAGTCTGTCCTCGGAAGTACGGAAAAAGTAGCCGTGACATGTTCGATGAACAATCAGAATCTTCTGAATTTTAAGGTCGGGGACACTGTAACCATTGCAGCTCTGATAGATATGGACAACTCGGTCAAGCTTGAAACTGCGGACAGAAGACTGATACTCACCCAGCTTCTGCGCGGAGGTGATTTCAACTATTACACTGTTGAAATTGCCGCAGTAATTGACGACGGTGATGCAACGGGGGAGTACTCCGTCATTATGTCACCGGAATTGTACAGTAAAATCACGGGACGAGAATCAAAAAGAATGAACGTTTCCGTATATCTTGAGGACGACTGCAGCATACTCAGAAGCGAAGAACTGAGAAACGTCATTTCCAATGCGGTTTCGTCGAATTCCGGCACGGTTCTCAGAGAAACCGGAGCCATTTACGAAAAACATCTGCAGAACGTCTGCGTGGCAGGCAGACTGATTACGATAGAGGCATTTGCTCTCTTGCTTGTAAGTCCTCTGGTCTGGTTCTTCTCTCAGAGTATGTTTATGAAGAAGAGACGCGACGAAATTTACATTCTCGGGGCGCTCGGAGGCACCGACCGCGACCTGTCACGTCTGTTTTCTCTCTCGGGAGCGATACTTGCCTGTGTTTCGTGTGTCGCAACTGCCTGCCTCAGTTCGCTTTTGACCTACGGCGTTTTCTGGTTTTTCAACGTTTTTATGCCGTCATTCGGCTTCGGAGAAAACGTAAGATACGAATATTCTTTCTCATGGGGCGGATTTGCCGTCTGCTTCGCCGTTTCGTTGTTATCCGCGGTACTTGCAAGCTATCTGCCTTTCCTTTCATATATACGCGAAAGGGAATACCGCAAACGCGTCGTAAACGGTGAAATCAAAGATTAAAGAGCAGGAGCACAACAATGATAGATGCAAATAAAAGAGTAATTCTCAAATCTGTCGATCTTATCAGACAGTTCAAGCAATACGATACAGTCGTGACTGCGGTAAACCGCGTCGACCTTGAGGTTTACGACGGTGAATTCATTGCGATTATCGGTGCTTCGGGTTCCGGAAAGAGCACGCTGCTTCACTGCCTTGCCGGTCTTGACAGACCGAATGCCGGTAAAATATTTATCCGCGGAAACGAAATTACCGCTATGGGCGCCGATGAGCTTGCAGCATTCAGGGGCAATTATCTCGGTACTGTTTTCCAGAGTCACAATCTCATACCGCAGTTCACCGCTATGGAAAATATACTCATACCGACTCTGATGTGCAATAAGAGCAACATAAGCTATGAGGAGCACTTCAAGAAGCTCATCTCAAGCCTTCATCTCGAGGATCGTCTGCACCATCTTCCGTCCGAACTGTCCGGAGGCCAGCAGCAGAGGGTTTCCATTGCCCGCGCCCTTATCAACCGTCCACAGGTGGTTTTTGCCGATGAGCCTACGGGAAACCTTGACAAAAAGAATGCGGAAGAGGTTCTTGAGCTTTTGATTCAAACAAAGGACCTTCTCAGCCAGACTCTGATTATGGTTACGCATGATATGTCGATTGCCGAGAGGGCGGACCGTGTTTTCAGAATGGACAACGGGGTGCTCACCCCTTATGATAACAAGGGGGGGTAAAAATCTTTCGAGGTAATCTCTGATTTTTACTTTGATGTGAAATAAGTGCGTTGTGTGAAAATAAAGTGAATGATATGTGATTTTATGTTAACTGTTTGAAAATAAAATTCAGAATTGCTTGACAGTCTCCGAGTGCTGTGATATAACCCGAGTTTGCCGGA
>DCGL01000090.1:0-2389 GCA_002314565.1 Clostridiales bacterium UBA1779
ATAAAGATGTTCTCTTTGGTTGCATACTGTTCCAGAACCTGCGCCATCTCCCTTACTCTGCGCTTTGTCTTTGCCGGATCTATAAAGGCTGGTGCGGCGTATTCCTGTAAGTACAACCATTTGCCTTCGTAGAAATCGATGGCAGCCGAATAGTCCGGCATATCGGCATCGTAGATTCGGTAGCTTGTAACGCCCTGTCTGCGTGCGATTTTTGAATACTGCTTCATATTTTTTGCAATGCGGTTTGCAAACATCTGGGCGGCATCTGAAAGTGTGTGCTCATGCTCCTCGCGGTATGCGCTGTTGATGGAGAAGGCGGCGGAGATGCATTCTATAGGACCGTTGTAAATCCTGTTAACCTTGGTTGCTTTAAGCCCTGTCTTCCGTGCAAGCTCCTCGTCGCCGGTGATAAAGATTCCCTTCCAGCCGTCAAAACGCTCTTTGAAGATATTTCCCATGTCGGCATAGAGAGTCCTTAATTCCGCAATATCGCCAAGACGCTCTCCGTAAGGAGGGTTTACCCCTATAAAGCCGGGTCTGTCGCCAGCTCCTTCCGGCATGCCAAGTTTATGAATCTCCTTTTTGGAGATGTGCACTTTTTCCAAAAGTTCCGGGAACATCGAAAAAGCCTTTGATACATTTTTTCTGGCGGCATCAACTGCGTCGGTGTTGCAGTCAAAACCATATACTTTTGGAACAGAAGGAATTGACTGTGCTATTGTCTCGGTGGCTTCCTGCCGCAGCTTTTCCCAAAGTCCGCGGTTAAATCCGCTCCAGTTCTTAAAGCAGAAATAGTTTCTGTCAAAGGCAGGAGGAATGTTTGCAGCCATCATCATTGCTTCTACAACCAGCGTTCCAGAGCCGCACATCGGGTCGACAAAGCAGCCCCCTGTCTCTGCAACCTCTTTCCAGCCTCCACGGTAGAGCAGGGCCGCTGCGGAATTCTCCTTGAGCGGTGCCTCCACGTGGGCAATCCTGTAGCCCCTGCGGTGGAGTGAATTTCCAGCCATATCAAGGCTTACTGTTGCCTTGTCCCTTTCGATGTACAGATTTATCCGTATGTCCGGCTGCTCGGTCTCCACATCCGGACGCTTACCAGTTTTCTTCCTGAAGCAGTCGGCAATTCCATCCTTTACCACAAGCGAAAGGTAAGCATTGTTTCTGAACGATGCAGTTGCCAGCACTGTATCTATGGCAAAAGTTCTGGACACAGAGAAGAGCTGTGTCCAGTCGTAATTGACCACATTGTCATAAATGTCATCTTCTTTTCTTACCGTAAATTCCATAAGGTTGAGAAGCACCTTCGAAGCAACCCTTGACCACAGGCACACTTTAAGCCCATCGTACTGGTTTCCTGCAAAAGATACATTTCCCTTGCCGATTGAATACTTCTTGATGCCAAGAGATTCCAGCTCCCTTGCTACCAGACTTTCGTAGCCATTGGCAGAAGTTACGGTAAAATTAAAAGTTTCCATAAAACACAGTGTCGGATTGTTATCCGATAAGTCTTACTGCAATAACGCCCTCTGCAGCTTTGAGCTTAGTCATAACCTCTGCAAGAAGATCCTCTGCCACATTGTTGTCGATTTCGATGATGTTGTATGCGTAGCCGTTCTTGCTCTTGTTGCTGAACTCGGCGATGTTGATTTTCTCCTCTGCCATGATTGCTGTAAGCTGTCCGATTACATTAGGAATATCCTTGTTGATTACAGTTATTCTTTTTCTGTTTGTGAATGGCATTGAGCAGTTAGGGAAGTTTACCGAATTCTTGATGTTTCCGAACTCGAGGAAGTCCTTAAGCTCCTGTGCTGCCATTGCGGCGCAGTTATCCTCTGCCTCTTCTGTAGATGCTCCAAGGTGCGGTATACAGATTACGTTCTTCATTCCGATAAGCTCTGCGTCAGGGAAATCTGTCATGTATGTCGCGATTGTTCCTGCTTCGATTGCTGCTTTAAGGTCGTCGTTCTTTACAAGACCGCCGCGTGCAAAGTTAAGGAGTACAGTTCCCTTCTTCATGATTTTGAACTTGTCCGCGTTGAACATTCCCTTTGTACCGTCTGTAAGCGGAACATGGACTGTGATGTAGTCCGACTCTGCAATAAGGCTGTCAAGGCTGATTGCCTTCTTGATGTCGCGGGAAAGTCCCCATGCTGCATCCACCGAGATATATGGGTCGCATCCGATAACCTTCATTCCAAGTGCAGATGCGCTGTTTGCAACCATTACTCCGATTGCACCGAGACCGATTACACCAAGAGTCTTGCCCTTGATCTCGTGGCCTACGAACTGCGCCTTGCCTTTCTCAACCAGCTGCGGAACTTCGTCGCCTTTGTCTGCGATTGTCTTGCACCAGTCGATGGCTGCGTTCATATTTCTGGAAGCGGCAAAG
>DCGL01000090.1:2413-5087 GCA_002314565.1 Clostridiales bacterium UBA1779
CCTTAACTGCGTTTGCATTTGCACCAGGTGTGTTGAACACTACGATTCCCTTTTCTGTGCATTTGTCTATAGGGATGTTGTTGACTCCAGCTCCAGCTCTGGCTACCGCTAAAAGGGAAGCTGGGAGCTCCATATCGTGCATCTTAAAGCTTCTTAGGATGATTCCGTCCGGGTTTGTCATCTCGGAAGCTGTTTCGTACTTGTCTCTCTCAAGAAGGGAGAGACCTGAAACAGAAATTTTATTGAGTGTCTGAATTTTATACATCTTAGTTTTCCTTTGCAAATTTTTCCATAAATTCTACCAGCTTCTTAACGCCTTCGATTGTCATTGCGTTGTAGATGCTGGCTCTCATGCCGCCGACGGAACGGTGGCCCTTGAGGTTCTTCATGCCGGCGAGAGTTGCTTCGGCGGCGAACTTCTTGTCGAGGTCGGCGTTGCCGGTTACGAAGGTGACGTTCATCATAGAACGGCAGTCCTTCTGAACGGGGGCGATAAAATAATTCTGAGAATCGAGATAATCGTAAAGAAGCTTGGATTTCTTTACGTTGAGCTTCTTCATCTCTTCAAGTCCGCCCATGTCGAGCAGCCACTCGTATACGAGGCCGGCCATGTAGATGGCAAAGCAGGGGGGAGTGTTGTACATTGAGCCGTTTTCGGCCATAATGTTCCAGTCGAGCATTGTGGGAGCTTCGGGTCTTACATGACCGAGCAGATCCTTGCGTACGATAACGAGGGTCATGCCTGCAGGAGCCATATTTTTCTGGGCTCCGGCATAGATAACGCCGAATTTGGTCACATCAACGGGCTCGGACAGGATGCAGGAGGACATATCGGCGACGAGAGTCGTGTCACCTGTGTCGGGAATGTAGTTGTACTTTGTACCGTAAATGGTGTTGTTGAAGCAGATGTGCAGGTAGGAGGTTCCCTCTCTGAGATCCTTGCGCTCAACGCGGGGAATATATACGAAATTGTCGGGCTTTGAGGTTGCGATAATTGCGGCATCACCGTACTTTTCGGCCTCCTTCTGTGCCTTGCCTGAGAACTGGCCGGAAACGATGTAATCGGCTTTCCCGCCTTCGGGCAGCAGGTTGAGAGGGACGGAAGCAAACTGTGTTGATGCTCCGCCCTGAAGGAAGAGCACGGCATAATTGTCGGGGATGTTCATAAGCTTGCGCAGATCGGCCTCAGCTTTTGCAATAATGGGCTCGAAGTCGGGAGATCGATGGGACATCTCAGTTACTGACATTCCGGATTCACCGTAATTGACCATTTCGGCTGCTACCTTTTCAAGAACGGGCAGCGGCAGCATTGAAGGGCCGGCTGAGAAATTGTAAACGCGTTCCATTTTAAATCTCCTTTGGATTTTTGAAAAAATTGGGTTATTATATTTTTGAAAAAATATGGATAATTATACTATATATATAAATAAAAGTCAATATTTTTTTGCAGTATGACAGGGTGTGAGCGGTACCTGAGAACAGTCCGGGGGACTGTTCTCAGGTACCGCTCACACCCCCTGTCAGATTTAAAGCAAAAAAGATGACAGGAGAAACGGTCTCCTGTCATCTGATGATTGGTTTAGTCGAGAATAAACATTACCTTGCCCTTGACCTGCTTCGGGTCCTTGTAGAGAGCGAAGGCTTCGGCGCACTTTTCGAGCGGGAAGCGTTTGAAAATGAAGCTGTCGTCGAACTTGAGGCGGCCGTCAGAGAAGCAGTCGGCGGTCAGCTGCCATTCCTTTCCGGGGAAGGGGGCGGAGTACGACATCCATGAGCCGGTCAGCTTGAATTCCTTGCGGTTCATGTTTTCCCACATACGGGGAGTGAAGACGACGTCGGTGTGCGGAGTTCCGATGCAGCAGACATCGGAGCGGTTTGCGGCAAGCTCAAAGGCCATACGGATGGTGATTGGGTTGCCGGCGGTTTCGTATACGGTTCCGAATCCTGCCCCGCCCGTGTATTCCATTGCCTTTTTGAGGTAATCGGGGTCTGAAGAATCGAAAACGGCGTCGGCTCCGAGACGCAGAGCCAGGTCAAGTCTTTCTTTTACGACATCAAAAACCGCAACGCGGCGGGCTCCGAAAATCTTGGCCCACTGGGCTGCGAACATACCGATGGTTCCGCCGCCGCAGATGGCGGTGTATTCACCGGGGGCTGCCTTGTTGAGCAGAACCCCGTGGCATGAAACGGTCGAGGGTTCGAACATTGCGGCCTGTTCAAAGGGAACTTCCTTTGCATATTTTACGGCATTGACGGCGGGAAGGCAGACGTATTCTGCAAAGCTTCCCTGCTCTCTCGAACCGACGAAGGAATAGTGCTTGCAGAGTGAATAATTGCCCTTTGCGCAGTCGGGGCACTTCATGCAGGGCTTGAGGGGAGCTCCCGAAACGGTGTCTCCGATTTCAAAGCCGGTGACTCCTTCGCCGAGCTTGTCTATCGTTCCGGCAAATTCGTGGCCGAGAACGACGGGGTAAAAGTGGGCTCCGTTCGCAAGAACACGCGGAACGTCGGACCCGCAGATTCCGGCGGCGCGTACGCGCACGCGGACTTCGCCTTCTTTGGGCTCCGGCTTTTCCCAGTCAACGTATCTTATGTCTTCATTGCCGTAGAGAACGGCGGCTTTCATCATTTCACTCATGGTATTTCCCTTTCCTTTCTTCGCACTTTGCGCCGA
>DCGL01000090.1:5109-5253 GCA_002314565.1 Clostridiales bacterium UBA1779
AAACAAGCATGTTTTCAGATACGGAGTTCTAAATGTTTCACGCTGTTTTCCTTTCAGAAACATATTTTCATATATTATAATCTTGCTTTTAGTTTTTGTCAATGCAAAAATCGCCCGAATAAGAGCCTCATCCGTCAAAGTCGG
>DCGL01000090.1:5292-13961 GCA_002314565.1 Clostridiales bacterium UBA1779
ACCTTCCCCCGTGGGGAAGGCAGGTATAATTGTCCCCGTCTTCATGCCTTCCCAACGGGGAAGGCAAGTATAATTGTCCACGTCATCTTGTATTCCCAACGGGGGAAGGTGGCGATTTTCGCGTCAGCGAAAATCGACGGATGAGGCTTCAAATCAAAAAACAGGCGGCCCGAAGGCCGCCTGTCGGAAAAATATCAGTCTAATGCCTCAAGCTTGTTTACAACCTGAGTCTTGAGAAGCTTCTTGAGCTGTGTTGCGGAATTCTTGCAGGCAGCGCCCCAGCTTCCGCCGACGGCAGCAACCTTTGAAGGAATTTCGCTCATGTAGTTGAGGGAGTCTGAATAGATTCGGCCGAGATCGAAATCGATGGTGTTATGAATGATATCGAACATACGTACGCCGTCGTTTTCAGCGCCGGAGGTGTATCTGTACTTCATATTCGTCTCAAAGAGGGCGGGAGTCGTAAGTCTGTAGCCGTATGAGCAGAGGGACTCGATGACGGCTGTTGCGCGGGAGGTATTGGCTTCGGTAAGACCGTCCATGACGCTCCAGAGTGTGAAGGGGTTACCGATAACGGTGATGTAGTTTTCCTGATCCTTGTCATAAAGAGGAGTAGGAAGAATTCCGTATTCCCATTCAACCTGGTTGAGCTTGCTGGAGGACTGGTTGTCGGCAATGTAAACACGATTCTGGCAGAACAGAGCGTTGCCCTGGGTGAAGGGAACGATATTGGAAACTGAGCCGTTTACACCGCCGGAAATGTAGCAGTCTTCGGATACGCAATAGGTTCCGAGCTTATCCATAAGGTCTATGCACTTCTGGCTGGTGTAGTCATCGGAAATCTTGAGAAGGCTGTCTGCATCCTGTTCAATCAGACGCAGTCCGGAGCCGGTATAGAAGGCATCAAGTCCGTAGTAAATGGAAGTGAAGGCATAGCGGTCATCAACCGACTGCTTTCCGTCGTTGTCAAGGTCGGAATAGATGCCCTTTGACATTTCAACCATCTTGTCGAAGGTCCATTCGTGGTTGTCAACGAGCTTTACGGGGTCTTCGAGCTGCAGGTCTTCACGCATTTCCATATTGTACCAGATAACGTACATAAAGTGCAGGATATTGGTGGATACGTCGCCTGAGCAGTAGTAAAGCGCGTCGCCTATGGTGCAGGTATCGACGAGTCTTTCGGGCCACCAGGGCTTTTCGAAGTTGATATAGTTGTCTTCAACCGTATTCAGATTTTTGAGGAATCCGCGGGTAGAGAGCATACCGATGGTTCTTGCGTATGAAGCAATAATGTCATAGTAGTTGCCGGCAGCCTGCTGTTTCTCAACGTAGGAAACGAAGCTTGCTCGGTTGGAGTTGTTTCCGGGGATTTCTTCCCACTCGAAAACGACCTTCAGGCGCTCTTCGGTCTTCAGGTTTCTGTCGTAAATGGCCTGTTCGACAAGGGCTCCGCTGATTTCTTCTTCTTTGATTTCGAACTCTTTACGTTCGGCTTCCCAGCAGAGAATCTTTACGGTTTCGCCTTTGTAATCGAGGTCAGAAGGAAGGTCGTCAAGCTCGTACCCGTTGGCGTCCTTCGTGGGGTCTTGTGTTTCTTCACCGGATGCAATTGTCTCAGAAGCAACAGCCTGAGCGGTTGTTTCAACTGCAGTGTTCGTGTCACCGCAGGCAGCAAGAGAAAGAATCGTGCATAAGCAAAGCAGCGCGGTCATTACTTTTTTGAACATTGTGAACCTCCGAAAGTATTAGAATGTTAGGTTAATTATATAGAATTTACTTAAAATTGTCAAGAGTTTTTTCCGGGACGGAGTAAAATAATATATCATATTTTATAAAAAATCTTTACTTTTACGATAAGTTGTGATATAATTATCCTATGTGACGCTGTCTCGGTTTCGGGACTTAAGGGCCGTACGGCTTTTCACCCGCCCTTTACTGAGTCTGCGCATAAATAATTTTTGCATGAGGTGAAAAACATGACAAAAGAAGAAAAGCTCGCGATTATCGCCGAGTACGCCACCTGCGAAGGTGACACAGGCTCCCCCGAAGTACAGATTGCACTTCTGACATCCAGAATCAATTCTCTCAACGAACACCTGAAGGCAAACCCCAACGACAATCACAGCCGCCGCGGTCTGCTCAAGATGGTCGGTCACAGAAGAAATCTGCTTAAGTATCTGATGACTGTCAATATCGAGCGTTACCGTTCGATCATTGCCAAGCTCGACATCAGAAAGTAAGGCAAGCCCCCCGGCTGTGCCGGAAGCAGGGCGGAGGGACAGCTTGTTCCCCCGCCCGAAATTTTATTTTTGAACTCCTTTTTCTTAAAAAAAGAAGGAGCACAACAGTCATTCTTCAGTCAAAAACACTGACGGAGATCAGCATTTAACAGTGTGCCCGAACACGGGGTCGGACCTGCTGTTAAGTGCTCAGCTCCGCAGTGAAAAAATATATTACGGAGGTACACTTAAAATGTACGAAGTCAAATCCAAAGAGATGGTCTTCAAGGATTACAAGGTATTCAACTATACCTTTGCCGGCAGACCTCTTTCAATCGAAACCGGCCGTCTTGCCGGTCTCGCCAACGGTGCCTGCCTTGTAAGATACGGCGATACAGCCGTTATGTGCACGGCCACCGCTTCAAAAGAACCCCGTGAAGGCGTAGATTTCCTTCCTCTTTCCGTCGATTTCGACGAAAAGATGTACGCTTCCGGAAAGATTCCCGGAGGTTACTTCAGACGTGAAGGCAAGCCCACCGAAAAGGCCATCCTTTCATCCCGCGTCATCGACAGACCCATCCGTCCTCTCTTCCCGAAGGATCTGAGAAACGACGTCGCCATCGTTCTGACCGTTATGTCCTACGATCCCGACTGCGCTCCCGAAGTTGCCGCAATGCTCGGTGCTTCCGTTGCCCTGTCAATCTCAGACATTCCGTGGAACGGACCCGTTGCTTCAGTTGAAATCGGTATGGTAGACGGCAAGTTCGTCGTCAACCCCACTGAAGAACAGTACAAAAAGTCAGACCTCGCTCTGACGGTTGCCGCTTCCATGAAGAAGGTCGTCATGATCGAAGCCGGAGCAAACGAAGTATCCGACGACGATATGTACGAAGCCATCATGCTCGGCCACAAGGTTATCCGTGACCTGCTCGAGTTCGTCAACGCCATCGTCGATGAAATCGGCAAGCCCAAGTTCGAGTTCCCCTCCGGCGACCTCGATCACGATATGTTCGACAAGGTCTTCGCTTTCTGCGAGAAGGACCTTATGGTTGCTCTTGACACAGACGACAAGACCGTCCGCGATGCAAGAATGCTGCCCATCAAGCAGGCCATCGACGCTCAGTTCTCTGAAGAGTATCCGAACATCATGGACCAGTGGGCCGAACTCGAATACAAGATGCAGAAAAAGGTTGTCCGCCGCTGGCTGCTCGAAGACAAGAAGCGTGTTGACGGCCGTGCAATGAACGAAATGAGACCTCTCGGCGCCGCAGTCGGAATTCTTCCCAGAGTTCACGGAACCGGTCTGTTCACCAGAGGCCAGACTCAGGCTCTGACCTGCGCCACTCTCGGTACTCTCGCTGACGCTCAGGAGCTTGACGGTATCGACAACGCAGAAGCCAAGAGATATATGCACCACTACAATATGCCCGGCTACTCCACGGGTGAAGCCAAGGCAATCCGCAGCCCCGGAAGACGTGAAATCGGTCACGGAGCTCTTGCAGAAAGAGCCCTGCTCCCCGTAATTCCCTCCGAAGCTGAATTCCCCTATGCAATCCGTCTGGTTTCCGAAATCCTTTCATCCAACGGTTCAACCTCACAGGCTTCAATCTGCGGTTCAACCCTGGCTCTTATGGATGCCGGAGTTCCGATCAAGGCCCCCGTTGCAGGTATTTCCTGCGGTCTGATCACTGCCGAAGACGGCTCATGGGATACCATGATTGATATTCAGGGAGTTGAAGACTTCTACGGCGATATGGACTTCAAGGTTGCCGGTACTCACAAGGGTATCACAGCCATTCAGATGGACCTCAAGGTAGACGGTCTGACACCCGAAATCATCAAGAGAGCTCTTGAAACCACTCACGTTGCCCGTGACTACATCATTGACGAAGTCATTCTCAAGGCAATTCCCGCTCCCAGAGCCGAGGTTTCCGCTTATGCTCCCAAGATGACAACCATTCACATCGATCCCGATAAGATCCGTGAAGTCATCGGCAAGGGCGGCTGCGTAATCCAGAAGATTACGGCTGAATCCGGCGCAAAGATTGACATTGAAGAGGACGGAACCATTTACGTTGCCGCCGTCAACAAGTCCGCTGCCGACATCGCCATCAACGCCATCAACGCCATCTGCTTCGAGCCCGAAGTAGGAGCCATCTACACCGGTACCGTTACAGGCATCAAGGAATTCGGCTGCTTCGTCGAGTACGCTCCCGGTAAAGAGGGCATGGTTCACATTTCCAAGATCTGCGACCGCCGCATCGACAAGGTTGAAGACGGCGGAATCAAGGTCGGCGACGTCGTCAAGGTAAAGTACATCGGTCTCGACAAGAAGGGCCGCATGGACTGGTCCATCAAGGACTCAAAATAATGATTGATTCGGTTCCCCGAATCAATCATTATTGACGAGTTCGCACTTCGTGCAAACTCGGATGACAGGGGACGGTTCTTTTGTCATCTTTTGGACTCCTTCCATATGACAGAGGGACGTATCTCCTGTCATATTTTGGACTCCTTCCACAAAACAGAATTTAAGATTTTTCCACTATGCCGGGGCTTTGACTGGTTCGAAGTCCCGGCAAAAAAGACAAAAAAGGGTAAACTCCTTCCATTTTTACATATTTTACCCCGCGAAAGGAACGGTAACAACGATGGGCAACAATTCAGAAACACGCAACCTTGCAAGCGCACGCAGCTCGAATTACAGCTCCGCGCGCATACAGAACAACAGACGAAACAAAAGAAGAAGCCGGCACAACGTGATTCTCGGTCTGATAATCGTTTCGCTTATCGTAATCGTACTGATTGCTCTCGTCTTTATCATCTGCGATTTTGTAAAGAACAAGAGAGCGCAGGCCGGGGTTGATTCCTCCGCAATCACCACTGAAATCGTAACGACAGCCGTCAATCAGGATTTCAGAGCGGCTTCACGGGCAATTGACGGGGACGACAGCACTTATATGCTGTCGGGCGAATCACAGCGCACGGGCTCCTACATTCTGCTCGACCTCGGTACTGAAACCGACGTTATGTCTGTTGAAGTCATTTCGAACGACGTAACCCGCTACGTAAGACGGGCGGATATTCAGATTTCCTCCGACAAATCGACCTGGAAAACCATAGGCGAATTCGTCGGGGAGCCCTCAAAGGCAACTCCTCAGTTCATTTCAAAGGGAATATCGGTCAAAGCCGCGTACATCCGCTTCATTCTGACGGAAAAATGCGATGAGCTCTGGCTTGTAAATACCATCAGGGTTTTCAATCCGGATGGCAACGAGATCACAGTTCGCGCGGCTATGCCGGGAATTCTCACCTCCGACGTGACTGTGACGCATGCTCCCGATCTGACCTCCGGCATTCCGTCCGGTGTCACCGTGCTCTATAAGAGCAATGCTCTCATCTATGAGGGCGATCTGATTCTCGTAAACAATCAGCACGAATATATTTTCCCCCAGAGCGAAGCCGACGTTCTCACGATGTACGGCAACCGCACCGAATTCACCGATGCCGAAGGTAAAACGGTGTATTCATATAAAATAGGAGATATTCCGCTCACCTGCCTGAAGGCAAGCGCGCTGAAGCACTTCAACGATATGGCTGACGCCTTCTACAAAGAAACCGGAAAATCCATTCTTCACGTCGGAACCAATGCCGGCTGGAGAAGCAAGGCGACGCAGGCTGAGCTCGCGGCAAAGTACTCCACCGCTCTGGCTGCAGGACTTTCCGAGCACAATACGGGCCTTGCCGCAAATATCGACCTGTACATTGACGACAAGGTATATTCACTGTCGGACTCCGCCCTTCTCGCAGAATGCGGACAGGTTCTTATGTGGCTCAACCAGAACGCATACAAATACGGCTTCGTTGACCGTTATCCGGCAGCGAAGGATTCAATCACCGGTCTTTCAATCGACCGTTACCACTACAGATACGTCGGATTCCCTCACGCATACTATATGACTCAGCACAATCTCTGCCTTGAGGAATACATCGACCTTCTCGGCAAGTACAGCTATGAGGGCGAGCATCTCTGCTTCACCGGCGACGACGGAAACAGCTATGAAATTTACACAATCAAAGCCGACATCACCTCAACGGCAACTCAGGTTTACGTTCCCACATCCCTGCCCTACACCATTTCCGGCGATAATATCGGCAACTTCATCATCACGATTACAAAATAATGAAATCCAAAAAAATACTTGCGCTTCTCGCCTGTGTGTCGGTGCTGATGCCCGCGCTGTGCAGCTGCCAGTTCGTTTACGTCACGTCGAGCGAGGAAAGCGCAGCGGCGACCTCCCGGCTTGCGGTTGAAACCCGCGATATTTCGATTCCGGAGGATACGGAGCCCGAAATTTCCGGAATAAAGTACTCCGACCTGACGACGCGCTGGTCTGATGCGGAGGCCGCGGTCAAAAGCCTCTATGCCCAGGATCTGACGGGGTACTCCTTCATGTGCGTAGTGGCAGAAGAAGCCGACAACACGCTGCTATGCGAAGAAACAGACGCGATGTATTACAGCTGCGCCAAACGAAATGCGCTGGTCACCGATTACTACAAAAACAGTTTCTACGTCCGCACTTCTTCTCTTGCAGAAATAAAAACCGAGCTTGCAGCGTCAATCAAGGCGGGAACCGGCACGGGCTACTATGCGGACATGCTCGAAGTACCGGCCCTCGGAGCAGGCGCGCTTGCGGTGTCGGGACTGCTTATGAATTTGCGTTCTCTTCCGTTTTATACTGTTAATTCAGACAGCTTCTCACTTTACGGAACAAAGTTGTATTTTGACGATTCACGCGCCTGCGAAAATGTTTCATCTTATTACTGTCTCTTTTTTAACAGGAGTTTAACAGGCGACGCCGTTGCTTCGTCACTTTACAGCGCAGCTTTGAACGGGAATTTCACTTTTGAAGCTCTTATCACTGCCGCGAAGGAATGCTATGTTGGTTCAGAAGTCGCCACTCTCGGAATTGACGGCAATATGTCGGACCTCGGGGAGCTCGCGTTTATCCGCTCAGGATACAAATATACCGTTGCAAGCGAAAAATACCCGGTTCTCGCGGACACAGTCGCGAATGCGTCAAAGCTCGATTCGCTCTTTGAGGCGATTCTGAGCCTTTCGTCAATCAGACAGAATCCGGAAATCGCCGAAGGTACCGTTGTAAGCTCAACAGCCGTAGACGTGGCAACAGTCGGCTCTGCTTCAATTGACGTCACAATCAATCCATCCTCACCCGCGCTGCAGGGACGGAAAACTCCGTTTGAACTGTTCAAAGAAGGCAGCGAGCTGTTTTACATCGGAACTCTCGACGATATCGCCGCTCTTTCCGAAGAAAGGATTACTTGGGGCCTGCTTCCGCTTCCCGCCGAAGCCTCCACTGCTCTGAACGTCTCGAAAAAGCGCTCGGTTTTCTGCGTCTGTGCCAACAACGCCCGTCTTGAAATGACGGGACTGATGCTCACTGCCCTCGATGCCGTCAGCACCGAATGGATAGGCGACGAATTTCTCGTCAACGCCGCGCAGAATCATCTGCGCGACAACGACTCCTACTACACGCTTTCCCGCATTCTCGGCCGGCGCTCCTTCGTCGACTTCGCCTGGCTCTACGGCTCCTCGGTCAAAGACCTCGACGCCTCGACCTACCTCGCCGTCCGCTCCGCCGTCGCCTCCGGCCCCTCCGTCTCCTCTTCGGCCATCCCGCTCGAAGAAAGCGTCAACTCCGCCATCAAAAAACTGAAATAATCCTGCAGGGGGCCCCGTCCCCCTGTTTTTTTTATCAGATGACAAGGGACGGTTCTTTTGTCATCTCGCCGTTTTGGTCAGATGACAAGGGACGGTTCTTTTGTCATCTCGCCGTTTTGGTCAGATGACAGGGGACGGTTCTTTTGTCATCTTTTTTCTTTTCTTCAAGTCGGCACAAAATCTATTGATAATTTCAGAAATTTGTGATAAAATATCATAGAAATATAGCATAGAAGAAAGGAATGGGCACGGCCATGAAAAAATTCGCAACAGTTCCCTTCAGACTCAAGGTCAAGAGATTTATCAAAAAGATTTCAGAGTCCGGCATTCGAATCAAAAATTCAACTGAAATCGGCTTCAGCCGCAATAAAGATATTACTCCTGATAAAAAATATACTGTCGGCATTGATCATTTCTACAGTATTAAATCCATTCTCATTATGTCGGCTGCCGCCGCTTCTGCGGTCCTCGTGGCTCTGCTTGCCTTCCGTCTCGCCTTCGTTCTTGCCGTAGGCAAGAAGGCCCGCAAGCACCGTTAAGCTCATATTGTCAAACATTTTTCACGGGAAGCCTTTGGTTTCCCGTTTTTCATTGCTTGTCATGCGAGCCTCATACGTCAATTTTCGCTGACGCGAAAATCGCCGCCTTCTCCCGTGGAGAGGGCAAGGAAAAAGACGGCACTCCAGATGACAAGGGACGGTTCTTTT
>DCGL01000147.1 GCA_002314565.1 Clostridiales bacterium UBA1779
AAATGAAGATAGTTTTCAACAGACAGGAACTTTTAAATACGGTCACCCCGATGATGTGCGCGGTAGTTCCGAAGGGAACCAATCCGACAACTGAGTACATACTCATAAAAGCTCAGAAGGAAACCGGTATTGAACTTACAACCTACGATCTTGACAAGGGTGTAAGATGCGAAGCAAACGGAAACGTATATGAAGACGGCTGCTACTGTGTAAACGCAAACAAACTTTTCCAGACACTTAAGGTTATGGAAGGCGATGACGTCACACTTGAAGTAAATGAAAATCTTGAAACAACCATCAAATCAGGTAAGGCTCATTATAAGATGCAGTCGCTCAAGGGTGACGACTTTCCGATTCTTCCCGTCGTATCAGCCAATGAAGGTTTTGAAGTTTCTTCAAAGAAGCTGAAAGAAATGATTTCAAAGGTTGTTTATGCCATAGGTATCAATGACAACCGTCCCGTTCTCAACGGTGCATATTTCAAGATTAGCGGAAACGAACTTATGGTCGTTGCCTGTGACAGCTTCAAGCTTGCAAAATGCGTTTCAAAAACCGAAATCAAGAGTCTTTCAGACAGTACTGACAAGTATCAGTACATCGTTCCTCAGAAGACGGTTGCGGAGCTCATCAGAATGATTCCGGATGGCAAGGATGACGTTGTAACCTTCCTGCTCAGCCGCAAGAATATGATATGCAATTTCAGCGGTCTTACCTTCTATTCAAGACTTATTGAAGGTGAGTACATTGATTTTGACCGCATAATCATTAAGAATCATAAAATCAACGTCATCGTTGACAAGCCTGCCATTATGGCCGCTCTTGACAGAGCTGCCGTTGTTACCGAGGAAAAGGTTGCAGGCAGCACGAAGACTCCTCTTAAGTTCACACTTGAAGGAAATCTTCTCAAGCTGAGTGCCGTTTCAAGCGTAGGTGTTGCTTACGATGAGCTTGAAGTTGAACATGAAGGCGATGATATTGTAATATCTTTCAACAACCGCAATCTTATTGATTCAATAAAGTCCTGTTCAGGAGACAAGGTTAAGATTGAGCTTTCAACTCCTCTTTACAGCATCAATATTCTTCCCGTTGAAAACAAAGACGGGGATGAAGATATATTCTTTATGATGCCTGTAAGAACCAGAAACTGATTTATGTTCTGCAAAAAAATCAGCTGCGAAGGATTCAGAAATATTGACAGTGCCGAAGTTGAATTCAGTGACGGAGTAAACGTCTTATACGGGGCAAACGCCCAGGGAAAGACAAATCTGCTTGAAGCAATCTGTATGTTCTCGCTGGGAAAATCTTTTCGCGGCGTAAAAGACACTGAATTTATCGGATTTGACAAGCCAGGAACGAAGCTTTCGATGACTTTTGAAAACTCAATGCGTGAGCAGCAGCTCCTTATGTGTTTTTCAAAAAATCATCAGAAAAGAATTGAACAGAACGGTGTAAAAATCAGCCGTATGTCAGAAATAATAGGTCAGTTCCGTGCAGTGCTTTTCTTTCCCGAACATCTGAATATCATAAAAGAAGGGCCGTCAATGCGAAGAAATTACCTTGACGTGGCAATTTCACAGCTCAGGCCCCTGTATCTGAAGTCTCTTCAGAGATACAATCACATCTTAATTCAAAGAAATAAACTGATTAAAGCTGCACAGGACGACAGAAAGAGCTTTGACGATACGATTGAATTCTGGTCTTATCAGCTGTCAGTTGAAGCAGCATATATCACCGTCGCAAGGCTCGGTTATCTTAAACTGTGCGAAAAACAGCTTGCTTCCTGTTTTGAAGAAATGACGGGAGGCTCTGAAATCCCGACCATGTCTTACAGCTTTGCTTTCCGCGGTGCTTCTGAGTGCTGCGATGACAAAAAGAAACTTCAGGAAGCATATTTCTCACAGCTTATGTCAAACCATGAACGTGAAATCGGCGCACAGGCAACTTTGTGGGGCATTCACAAGGATGACGTTGATATAATGCTCAACGGCCGCAGTGCGCGTCTGTTTGCCTCTCAAGGCCAGCAGCGTTCACTTTCTCTCGGACTTAAGCTTTCCGAAAGCGCAATTTCAGAAAATGACAGCGGTGAAAAGCCCGTTTTGCTGCTTGACGACGTTTTTTCAGAGCTTGATTCGAGCCGCCGGGAATATCTGACCGATAGAATGAAAAAAGGTCAGGTTATTATGACAACCTGCGGTGATCTTGACACAATGAAAACCGCTGCTAAGGTCATAAGAGTCGAAAACGGCTGCTTTTCCGCAGTCTGAGTGTTGAACTCCTTCAAAAAAAATATGTATTTACACGTCGGAAACAATAAAATCATAAGAATCTGCGATATTATCGGTATTTTCGATACGGACAGCTCAACTTTTTCATCAGTAATCACAAGAAAAATGCTGTCAGATGCAGAAAAACGCGGTGAAGTTGAGTCCGCGGGAACTGATATTCCGAAATCGTTTATTTTGTACAGATACCGTCCGCCGGTTAAAGAAAATGGCGGACAGACAGATAAAGAAGGCTACAGAATATGTTTTTCTGAGCTTTCAAGCAGCGCTCTGCTGCAGAGAATGAACAATATCACCGAAAGTTGAGGTTGCATTTTTAATGGCTGAAGAAAAAATGGCTCCGAAGGACACAGAAGAAGTCCTTGTTGATGAAGACGGAGAAAAAATCGAACCGCCCGAACTCGTGGAGCTTGACGAAGACAACACAGAGCTCAATACAGTTGTTGATGACAACGCTTACACGGAAAACCAGATTCAGGTTCTTGAAGGACTTGAAGCTGTCAGAAAGCGTCCCGGTATGTATATCGGTACGACCTCCGTCAGAGGCCTGCATCATCTTGTAAACGAAATCGTCGATAACTCAATAGATGAGGCTCTTGCCGGACACTGCGACCTTATCAAGGTAATTATCAACCCTGATAACAGCGTCACCGTTGAAGACAACGGACGAGGCATTCCCGCAGGTATGCATCCGACCCAGGGTATTCCTACCCCTGAAGTCGTTTATACCATCCTTCACGCCGGCGGAAAATTCGGAGGCGAAGGATATAAGATTGCCGGAGGACTTCACGGCGTAGGTGCTTCCGTCGTTAACGCTCTTTCCGAGTGGCTGGAGCTTGTCGACGTCGTTGACGGGGTAAGATACACAGAAAGATTCGAACACGGTGCCGTTGCAAGACCGTTTAAGAACGAGGGTCCCGTCGGTGAAGGCGAGAAGAAGCACGGTGTTACCGTAACCTTCAAACCCGATCACGAAATCTTTGAAACGACGATTTTTGAATATGAAATTATGCTCAACCGTATGCGTGAACAGGCATTTTTAAATGCCGGAGTCCGCATAGTGCTGATTGACGCAAGAGAAAAGCTCGAAGACGGAACCTTCAAAGAAACCGACCTTCAGTTTGAAGGAGGCATACGCAACTTCGTAAGCTTCCTGACAGATCAGAAGCATTCCGAAGCCGTTCATCCCGAAGTTATCTATATGAGGGGTGAAAAGGGTACGAGTCAGGCTGAAATTGCCCTGCAGTACAACACTTCATATACTGAGACGCTGCTTACGTTTGCAAACAATATGAATACCATCGAGGGCGGTACTCACGAAACCGGTTTCAAAACTGCCCTTACCCGCGTTCTGAACGATTACGCAAGAAAGAACGGTATTCTCTCCTCTTCAGACAAGGCTCTTTCCGGTGAAGACGTGCGTGAAGGCATAGTAGCCGTAATTTCCGTCAAGCTTGAAGACGCACAGTTTGAAAGCCAGACTAAGGCAAAGCTCGGTAACTCAGAGGTCAAGGCTCTCGTAGATACCACGGTATCAAAGAGACTGTCTGAATTCCTTGAAGAAAACCCCGGAACTGCCAGAGCAATACTTGATAAGGCACTGGCTGCGTCACGTGCCCGTGAAGCTGCACGTAAGGCAAGAGAGCTCACACGCCGTAAGGGTCTGCTTGAGGGCTCCTCACTGCCCGGAAAGCTTGCCGACTGCCAGGAAAGAGACGCAAAGTTCACTGAAATCTACCTCGTAGAGGGAGATTCCGCAGGAGGCTCCGCCAAGAGCGGCCGTGAATCAAGATTTCAGGCCATTCTTCCGCTCAGAGGCAAGGTCCTCAACGTTGAAAAGAGCCGCCTTGACAAAGTATATTCCAACGTTTCCCTGATTCCGATTATTCAGGCTCTCGGCTGCGGAATCGGTGAAGATTTCGATATTTCAAAGCTTCGCTACGGCAAGATTATCATCATGGCCGATGCCGATGTCGACGGTTCACATATCAGAATTCTGATTCTGACCTTCTTCTTCAGACATATGAAGCAGCTCATCGACGACGGTCACGTTTATCTCGCACAGCCTCCTCTTTATAAAGTATATAAGAGAGGCCGCAGCGGCGGTGAAAAGTATGCCTTCTCCGACGAAGAAAGAGACAAATACATTGCCGAGCTCGGAACCAACGGTGTCGAAGCCGAAAGATACAAGGGTCTTGGTGAAATGGATGCCGAACAGCTCTGGGAAACGACTATGAATCCCGAAACCAGAACTCTCAAGAAGGTTACCATTGAAGACGCTCTGAACTGCGACTCGATTTTCTCACTCCTGATGGGCGATAAGGTCGAACCCAGACGTGAGTTTATCGAAGAAAACGCAAAATACGCCGAAAATCTGGATATTTAAGGTGGCAATGATATGAAATTTTCAATTTTATCGCTCAATCCCGGCATTGACCGTGCGATTTACCTGAATGACCCGATGAATCCCGGTCATATGAACCGTGCCGCCAGAACAGTCACGTCACAGGGCTCCAAGGGCGCCAACGTGGCAATTATCTTAAAGAGACTCGGTTTTGACCTGACATATTACTCCTTCACCGGCGGACTATACGGAAAAGTCTGCGAAGAGATACTTGCAAAAGACGCCATTGACTGTTTTTACGTGCCCGCAGCCTGCGGAATCCGCGTAAATACAAAGGTTCAGGACGGCGCAAATATAAAGACGGAGCTCAATGAAAAGGGCGGACCCGTCACCCCCGAAGAATATAAGCAGCTTTGCACAGCTTTTCTCTCTGATTGTGCAGAGGTTGTGTTTATGTGCGGAAGTTTTCCACAGGGGGTTGAAAAGACCGCATACCGCGATCTTATCCTTGAGGAAAAGGCAGCGGGAAAGAAGGTTGTGCTTGACTGCGACGGAGCGGCTCTCGAATACGGAATCACCGCTTCCCCCGACATAATCAAGCCGAATACCGATGAACTTATCGGTCTGTTGAAAACTACCGGTATGTGCGAAAACATTCCACAGGATCCTGAAAACACACCCGGCTTCTTAACAGATGCCTGTGCAAAAGTGGCAGAAAAGTACGGAATCGATACCGTTCTCTGCACAATGGGTCCGAACGGTGCCTGTGGATACTCACACGGACAGACCTTCTTCTGCCCGGCAGCTGACGTTGAATGCCGCGGCTTTGCAGGGGCCGGCGACAGCTTCCTTGCAGGCTTTGCATCAGCAAGATACGCTCTTGGAATGAACAATGAAGAGGCAATCAAATTTGCCAGTGCCTGTTCCGGCGCCAAGATTCAGCTTGAAGGCTCGAATCTTCCCACAAAAGAGAGCGTATACAAGGTTCTCTCAGAAATGTGATTGGAGTGAATGAAAGTGGAACATAAACCCGATATTTCATTTGAAAATCAGAAAATATTAGACGTAAACATGGAACACGAGGTAAAGCAGTCCTTTATCGAGTATGCCATGTCTGTTATCACGTCCCGTGCTCTGCCTGACGTCAGAGACGGTATGAAACCCGGACAGAGACGTGTTATGTGGGCTATGTATGAAGATCACCTGACCTCAGACAAGCCCTTCTGCAAATCCGCTACGACAGTCGGTAACGTTCTGGGCCGGTATCATCCTCACGGTGACTCTGCGGTCTACGGAACTCTCGTTCGTATGGCCCAGGATTTCTCACTCCGCTATCCTCTGGTTGAAGGCCACGGAAACTTCGGTTCCGTGGACGGAGACCCGCCTGCTGCCTACCGTTACACTGAGGCAAGAATGGCAAAAATTGCCGACGAGCTTATGCGTGATATGGATAAGAACGTCGTCCCTATGGACCGCAACTTCGACAACCGCCGCGACGAGCCCTCGGTTCTTCCCTCCCGCTTCCCCAACCTGCTTGTAAACGGTGCCGTCGGTATTGCCGTCGGTATGGCAACGAATATTCCCCCGCACAACCTCGGAGAAGTAATTGACGCAACGATTTACCGTATGGAAAATCCTGATTGCTCGGTTTTCGACCTGATGAATTACGTCAAGGGACCCGATTTCCCGACCTATGGAATTATTTACGGTATCAACGGTATCAAAGAAGCATATCTCACCGGTAAGGGCAGGATTATGGTCCGCGCCCGTGCTCACGTAGAAGAGGAGCACCACAGAATTATCATCACCGAGATTCCTTACGCCGTCAACAAGAGCCTGCTCTGCGAATCAATTGCCGGCCTTGTAAAGGACAAGAGAATCGAAGGCATCACGGATATGCGCGATGAATCCGGACGTAACGGAATGCGCATCGTAATTGAATATCGCAGAGACGCAAACGGCGAAATCATTTTAAAGCAGCTGTACAAATATTCACAGCTCGAAGATACCTGCGCCGTAAATATGCTTTCCCTTGTAAACGGAGAGCCGAAGATTCTGCCGCTCGACAAGATTCTCGATGAATATATTACTCATCAGGAATCGGTTGTGACACGCCGCTGCCGGTTTGAGCTTGAAAAAGCCCTTGCACGTGCTCACATACTCGAAGGTTACAAGATTGCAACCGAAAATATCGAAGAAATCGTCGCTCTGATGAAGTCTTCTTCATCAATTCCCGATTCAAAGGCAAAACTATGCGAGAGATACGGACTTTCAGACGTACAGGCTCAGGCCATAGTCGAAATGACTCTCGGCCGTCTTACCGGTCTTGAAAGAGACAAGGTCATTGAAGAACTCAACGCCCTTTATGCCAGAATCGAAGAGCTGCGTGAAATCCTTGCCGATATCAACAAGATCAAGGAAATCATCAAAAACGAAATGCTCGACATCAAGAAGCGCTACAATGACGAGCGCAGAACTGAAATTGTCGAGGCTGAAGACGATATCCAGATTGAAGACCTTATCGAAAAGCACGACTGCGCAATCACAATTACGCACTCCGGCTATATCAAGCGTCTTCCTGCCGATACCTACGCTGCTCAGCACCGCGGAGGCAAGGGCATTATCGGTATGACAACCAAGGAAGAGGACTTCATCGAGAACGTTATGGTTGTTTACAGCCATTCCAACCTTATGATTTTCACGAATACCGGAAAGGTATATATGCGCAAGGCGTATACCATTCCCGAAGCCGGAAGAAATGCCAAGGGAACGAATATCGTAAATCTGCTTGAGTTTGCACCAAATGAAAAGGTTACTACAGTTGTTGCGGTCGACAGCTTTGACAACGCAGACGAAAGATATCTGACAATGGTAACCCGCAAGGGTATTATCAAGAGAACAAAGCTCTCTGAATACGAATTCCAGCGCAAGCAGGGTAAGATTGCAATCGTACTGTCAGAAGACGATTCACTCGTAAGTGTTCTCTTCACCGATGGAACGAAGGATATCATCGTGGCCACTGCCGAAGGCGCCGCCACGAGATTCAAAGAAGCCGACGCACGCTGCATGGGCAGAACCTCCCACGGTGTTATCGGTATCAGACTCAAGGGCGACAACTACGTTGTCGGTGCTGTCGTCGTTGACGATGCAAAGATGCTTCTGACCCTCACCGAAAACGGTTACGGAAAGCGTACCGACTTCTCTGTCTTCAGAACCATGGCAAGCCGCGGCTCAATGGGCTACCGCTGCCAGGAAGTCAATGACAAGACCGGAAAGCTTATCGGAATTGCAGCCGTATCCGAGACGGATGACCTTATGATTATTACCGACAGCGGTATGGTCATTCGTACTCCTGCCAAGGACGTAAGCGTATATTCACAGTATGCTTCAGGAGTAATCATCATGAGACTTTCTGAAGGTCAGACCTGTGCTTCTTTCACAACACTTGCAACTCTTGAAGAGTCAGAACGCCGCAAGGCTTACTACGACGGAATCGCAAACGGAGAAATCGATCCAGACACCGATCTTGACAGCTTTACTCTTGAAAAGTCAGACGATGAAGTCACACAAACAACTGAATCAGAGTCCTCCGGCAAGGACGAAGAAATCTGATTAACAATTTTGTCAGATGAAAAATAACAGAAGTTTAAGAATACTTTCGGGTATCGTATGTGCCGTGCTGCTGCTTCTCTGTTTTCAGAGCTGCGGCAGTGCCCCGGCACTTTCCGACGTACAGGATGAATTCAAGGCGCTGATTGAAGCCTCCTTTGAAGTAAACGATATTTTCTTCGGTGAGGGACTTGAGGTTTACGACAGAGAAGTATCGAGCGGCGACGGAAATCTGAAGTACGACGAAGAAAGCGGACTGTACTACGGATTTGCAGTCGATGAGAGTATGGGAAAGGTTCTGAAAGTTTACGATTCAAACGGCAAAAAGTACGTTTATGCAGCTCTTTCAGAGAAAACTCCCGATTCAGATATCAAATCAAAGCTCAACGTTGTTCTTCTGGCTTCAGATACCGAGGTTTATTACAATAACGGAACAGAAATCTGCGTATATGACGTTATCGACAACTACAAGGAAGTTGCGCAGGAAATCGTATACGAAGACAATGCTCCCGTGTATTACGATTACGTCAGACTTGATGAAAAATATCAGAATGTTGACAGCATAAAGGAACTTGCAGCAAAGGTTTATTCAACGGATTATCTTGATTCAGTCTACGTTACCATCTTTGACGGACTTCTCACCGATGATAACGTTATCTATGCCCGCTATATGGCTGATGAAAGCGGAAACACCGATTTTCTGCTCAAATCGAATCGTTTTGACCCATATTTTGAGACTCAGACGACTTACGATTATTCGTCTATGAAGATTATCAAGCCATCTGATTCGACTTCAGTAAATATCACGATTACAGCAACGGGCCGTTATATAGATTACGAAACCGTTGAAATCAAAACAGGTACGTTCGAGAAAACCCTTCGCTTCGTAAAAGAAGCCGACGGCTGGAGACTTGACACACCGACATATTGATGGAAAAAGACACAGAAGATTTCTTTTGTGTCTTTTTTTCAATGCCCGAGCCGGGGGACGGGCAACGGTTGATAATTTTTATGGATTTTTTCTGCTTTTTGTGGTACAATATACTATGTATATTTGTTTGTATTCAAGGGGTATGTAACAATGCTGCGTATTATTGAAGACGGACCGATTTTTTCAAGCCGAAATTCTTACCGCACACCGCTGATTATGGCTCACCGCGGGGGAAACACTCTGGCACCGCAAAATTCACTGCCTGCGTTTGAAAGATCCTGCGCTCTCGGTGTATGGGCACTTGAAAGTGATATCAGGCTTACAAAGGATGGCATTCCTGTCTGTATACACGATGCCGATATAGAAAAGATGACGAACGGTGAAGGCGAAGTGTCTTCGTATACGTTTCGGGAGCTTATGAAATTCCACATTGATACCGGAGTTGATTCCGACGTGCTGTCTGAAGATGAACTGAGAATTCCGACTATGGCTCAGTATTTCGATACCTGTATGAGATACGGTACCGTTCCGTTCATTGAACTTAAAGAAGACAATACGGCAGAGATTGTCATAAAGGAATTGCGCCGCCGTTCGATGGAAAGCTATGCCGTTATTTCATCGGCAAAGTTCGAACACCTTGAAGAAACACGCAAAATATCCGAAAAAATCTTCATTCACCACATTTTCTCATCAAAAGACAGAATCGACGACCTTTACAATCTCGGTTATGCCGGACTTTCATTTAAAATCAAGAATCCGGATGACTGTCCCGCAGGACTTGTCGGTGACGTTCACGAAGCAGGACTGAGAATCTGTCTGCGTGCCGCCGACGACCGCGAAACGATGAAGAAAATGATTGATATGGGCCTTGACTATCAGCCTTCAAACAAGGTATTCGGTTATTAATCACGAAAATTAATCAAAAATCCAACACGAAAGGAAGCTTTGCCGCCGGAAAAATGCTTTCAAACGGCAAATGAGGAAAAAAATATGTTTTATATGTTTTTAGCTGACGGCTTCGAAGAAGTCGAAGCTCTCTGCCCTCTTGATATTCTCAAACGCGCCGGAATTCCCGTACGCACAGTCGGAGTCACCGGAAAAGAAGTCACCGGTTCACACGGAATACGTGTCACTGCCGACCTCGGTCCGAAGGAATACAACGGCGAAGGCCTGAGCGGAATTATTCTTCCCGGCGGAATGCCCGGAACACTCAATCTTGATGCCTCACCTATGGTAGACGAAGCAATTTACGAAGCATATAACGGAGGATACCTCGTTTGCGCCATATGTGCCGCTCCTTCCGTTCTCGGAAAGCGCGGTCTGCTCAACGGTGTCAAGGCCGTATGCTTCCCCGGCTTCGAATCAAAACTCGAAGGTGCGATACTTACGGACGCAAGAGTTCAGCGCGACGGCAATATCATCACCGCCGTCGGAATGGGGGCCGCATATGAATTCGGTCTTGAAATCGTGGCTGCCCATAAGTCACGCGAAGAAGCCTGCGAGCTTGCAAAGGCATTTTTAGCTCCCAAGGGCTTATTTGAATGAAATTCCGTCCCTTTCTTTCGTTTGAAAAGCTGAAACGCGGGGAATACAGCCGCCAGATTGCCGCTCCGTTAATCGTTCTTGCAACGTTTATACTGATAAGGATTTCTGCCGGCATTGATACGATGCTCACAAGGGAAAACGAATACGCAGCGGAAATAATTCTTCAGCTGATGATTTTTCTCTTCCCGGCGCTTTTGTATCTTGTACTTACCGGTCAGACTCTCAGGGGCAAGAGACTGCGCCCCTTCGGACCCGGGCACCTGCTTTTGCTGCTTTCGGCTCTCGTCTGCCTTATCTGCGGCTCGCTTCTTATCAATCTGCAAATATTCGGATATGATACACTGAGCGGCGGATATGATCTTTACGGCATATTTACCGCCAAAAACACCGGAAAATCCGGCGATACTGCGTATCTGATTCTTGCCTATGCGTTTCTTCCGGCAATCTGCGAAGAATTCGTATTCCGCGGACTTCTCAGCTGTGAGTATGAAAAAAGGAGTACAACAGCTGCAATTCTGATGCCCTCCCTCTTCTTTGCCATGCTTCACTTCGATTTTGAAAATTTCCCGGTTCTCTTTTTCTCAGGAGTTGTTCTTGCACTTACTATGTATGCGTCAAGAAGTGTTCTGGCTTCAATGACCGTGCATTTTTTCTACAATCTGAACTCCGTTTTCGGAAGAACCCTGTTTCAGACGCTTTACGACCTCGGCGGGGAAACCTTCTTCATTTTCCTGATTACGTCTCTGTTTTTGTTCTCCTCTTTTATGTTCTGTGCAGAAGCTGCCAGACTTTACCGCAGCTATTCGGACCGCAATCTCGAATCGGATTACAGAAAGATGAACCCTCCTTACGCTGCCCCGGGCTCTGAAGAGCTGAAAAACAATCCGGTGGCTGCATTTTCGGCAAAATTTCCGAGAATTTCCGCGACACTTACGGCAATCCTGTCGCCCACGGCGCTCGTCTGCTACGTATTTTACTTCGCTGTGATATTTCTCGGCTGATAATACGCTGTTCTGGCAGAGAACCGTTCTCTGTCAACTCCGCTTCCATCACGGATATCCGTGTTCTGAAAGGAAAAAAATGTCAAAAATCAAAAAAACCGAGCTGAAAATGCCTGAATACAGCGCGGAAGATTACAAAAAGGCCATAACCGAGCTCGATGAACAGCCGGAGGACGATTTTTTCGGAAGAAAAACCTTCACTGAAACCGGGAGCTCCGTCACCGCGATAATCAAGGCAATCATTTATATAGTATTCGTTGTTTCTGTTTCAGCGGCACTTGCGTATTTTGCGATCGTTTTCGTGAATGACGTGTTTGCCTTTGTCAAAGAGGACAAGGAATACGAAATTACGATTCCGGAATACGTTACGGCTGACGAAATCGGAGATCTGCTCGGCGACGCCGGAGTTGTAAATTATCCGAAAATCTTCAAGCTGTACGCAAAGCTGAAAAACGTTGACGAAAAAGAAGTGACGTATAAGTTCGAAGCCGGTACTTATACGGTAAACAGCAATATGAACTATGACGAGCTGCTTCTCTCATTTGTCAAATCGACCGTAATCACGACCTTCAGGATGACAATCCCCGAAGGACTTACGGTTGACGAAATCATTCAGTTGTTCGTCGACAAGGGAATCGGCACGACCGAAAGCTGGATAGATACGATAAACAACTACGATTTCGGCGACAGCTTCCCGTTTATCTACGATATCGATACGGAATCCGGCAGATATTACAGACTTGAAGGCTATCTCTTCCCCGATACCTACGAATTTTACAGCAATCAGGAAGAAGCTTACTATCTGCGCAAGCTGCTCAAGCGGTTCAACGATATGTTCAATTCAAGCATCCGCCAGAAATGTGCAAGCAGCGGAATCACAATGGACCAGGCTCTGATTATCGCCTCAATTATTGAGAAGGAGGCCTATTATCCGAGTAACTACGGTCAGGTTTCGTCCGTAATCTGGAACCGTCTCAAGAATTCCGAAAAATATCCGCGTCTTGAATGCGACTCCACAATCATTTACACACTTTCCCATTCAAGCGGAGAGCGCGTAACGGAGCTCTCTCTTGCCGACCTTGAACTTGACGATCCGTTCAACAGTTACGTTTATCCCGGATATGTTCCGGGTCCCATATGCAATCCGAGCTTCAATGCAATTTATTACGCACTGAATCCCGACTACGTATTTGAGGAAACCGCTGAAGATGAAAGATATTATTTCTTCATCACAGACCTTGACAATTACGTCGTTCTTGCCAAGACCCGTGAGGAGCACAATGCTAACGTAAAGCAGCTCAACGAAGAAAAGGAACTGCTCAAAAAGAAGAACGAGACTGTACAATAAGTCACCAAATAAAAATCGGCACGCATCGGAAGTTTTCCTTCCTTTGCGTGTCGGTTTTTATTTGATTTAGCTTATGAAAACTTCATCTTCTGACAGCCACTTCATTGTATCAGAATATGAAACCGATTCCAAAGAATACGCTGGCTATAATAGCTGCAAACGCTACTATGGCGAGAAGCATGAAAGGCAGGCAACCGCAGCCGCATCCGCTGTGTCTGTGATGCGGACGGAACGGGCCGCCGAAGAACGGGCCGCCGAAGTGCGGACCGTGATGAGGACCGTGAAAACCACCCATCGGAGGTCTGCCTCCTCCGAAACCGCCGAATCCTCTGCCGGGACCCCCGAAACCACCGCCTCTGGGACCGCCGAAACCTCTGGGTCCTCTCGGACCGCCGGGACCACCAAACATTTTTTTATCTCCTTTTTCGATTGAATTTTTATTTTTGTAAATAATACCTTATTTTGAAATGGCCGATGAACCGACCTCTGTTGTTGAAACCGAACCGAGTATCGGAAGAACCGATTCGGCTCCGCTTACGTAATAATCGGGAAGCTCGCCATCCCATTGTTTGATTTCGTAGTATCTGAGCAGTACTTCTGTCAGGGACTCGCTGAGTGCTTTGTTGACAGCTGCATCCTTCTGACCGGCATATTCGGCAGCATCGGCCTGAATCTGAAGAACTTCTTTCTCGGCAGTAGCCTGAATTATTGAAACCTGAGCAGCGGCGTCAGCTTCAATTTTCTGACGTGCGGCCTCCTGCTCTTTTTCCATCGTTTTCTGCTCCTGCTCCGTCTTGGCCTTGAGCATTGCCTGCTGAGCAACGACCTTTGCTTCAACGGAATCTGTAAAGGAATCCGAAAAATCGATGTTTTCAACCGATGTGCTGACCACTACGATGTTGTATGCACCAAGCTCTGATGTCAGAGTTTCAGTAATCTGTTTTGAGAGAGCATCGCGGCTGTCAACCAGACTTTCTGCTGTGTATTTGGCGATTACGCTCTTTACGACTTCCTGAATTCTCGGTTCCATAACCGTGTTATAGTAGTTTGTGCCGATCTCCTTGTAGATTTTCTGAGCGTTTGACTTTTCAATCTGATAGTTCATTGAGTAGTTAATTATTACTTCCTGAATATCACTTGAGAAGCAGGGAAGCTCAATTCTTGCAACCTGCGTACGGTTGTCCATAACAACAACTTCCTGGAAGGGGGACTTGAAGTGAATTCCGGCTTCAAGTGTCTTGTCTTCGACACGTCCGAAGGTTGTCAGAATTCCGGTATGTCCCGTCGGAACCGTTGCAATGCAGCCGCCTAATATGAAAAGCAGTCCGAATAATGAAAGAAACTGTTTGCCGTTTAAGCGCCATCTTCTCTCCCTCGGTACAACACCTGTGAGAACGAAAATGATGACGGCTGCAAATACTGAAAGAAATAACCAGGCCATTTTTAAACTCCTTTTAATTTTGAAAATTTCTTGGTTTGTATATATTATATCACGCAGTCATATGAATGTCAATAAAAATCATAAGAAAAAATCATTTTTTTTGTATTATTTTTACGGGAGCGGCCGAGTGCGCGCGAACTTCTCATTGTTGCGTATTTTTCATTGTGCCGAGAGCAAATTGACGCTATTGCCTTTGCCCGGACTATTTCTCATCGTTTTTTCTTGCATATTCCACCTAATAATGGTATAATATTTTGTTATATTTAATGAGAAAGGCAGATATCGGAATGAACAATACTCCTCTTGCCGAGCTTATGCGCCCGAAGAGCTTTGACGAAATCGTAGGTCAGAAGCATCTTTTCGGTCAGAACGGAGTTCTCAGGCGTATGTGTGAGAGCGGCAGAATTACGAATATGATATTCTACGGACCACCCGGCACCGGAAAGACCACGGCCGCGGAGCTCGTTGCCGGATATTCCGATATGACTTTCTGCCGTCTCAATGCGACTGTTGCTTCCCTTTCCGACGTAAAAGAGGTTCTTTCATCGACCGGAAATATGTTCGGCAGCAAGGGAATTCTTCTTTACATAGACGAAATTCAGTATTTCAACCGCAAGCAGCAGCAATCCCTGCTTGAATATATCGAAGACGGACGAGTTACTCTGGTTGCCTCCACGACTGAAAATCCTCATTTTTATATATACAATGCGCTGATTTCGCGATCCACACTCTTTCAGTTCAAGTCGGTCGATAAATCCGACATTGTACTTGCGCTGCGCCGCGCCCTTGATTATCTCAACCGAGAAAGCAATCTGACAAAGTACGCTTCTGACGGTATTCTTCTGAAAATCGCAGAAGCCGCAGGCGGTGACGTCCGCCATGCAATTCTTCTCTTTGACAACGCATATCACAACTCCGGAAATGAAATAACGGAAGAAGACGTTCTGGCTTTTGACAGCGGAGTCCGCAACTATTCGGACGATTCGCATTACGATCTGATGTCAGCACTTCAGAAATCCGTCCGCGGTTCGGACCCGGATGCCGCGGTTTTCTATCTCTGCAAGCTGCTTTCAGCCGGTGAACTTATCGCCGCCTGCCGCCGTCTTCAGGTTATGGCATCGGAAGACGTAGGCCCGGCTTATCCTCTCGCCGCTGTTATCACTCGCGCCTGTTGTGAATCGGCAATGGAACTGGGGCTTCCCGAAGCGCGACTTCCGCTGACAAATGCCGTAATTGTGCTTGCCACTGCTCCGAAATCCAATTCGGCAGAAATATCATCAATGGCTGCAATGGCAGATATTGAGGCGGGTCTTGGAATGATTCCACCTGAACCTCTTCGCAGCCCGCTTTTCAAAGGATACAAGTATCCGCACGATTATCCGGGACATTACGTAAAACAGCAGTACTTACCGGATGATATCAAAAACAAAATTTATTACAAGTTCGGAGAAAACAAAACCGAGCAGGCGGCGGCAGCCTATGCCGCTTCCATAGGAGCTCTGAAAAAGGCAGATAAATGACACACAGAACACAGATTGCCGTTGTCGGCGCCGGTCATGCCGGTGTTGAAGCGGCTCTTGCATCGGCAAGACTCGGTCTTGACACGGTCTTATTCACAATTTCTCTTGATGCAGTATCGAATATGCCCTGCAATCCTTCAATAGGAGGCACTGCAAAGGGACATCTTGTATATGAAATTGATGCTCTCGGCGGGGAAATGGGACGCGCGGCGGATAAGGTCACACTTCAGTCGCGCACGCTCAATCTCGGAAAGGGCGCTGCAGTTCATTCGAAGAGAATTCAGGCGGATCGCCGCCGTTATCAGGAGCTTATGAAGCACACCGTCGAAACGACGCCTCACCTTCATCCTCTCCAGGCGGAAATCACTGCCCTTCACACGGAAGCCGTGCCGGGTACGGACCGCCGCCGCGTAACGGCTGTTGAAACCTCAATCGGTGAGGTCTGGGAATGCGACTGTGCCATAATCTGCACCGGAACCTATCTTGACAGCCGCATTTTTGTCGGAAATCACACTTATGCCGCAGGTCCGGACGGTTTTATCCCCGCATCACAGCTGTCGGCCTCCCTTTCGGAAGCAGGCCTGGGACTTCGCCGTTTCAAAACCGGCACGCCTCAGCGCATTCTGCGTTCTTCAATTGATTTTTCAGAGCTTGAAGAACAGCCCGGCGAAGAGCACATTGTTCCCTACTCCGTCCTCACCGACGAAAAGAAGCTCAATGAAATCGATCAGATTTCCTGCCATATCGTATACACCAATGCCGAAACTCACCGTATCATAAAGGAGAACATAAAGCGCTCCGCAATGTATTCCGGTATGATTCACGGTGTCGGTCCCCGTTACTGTCCCTCAATCGAGGATAAAATAGTCCGTTTTGCGGATAAGGAGCGCCATCAGCTCTTCCTCGAACCCCTCGGTGAGAACACCGAGGAGATGTATCTGCAGGGATTTTCCACTTCCCTTCCCCCCGACGTTCAGGACGCTATGCTTCGCACGCTTCCCGGTATGAAAAACGCGGTCATTTCACGCTATGCATACGCCATTGAATACGATTGCGTCGATCCTCTTGAACTCTATCCCACTCTTGAACACAAAAAAGTTGACGGTTTGTTCGGCGCCGGTCAGTTTAACGGCACTTCGGGTTATGAGGAGGCCGCATCACAGGGACTTATTGCAGGTATCAACGCCGCAATGAAGGTTCTCGGACGCGAACAGGTAATTCTTCGCCGTTCCGACGGCTATATTGGCACTCTCATTGACGATCTTGTAACCAAGGGGACCAACGAACCCTACCGTATGATGACTGCCAGATCCGAATATCGCCTTCTTCTTCGTCAGGATAATGCCGACGAGCGCCTGACCCCCATCGGTCGCCGTGTCGGGCTTATCGACGATGCCCGATGGGCAGCATTCGAAACACGACGCGCGGCAATCGAAGCCGAAAAGGAACGACTTGAACGCACAATTCCTGAAGCCGCTTCCCTTCGTGCCTTTCTTTCGGCTCACGAAATGCCCGAAAAGGCCGGCTTCACCCTTGCCGACCTGCTTCGCCGCCCTCAGCTTGATTATGAAGTGCTCGCACAGATAGACACCGACCGCCCTGATCTTCCCTATTCAGTAATTATCACCGCAGAATATGACATAAAGTACGAAGGATATCTCAAGCGTCAGCTTGCAGAGGTACGCCGTCAGGAACGACTTGAAACCGTAACTATGCCGGAAGACATTGATTACAAGTCAATCCGCGGCCTTCGCATTGAAGCAGCACAGAAACTGTCCGCAATCCGTCCTGTAACTCTCGGGCAGGCATCGAGAATAAGCGGTGTAAGCCCGGCGGACATCTCGGTTCTGCTTATCCGTCTCGGACTTAAGTAAACTGCTTCCTATTCAAATATATGAACAAAATGTGAACAAATGAGTATTATATCAGAAGCAATAAAGAAAAATCTCGGAATTGAGCTGACTCCCCTTCAGGACAGTCAGATGCAGCAATTCTGCGACTTTCTTCTTTCAGAAAACGAAAAATACAACTTAACTGCCATAAAAGATCCGATAAAAGCCGCATATCTGCACTTTGCAGACTCTCTTACTATATCAAAGTATCTTGAATCAGGCAAAACCGTCGCGGATATCGGTGCAGGAGGCGGATTTCCGTCAATTCCCTTAGCTATTCTTCGCTCTGACCTTCAGTTTAACCCGATTGATGCCACGGAAAAGAAAGTCAACTTTATTAACACAGCCGCATCACTGCTCGGCCTTTCAAACGTAAAAGCAATCAACGGTCGTGCAGAGGAACTCTTTGCTCCATCTTCCCCGTTGCGTGAGTCTTTTGACTATGTTACGGCAAGAGCTGTCGCAGATCTTGGTATCTTATCTGAATTCTGTGTCCCCGCCTGCCGAATAGGCGGTAAATTTATTGCAATGAAGGGCGATAATGCGTCAGTTGAGCTATCTGGGTATGAAAAGTCTTCTTCCCTGCTGGGTGTTAAGCTTGAAGCTGTAGAAAAAATCTGCATCACCGGTATTGAAGAACCTTGCGAGAGGAATATCGTTATATTCGATAAGATTGCAGCTTGCTCACAAAAATATCCGCGTGCATTCGGTCAGATTAAGAAAAAACCGCTGTTTTGAATAATATAACAGCGATAACCTGAAAAAAGAAGCTAAATAATTGATTGATAAAGCCCTGATGTTAAAATCGGGGCTTTTTTTACAACTATGGCTCTTATTATTTGTTTTATTAGTCTAAAGATACAACAGACTTTGCGCTTTATTTGTCAAGTGAGTAACGATATTGCAGAAAATGCGCTTTCCTCTTACCCTTGTCCCAATTTGAACCCGTGCTGTTTTTTGACGCGATTTAAAAATCAAAGATATATTGTCAGCTATGCGTCAACGTTTGATTTTGTCCCCGGTCCTTATGGAAAAACCGTGTCACAACACCACCCATTCGCTTATTCACACGGTTTTTCTCCTTTTTCTGCGTAACTCGCTATATGCTCAGACAATACTCGAAAAAGGGGCCCGGGGACAAAATCTGCACTAAAAACAGAAGGGTTCACATTGGGACAACGTTAAGAGAAAAGCTATACGGGCATAATGTTTCACGTGAAACAATTGATATTTTATCTGATACATATCCAGAATATTTGCGAATTATATGAAAGTACACGTTAGGAATGCTGTATATACAGCAATGTTTCACGTGAAACATGGTTAATGTTATATTTTTCAAGCCGAAATAGTTCTTTTAACTCTTTTCCACATCTTTGGATCAACAAAATACATCACGGATATTATTTAATCAACCCTATTATCAATTCTTATTGTTACCATCACAATACAAACCCTTCCGATTTTAGCGTAGATTTTGTCCCGGGGCCCCTTTTTCGAGTATTGTTTGAGCTAAAAGCGAGTTACGCAGAAAAAGGAGAATATTTGCGCGTATTGCGATGGGATGGTGTTGTGACGCAAATATTCCATAAGGACCCGGGACAAAATCAAGCGTTGACGCAGATAATGCTGAATATCTTTGATCTATTAGGGGCGTCAAAAATCGGCTGCGGTTTGGATTGGGATGGTAACAATAAGAAAGTGCTCATTGCAGGATATGGTAATGTAATAGTAAAATGTTTCACGTGAAACATAGAAAACAGTAAAACATATGAAAACAATGACAATTTCGTTGATTTTTATACATAAAAATCGGCTGTGGTTTGAATTGGGATGGTAATAATAAGAAAGTGATCATTGCAGGATATGGTAATGTTACAGTGAAATGTTTCACGTGAAACATGAAAATGGGCTGAAATATATGAAAACACGGGCATTTTCGTCTTGGTGTAAAATAATTGTAGGAGATTCGAGGAGGTCAAAAAAGGCCTCGGAGGGTAAATACATATTTTCTGCTTAAAGATTCTGAGCCGAGG
>DCGL01000035.1 GCA_002314565.1 Clostridiales bacterium UBA1779
GTCTGTTTGTGTCCTTCGGAATGATATCGGGGCTGTTTACCATCAGGTTGCCGACACCCATAGTGATATAATCCTTGGTTCTTGAATAGGCGATCTGGAAACGGCCACCCTTGGTTCCGCCTGTAAGATAAGCTCCGGCAACACCGGCGCTTCCGCCTGTGCCTGTAAGAACGGGGTCAACGACCTGGAAATCAACGTCAAGTCTTCTGTCGGCAGAGACGACGAAGCCTGTGTCAATGTACTGCTTTCCGTTTGTCTCGATGTATTCAAGACGAGTGTATTCGGCGGGAACGTCAGCCGCTGATACGAAAACGAAGCAGAGGGAAAGCGCCATGATAAGTGCGAGAGCGAGGGAAATTGTTCTTTTCATAGTTTTTCTCCTTGATTATAATGATTCCGCGTTGCGAAAAATCCGCAATGCAGAAAAGATTTCATTTTTTATCTATCCTTATCATTGTCCACAGGCCGATGACCGCGCTGATTGTCAGCTTATCGTCCTCCTGCTTCCACGAAAGCTGCATCTCGGAAGCCGAAACCGTGGGGGAAACTCCCGTGACAGCCGAAACCGTCTGCCCTTCGGGAATTGTGACTGTAACGGTAACGGGCTTGTTATCATAAACTCCTGCGCTGTTGTACGTGATAAGGTGCAGCCACCAGCGTGAACCGTCGGCATCCGAACGAAGCGTCGTTTCAACCTTGCCCGCGATGTCCTCTGTCACTCTGACAAGCTCGTACATATTGAAGTCTTCCATAGCCTTGAGGAAAACGTCATTCGTAACGGCAACCTTGTCGGAAAGCCCCGCAACGTAGTTTTTGATATATTCGACCTTGCCCTTACCGACCTCGAAAACGGCACCGGAAACGTCGGAAGCCAGCTTCTTTCCCGTCCACTTTTCAAAGATGCTGTAACCGCGTTTGGCGTATTTGACAGCGTATGTCTCAGTATAGTAATCTCCGAAAGCAGAACCGAGAATCAGGACCTGTCCGCCGGCGTTTAAGTACTCTGTAAGCACGGCTTCAAAGTCTTTTTCAATGATGTACTGATCCGGAATAATGATGCTTGAGTATTTATAAAGATCCTCAAGTGTCGGATTCTTCTCTGCAATTATGTAATCGTAAGGAATTCCGACGCCCGAAAGGGCTCCGGCAACCTTTCTCGACGGATTATATGCAAAGCTGAGCGTCCCCGTGCTCTTGAGTGTGAACGCGTTTATGTTCTGCCAGGAGTACAAAACTGCCACGTTTGCGGCTGAGGCGCTGTCAGTAAACGCTTCCGGGTCGTTTTCCTTGATCGTGTTGCAGGCGTCTATTACGTTAAAGAAGGTAAGCGTTCCCTTCGTGGAGGTCGGAACCATAAGTGCTCCGTTTCCTGCAATGGCTTCAACGTAAGCGGTGTACCACTTGTAATCGGGACTTGCCTGACTTGAAATGGCGTTAAACTGAGTCATCAGCTGCTTTTCGGGATTTTCCGCTTCGTACTGTCTGAAGAAATACAGAGTGCTGTCGTGTCCCGGCTCAACGACGGTATTGGTCCCGTATTCGCACATAAGGTCCTGCATTCCCTTGAGAGTGTAATAGCACTGAGTCGTTCCGTTGATTCCGAGATTCGGCCATACGGAAAAATCGGGGTTGATTTTTTGGCACTCCTTCTGAACGTCAAGAACGAAATCTATGTAATTGTCAAGTCTCCACTGCCAGAACAGACGCTCGTTTTCTTTTGACAGATTCGGCTCTGTCGTGAGAATCGGAATTTCGGCGCCGGTCTTCTCTTTTGAATATGCAGCCCATTCCTCACGGCAGTATTTGCAGCAGCAGTTGAATTTCACACCGTAGGCATAGGGATTGGCATCGTAGAACATTCCGTCAAATCCGCCTTCGGCTGCAACGAGCGTTGCTTTGCGCACCTGTTGTTGAAACAGCGGATTGTTGATGCAGGCATAGGCGGTTGCTCCGTCCGCACTCATCGAATAGTCACCGTTGGCTTTAACCGACGAATACTGTTTCCAGTCAATTTTGAACTGCTCGTATGCTGCGGTTCTGAGCAGGCACATCGGAAGGCTTGTGACCATAGTAATTCCCGACTTATGAGACGCCTCAAGTGCAGGAGCAGTATACTGAACGATATCCTTCTGGTTGTCTCCCATAAGGGAGGCTCCCGTTATGCTCGTTCCGTTCAGACGGTAATTCGGGAAAACGTTCAGGAAATTGATTTTCATCTTCTGACAGCCGGTGATGTTCCACCAGGCGTAGTCGGATGTACCCTCAATTTGCTGCTGCTGTCTGTTCCAGTCAAGAGCAGCGTTATAGCAGGTTTTGTGATAAACTTTATAAGTCAAAGCATGTCCCACTTTTTCTTCTTTCACGGTTTGTGCTTCCGTCGTTACTTCAAGTGCCGTTGTGATAAATTCGCCGGTTGTATCTTCAATCGCCGATGTAATATATTCACTTGAAACTTCATCAAGCGTTTTTTCAGACTCTGCCGTCTGTTCAGACGTACCTTTTTCACAGGAAACGAGGCACAGCACAGACGCTGCAAGTACCGCGGAAACGAATAACAGTTTACTGATTTTCATTATTCCAAAGCTTCAATACTCTTTGTAAGATCCGCAAGCTTCTGCTTTACGCTCTTCTCTGCGCTCTTCCAGATGCTTGAAACGGAATTGATCGTATATCCGGAATCCAGATTACCGCTGACACCGATACCGAAAATATCCGACATTTCATACAGGATATTGGCTCTGACGATATCAATCATTTCGGAAGCAGTCGGGTCTGAAACTCTCTTTGTCTTGATTGTTATTTCATAATATGCAGGAATAACGGTCTTCATTGACTGATAGGCCATATAATCCGTTACTGCTGCAAGTCTGTTCATATCCACCTGATCGGGTGCATTCGGAATTGCAAAAATGACAGAATACATATCTACCTTGTGATAATAGTTTTTCTGGTCACTGTCATATTTCGGGTTGGGAACGACACCGTAGTCATCCTGCATATCTGTCAGCTCCGCTGAAACACCCATACCCCCCTGGAAGAACAGGAAGTGGCCGGCTGCAAACAGAGCTCTGCCGTGCATATAGATGTTTGCATAGTTTCCGGCGGCGTCAGGATCCATTGAATCCGCAGTCGTATAGTTGATTACGTAATTCGGATCACCGAATACAGCCTTTATCTTGTTAAAAATCGTATCGATTTTTTCAATCTGCTCGCTGACCTGAAGAACAACCGTTCCGTCGGCATCAAGCGTTGTGTATTTTACCCCGCAGCCGCCGAGCATATGAATGTGGTTTCCGTTATACTGACCGCCGAGGGAAAGCATACCGTAGGTTCCGATACTGCCGTCCGCTCTGACATCGGATACGCTCTTGACCATTGCCAGATAATTGTCAAGTGTCCACTGATTTGATTTTACAAGTTCATAGGGGTCTGTCAGATTGTACTGTTTGACAAGCTCCTTATTAAAGTAGAAAAACTGAGCTCCCGTGAAACGGCCGACGGAAATATCGTTGGTCATAACGTAGTTGTGCCCCGATATCTGATATCCATTGTAGCAGTTTATATCCCACCAGGGATTGTTGAAATCAAGGCCGAGTTCGTTAAAATCGAACAGTGCGCCTGTCGCAGCTTTTTTTGCCACACCGTTTCTCTGACCGAGTATAAGATCGTAGGTAACGTTTCCGGACTGAATATCAACAAGAACCGTATCCTGAGGGGCTGAAACCTCAATCGTTTTGAAATTCAGATTGAATTTATCTTCAACAATCGCATTTCTCTTGAAAGCGGCGGAGTCCATAATGTCGCCGTTGTCCTCGCCGTTGATATACAGAGACGCATAGGAGGTTGCCGTACTGTTGCGCATATAGATTGTGAAATCCTCACCCTTGCAGTCGATAATTGTGAATTGCGGTTCGGTTTCAACCGCTTCAGTAGACACTTCTTCAAGAACCGCAGTTGTTGAGACGGCTTCGGTGCTGACTTCCGCTGACCCTGTATTGCCGCATGAAACAGCCGACAGTGTCAGACATAATGTCAGAACGGCTAAAATGATTGCAAGCGTTTTTTTCATTGTTTTATTCCCTCTTTTGATAAAAATTCTGTTTTTCGTAACAAGTCAGAATAATCGATATACTTTTACAAAAACATTATACAACAAAGAAAAAAGCGTGTCAAGCTATTTTTACACTTTATTATGCAGTTATTCCAATGCTTTGCACTGATAATTGCACATTAACGGGCTTGTTTGCGTAAAATCATATAACAATTTCAAATAATAAAAGGCAGTTAAGTGCCAATATAAGCCGTTTAACGGGCTTTCACAGACACAACTACTGCCTTTTATTATGCACTTTACTTATTTAAAGCCATCAGTTCTTTTCAAAACGCAAAAAAATCCCCAAAGAATCCTTTATGCCGTAAGAACAAGGCTTACCGAAGCCCCGGGAATCAGTTCGTTGATTTCCTTTTTCAGCTCGGTGAGCAGCTGCTTCTGTTCCCCGTAGGTCGTCGTTTCTTTCAGAATCAGAGTGATATCAATGTAAACGCGCTTATTGAGCTGATGACACTTGATTGATACGATTTTCTGAATTCCGCTTCTGTGAGAAATTACGATATCGTAAATTTCATCCTGTTTCTCAACCGGAAGAGAGAAATCCGAGAGCTCCATAATCGAGGTTTTGATATGGGTTATATAGTTGACCGTGAATACCAGAACCATCGCGATACCTGCGATAGGGGACAGATACTGAACCCAGATCTGCGTCCTGAAAATATAGCAGATGCAGACGACAGCCCCTACTGCTAAGTCAACCGTGAGATTGTACCGGCTCTTGATAAGCTCACTCTCATTGAGCATCGAACGGTGCTTTTTGAAGAGCATATAATGATTGTAAAGGAAATACAGGTCGATGGAAATGTTGATTGCCTTCAGAACGAGGAACCAGATAAGCGAATCTTCAGGCTCCTCGGGATTGAAAATCCCGACGATTGAAGATATGAAAACGATTATCATACTGAGAATCGCCAGAGCATCGCATACGAATGAAACGATTATCTCGAGTCGGTCAAGACCGTAATTGTATGAATGCCCTTTCTCGTTTTTCATTTTGCCTGACACAATCCCCACAAGCAGACAGTGGGTCGTAGATTCAAAAGAAGTGGCGCAGTCGGCCCAACATACGAGTGTGTTTGCAAAGAATGCGGAAATAACGGAGGATACCAGGTTGAGGAACTCACTTAAAAAGTCAAGCCAGGCTGTTGCTTCCTGTTTTTTATACGTATCGCTTTCAGAATCGGCTTTCTTTTCGCCCGGATTGTCTTCGCTTGTAACGGTTTCCGGGTTTCCGGCTCCGGAAAGCGCTTTTTGCGCAGCAATGGCTTCGAGAAGATCGACTTCTGTTTCTTTTTCCTGCTTCTTTCTTTTTTTGACCAAGGCTCGGGTTCCTCCTTTCCTCTGTTTTTTCCGTTAGTTATTTAAAGATTCTTGATTTTATCGCTTATTGTTCCGAGTTTAGTTTTATCGAGATTGGGTTCGGAGATGAGCTCCGTCACCGTTCTGTCAAAGATTCCGAACAGTCTTTCAATCGAAGAAGCTTTGAAATGACTGGCTGAATACTTTATCGTGCAGACGAAATCATCGGAGTTCCCGTTGTCAACAATTTCAACTTCCATAAATGAATCGGATGCCGGGAATTGCTGACTCAACTTTTCGGCTTTTTCAACGTAGTCGAATTTCTCAGGATTGTAAAGATCGTTCTGATACATAAAGAACACCGTGTCCTCAAGTTCGTTACCGATTACGCTGCTGATTTTTACGTTGTTATGGGCAATCGTGTATTCGACCTGAGAACTGATATCAGTCAGATACTTTTCAACCGTTTCATCCTTATCGGAAAGTGAAAAAATCTGAAGTGATTTCAGAAGCAGGCCGGCTGAACTCAGAGATTCAGCGGAGTCACGTCCGTTATATATCCACTGAAGAGCTGAATACTCCGTTTGGTTGTACGCCGCAATTGCCATAGAAAGAGCCGCAATGAATAATTTGTTCTCACCCACGTATCTTCCGGCTTCGCTGCACGCAAAATCCTGCTTTGATTTTGACAGACGATGCTCAAAGCAGCCGTATTCCCATAATATACTGTCAAAATCCGTTGCGGGAAGAATGGAATAAGTCTTGCTTTTCAGTTTTTCCAGATAATTTACAAAATACTGCCCGGCACCGCTGCAATCGTTCTTTGGTGCGCAATCCGTATTCTGATCGAGCAGCAGATAATAATAATCATCAGGAAGGTCGGATTCAGGGTTGTTATAGCACTCCTCAATCTGTCCAAGGACCAGATTGAGTGAATAACCGTCGGTAATGATGTGATGGATGTCAAAGAACAGATACGAAGCCTTTTCCGTAACGAATATATTGCTGCGGAAAAACCGCGTATTTCTGACGGTAAAGGGCTGTGCCAGCTTCGGCTTCAATTCTTCGAGCTGTGCTTCGCTGATTCTTTCTATCTGTATATTTTCATATGACTCGGGTCTGTACATCTGGAGCGGCTCGTAATTTTCATTGAAATCAATCTGAGTGCAGAAAGCCGGATGGTGTCTGAACACCCTGTCAAAAGCAGCTGCCAGTCTGTTTACGTCAATGTGTTCTTTGAGTGTGAGAAAAATCGGCAGATTCCACATCGTGGAATTGGGCATTCTTTTATTGTATTCAAGAACATCTGTCATTTCGGGCAGCAGAGGGAATGCGAGGGTCATTGCCCTGCGGTTGCGTTCATTCGATTCCTTACGGTCGGATGTCTGAGTCTCAAGCAGCAGCTCCGCAAGTTTTTCGGGAGTCCGGCAGTCATAGACCTGGCTCACGTTGAAAGCGTATACATCGCTGAGTCCGACAAGCCGGATTGATGCTCCTGAATCCCCGCCTATCTGATAAAAGTCATCCTTGATTCCGACTCGCTCAAGATCGAGGCACTTCGCAAAAAGGTCGCAGAAATATTTCTCTTTTTCATTTCGCGGAGCAACATATTCACACAGGAAGTTTTCCGTACGCGGAGCCCGCAGGTCTTTCTTCTTGATTTTTCCGTTTCCGAACATCGGGAAGCTCGACAGAACGAGATAGTATGTCGGAATCATATACGACGGCAGAACGGAAGAAAGTTTTTTCTTCATTTCATTGGCAGAAAAGATAAACTTACCTGATTTGTCAAGCAGATAGGCTCCTTTCAGCTCATTCTGAAGCAGATATACGCAGATATACGCTCTGCTGCCCTCGGAAAAGCCTTTGGCGACGACATTTGAAATTCCGATGGTTTTCCTTATCGCAGCTTCAATTTCTGCAGGTTCAATTCTGTTTCCGTCGATTTTTATCATCTCGTCCTTGCGTCCGACAGCGACAATAACACCGTTTTCGTTTATAAATCCGATATCCCCGGTATGATACATACCGTCAACGAACGCTATTCTGTTCTTCTCGGGCAGATTTATATAACCTCGGGTAAAATCACACTGGAAATATATCTCTCCGGTTTCGCCCTTTTCCAGTTCTTCACCGTTATCACCGGCTATATACATTCGGGCTCCTATGTGATTGGTTCCTACGGGAGGTTTTGCATATTTCTTATCCAGCCTGAAGGTGGTCATCATACCGGCCTCGGATGAGGCATAAGAATTGATAATATTCAGATTTTCAAAATAAAGGTCAGTACAGGGTTCTCCGCCCGTAAAGACGTTCGTGAGAGATTTTACCTGGTTCCTGTAAAATTTCAGGAAAGAAGGTGCGAGAAAAGTCTCTTCAATTTTCTCGTCGTTCATAAGATGGATAAATTTTGCGGGATTCTTTGCCGTATCAATGGCAATTATCCACAGGCATTTTCCATAATAAAAAGAATAGAAAAGCTGAAACAGAGATACGATATAATGGAATGGGGAAATAATCGCAAATTTGCATCCAATGCTCACAGGCTTCGTATAGAAAACTATTTCTTCAAGTAAATTCTCGATTTTTCCGTATTCGTGAAGTACTCCCTTTGGATTTCCGGTGCTTCCCGAGGTATATACGGCAAAGCAGGCGTCATGCTCTGCTGTTTTCGCGTGTCCCATCATCGGATCACACTGCATCATATCCTCATAGACCTCAGAATCTATGAGCAGAGAGCAGCTGCAGTCCTTCCTGATGAATTCAATTCTCTCAGCGGGATAAGTGTCCTCAACGATTGTGAACGCGGCACCGGCCTTGAGAACTCCGATAAGCGCAGTAATGATTTTCTGACCTCTCGGCAAAGCAATCAGAACCATTTTTTCTTTTCCGATTCCGTTTTTATATAAAAATGAATAAACCTTTGCAGATAGCAAATCAAGTTCGCCGTACGAAAGACCGCGTCTGTTTTCTTCGGACCTGACGGCAATTCTGTTCGGAAATGCTTTGAAGTTCTCTTCGAGTTGATCTATGTACTTAATCATAAAAAGTAAATCCCCCAATATCAGTCTCAGTTTAGAGTATAACGATGTTGCATTAATTGCTATGAATATACAGATGAAACGTCATCTGTTGACTTCAGGTGTTTCTGAGTTTTTCGGCTATGGCCTTCATATCGGCCAGCATATCTTCTTTTCTGCGAGGATCGCGCAGAAGTGCCGCAGGGTGGAAAACGGCTGTCATTGAAAAGCTTCCCTTTTCAACCCACTCGCCATGCTGCTGAGTTATCCTGTAATCAGGCGAAATCAGTCTCATGGCAGCTATACGTCCGAGGCATACTATTACCTTCGGCCGGATGATGCGAACCTGCTCGCGAAGGAAGTCCATACAGGCATCTTCCTCTGCAGGCAGAGGGTCTCGGTTTTTCGGAGGACGGCATTTGAGAATGTTGGCAATATATACGTCCTCACGCTTAATGTCAACTGCATACAGATACCTGTCAAGCAGCTGACCGGCACGTCCGACGAACGGGGTGCCCGAGAGGTCCTCCTGCTCACCGGGAGCTTCACCGACAAACATAAGCTCCGCGTCGGGGTTTCCGACGCCGAATACGAGATTTGTCCGGCTGTCTCCGAGGGGGCAGGAGTGACACAGCTCGCATTTTTTGCGCAGTTCATCGAGGGCGGTCTGTTTTTCTGTTCTGTCCATAAGCTGTTGTCCTCCTTTTATGCGCACAATATGCGAAAAAATTATTTTATGCCGAAAATTCTGGCGGAGTTGCCGTAGAACGCAAGGTCGAGTTCCTTCTGACCGTAGCCGAGCTTCTTGAGAGCACGGATTGCGGAAGCCATCTCTTCGTAAATGAAGAAGGTGATTTTTTCTGCTTCGGGATATTCGATTTCTCTCATGTGCTTGTCCTTGAGAACGATTTCAGATGGGCCGAGAGAGCCTTTCGGAATCTCATTGATGTAGAAGGCGTTTTCGACGACGCGGCGTGCCTTCATTCTGAAAATCGGGAAGTCGGAGCCGTACATAAATCTTTCGGGACCGTAGGTTTCGAGAACGCGCTCCATAACCTGCTGGTTGGTGTTGGCGGTGAAGTCCCACATGGTCTTCTTCAGACCCTTAAGATAATCGAGAGCATCACCGACGTCCTCGTCGGCATAAGCGCGGCCGAGGTGAGCAATGATGAGCTGAAGGTTCGGATACTTCTCTTCGATTTCACGGATCTGGTAGTAGTTTACGGGGTCGGCAAGTCTCTTGGAACGGGCGATGTGCAGCTGTACTACCCAGCCGTGCTTGTCGCACATTGCAAGGTGCTCGGGAGTGAGGAAGTCGAAAATTCTGATTTCATCGTTCGGGATGTAATCGGGAGCATAGTTCAGGTAAACCTTGATGCCCTTGAAACAGGGATTTGCAAGGATGTCTTTTTCGATAACGTCGGCGGAAACAGACGGGTGAGCAACGTAGAGAGCCGGGAAATTGTATTCGACGGCCTTCTTTGCAACGTAGGGGTTGGCCTTTTCGATGATAACGTTGCGGCTTACCTGAGAATAAAGGCAGGAGATAACCTCGTTATCGGGGAAAAGTTCCCTGTTGGTCTCAATCAGGTCTTCGACGGAGTTATCCTTTGCAACCATTCCCGGCCAGCTGTTTCCGGCTTTGCCGACAAGGTATGAGTCCTGATTCTTTATCTCGGGAATCCATACGTGAGTATGGCAGTCAATGAATTTCTTGGGCAGATAGGGTTTGAGTTCAGTTTCATAGAACTCTTTGTCATAAGGTTTGTAATCAAGCAACGGCATGGTACACCTCTCCAAAATAAATATTCATAATATTATAGCATATTTGCTGTTTTTTGACAAGTGCCGCAAAATTTGTGTCAGGTCGATTTACCCCCCCCATATCATCTTTCAAAATCCTTGACTGACTGATAAAAATAATATATAATATATAGATAAAAAATAAAGGAGCACAGCAATGAACAGAAATTCAATGGCCGTTCTTTCAAAACTTGCAAAGAGGAATCCGGCAGAAGAATTGCCGGTATACCGTCTTGCAGTTGTCGGTGACTGTTCCACACAGCATCTGTCGCAGGCAATAAGAGGAACAGGCATTATCCACGATGTCAATATTGAAATCTTCGATGCCGACTATGACCAGATTTCCGCACAGATTGATGACAGTTCGAGTGAACTGTACAGCTTCGCTCCTGACGGCGTTTTCATTATGATGTGCACGGAAAAGCTGTATTCAAGATACCTCTCTACCCGTGCCGATGAACGGGTGAATTTTGCCCAAAACGAATACGGGTTAATCAGCAGACGGTGGAATACACTTGCCGGAAAAACCAAGTCCGTCATAATTCAATCCCTGTTCTGCGAATACGATGACCGCGTTTTCGGAAGCTTTGCCTGCCGCCTGCCGGGCTCTTTCATTTATCAGCTCAGACGTCTCAATATGCTGATTTCCGAAGGCGCCGCTGCCGGAAACAACGTGTATCCTGTTGATTTTTCGTTTTTGGCTTCTGAAATGGGCTATATGACAGTAAAAAGCCCGATAGTATACGGTATGGCAAAGCTGCCTTTTTCCACAGAATATATTCCTCAGGCAGCTGAGGCAGTGGTGAACATCATACTTGCCTTAAAAGGAAAATCCGTAAAATGCATAATTCTTGACCTTGATGACACTCTGTGGGGCGGAACCGTTTCAGAAGACGGAATGGAAGGAATACAAATCGGTGAACTCGGAACAGGCTACGCCTTCTCTGCTATTCAGACTTATATGAAGGAGCTCAAAAACCGAGGCATACTGCTTGCCGTCTGTTCGAAAAATTATGAGGATAAGGCAAAGGAGCCATTCCTCAAGCATCCCGATATGATACTCAGGCTCGAGGATTTTGCGCTTTTCGTTGCAAACTGGAAGCCGAAAGCCGAAAATATCAGATATATACAAAGCAATCTCAACATCGGTATGGATTCGCTTGTTTTCATTGATAATTCTCCGTTTGAGCGCGCAGCGGTCAGAGCTGCCATTCCGGAAATCACGGTTCCCGAAATGCCCGAGGACCCTGCCGAATATGTGAATTTCCTGCGCCGCGAAAATTTATTTGAAGCGGTTTCGTATACTCCGGAGGATGCGGGCAGAACACTTTTGTACAGAGCCGAGGCGGGAAGAAGACAGGCAGAGAAAGACAGCAGTACGTATGAAGACTTTCTCAGAAGCCTTGATATGCACGCGGAATGTGACAGTTTTTCTTCGTTCTGGTATCCGCGAATTGCCCAGCTTTCACAGCGTTCAAATCAGTTTAATCTGAGGACCGTCCGCTACACCGAGGCAGATATTGAAAGAATTGCAAGAGACAGTGCTTACATAACCCGTTATTTTGTCCTGCACGACAGCTTCGGCGACAGTGGGCTCATAAGTGCATTTATTATGCATCCCTGCGACGAAGAAAGCTTGTTCGTTGAATCCTGGTTTATGAGCTGCCGCGTTCTCAAGCGCACAATGGAGGAATTCATCGTAAATGCAATGATATCTGCCGCGCGCCGGGCAGGCTATAAAAAAGTCATAGGTGAGTACATTCCCACGTCGAAGAATGCGATGGTAAGCAATATTTACTCAAAACTCGGCTTTACCGACCTCGGAAACGGACGCTTTGAGGCAGACGTTGCTTCGTTTGTGAAAAACGAAACGTTTATCGGATGGTATTGAGCAGGTTCAGAGTATAAATATGTAAAAATGCCGCTTCAGCCGGCCTTGTTCTGAGCCGCCGTAATTTGCTGTAAAAAATACTATTAAAATAAGGAATAATAAGACCATGCTTCAGGAAAAAGAAATAATTGACCGTCTCAATGAGATTTTCGCCTTCGTTTTTGATGATGATTCCATTAAAATCACCCGCGCCACAACCTCGAATGACGTTGACGGCTGGGACTCCCTCACCCACGTAACCCTGATCGGCGAAATCGAAGAGGCCTTCGGCTTCAAATTTATGATGAAGGAAATCGTCGGAATGAAAAACGTCGGCGAAATGATAGACATCATAGCTCAGAGAGCAAAGAAATAAGCTCTTTTTGAACTCCTTCCAAAACCAATCACAGCTGCCGGGAGCACGATATGCTTTTTTCGACACCAAACTTTCTCTACGTATTTCTGCCGGTTTTACTGGCAATTTACTGGATTTTTTATAAGAATCCGGGAATACAGCTCATCGTTCTGACTGTTTTCTCGCTCTATTTCTACGCCTTCGGGGAACCTGTTTACGTTTTCCTGATGATAGGTCTGGTTCTTGCGAACTATTATCTCGGAAAAGCCTGCGCGGGAGACGGTGAGAGCGAGCAGCCACTCTCAAAGAAACTGCTTCTGTGTCTTGCCGTGGCCGTAAACCTCTCCGGTCTCGTTTTCTTCAAGTACACGAACTTCATATGCGAAAACATCAACGCTCTGACCGGGCTTTCCCTTAAGGGAATCAGCCTCGGTATGCCAATCGGAATCAGTTTTTTCACCTTCCAGTCGATGTCCTACGTCATCGACGCCTACCGCGGCACGGTCAAAGTCCAGAAATCATACGTTAAACTTCTTCTGTACGTCTCCTTCTTCCCCCAGCTGATAGCCGGTCCCATCGTCCGCTATCAGGACATCGAGGAGCAGCTTGAAAACCGTTCCTGGTCAATAAATCAGATTAACGACGGAATTTTCCGCTTTGCTCTCGGTCTTGCCAAGAAGGTGCTCATTGCCGACAGCTGCGACGCGGTCGTGAACTCACTCGGCAACGTTGAAGAAGGAACCTTCCTTCTCGGTCAGTGGATGAAGGTAATTTTCTACACATTGCAGCTTTATTTCGACTTTTCGGGATACAGCGATATGGCTATAGGACTTGGAAAGCTCTTCGGCTTCGACTTCCCCGAGAACTTCAACTATCCCTTCGCGTCCAAAAGCATCACGGAATACTGGAGACGCTGGCACATCACACTCGGAACCTGGTTTAAGGATTATCTGTTTTATCCGGTTCTGAACTCCACGGGCCTTAAAAAACTCGCGCGCAGCCTGATGAAAAAGAAAAAGCGCAAGCTTGCGCGCTATCTCCCCAACCTGATAGCCCTGCTTGTCGTCTGGCTCGCCACCGGAATCTGGCACGGAGCCTCATGGAATTTCGTCCTCTGGGGCATCTACTATTATCTCTGGCTCGCCGCGGACATGGTTTTCCTCGACGATTTCAGAAAAAAGCTTCCGAAAATTGCCGAAAGCTTTTTCTCACACGGAATTTTCATTGTCGCGACCTTTTTCGGAATGGCTCTGTTCTTCTTTGAAGACAATACGCTTTCAAATCTCGGCAGTCTCTTCGGAGCCGGAGTCTGTGGCTTTACAACGACCGACGTAAACGCAATAATCTGCCAGAACCTGTGGCTCCTGCTTGCAGCTCTGGTGCTCTCGGTCCCGACGGTTCCGAAGCTTTATTCCATGGCGGTTCGCGAATGCGGAATAACTCCTGCCGCAGACCGCGTCATAAAAACCGCGGTTTCAATCATTTTTCTGGGTCTTGCCACCACGGTTATGGTCGCTCAGACCTACAGTCCCTTCCTGTATTTCAGGTTTTAACGGAAGGAGGCCGACAGTATGAATTCAAATCAAAATCCAAACTCAAATAAACCGGAGCGCCGCAAGAACCATACCCCCGGCAGAATCGCCAACCGCATCTGCCTGTGTTCGGTTGCCGTTCTGTTTTTCGCGATTGCAGCGCTGAACCTGTTTCAGTTTGACAGGCCGACGGTGTCACAGGCCGAAAAGCGCGAGCTGGCCCGGTTCCCTGACTTCTCTTTCAGCGCACTTGCGGACGGAAGCTACTTTTCCGGCATTTCGGACTGGGTTTCCGACACCTTCTGGCAAAGAGAGACGATGGTAAAACTTTCGTCAAAATTTCAGGCTCTGCACGGCTTTGAATACAAAATGGATGGGCAGAGCTACGTCGTTATCGACAATCCCTCGGCCGAGACCGGGGAGGAAACCACGGTTGACCGCTCGGTTTACGCGGACATAACGATTCCGCTTATCACGACAGAAGCCTCTCCCGAAACATCGGCTGTAACGGAAGAAATCACAAGCGGGACCGCGGAAAGCCACGCATACCCGGATGACACTCAATCACCGGAAACGAGTGCTGTCGATACTCAGTCGGAGCAAACCACTGCACCCGAGGTAACGACGGAAGAGCCCTTCCGCTATATTTCACTGAAGCTGTCGCAGAACTCCGCCGAACTCGAAGCCGACAGTATGCTTATGCTGACGGCAGCGCTTGTGACCTCCGGCAACGGAACCGAGGAAGCCGTCAGGTGGACGGTTTCGGACTCCTCCCTGCTCACACTCAGCGGAAACGGAAAAACCGCAACGCTGCTTGCCCTGAAGGAAGGAAACGTTACGGTAAAGGCTGAAGTGGGTGGACTTTCGGACTCCTGCACCATTAAAATTACGAAGAAAACAGTTAAGCAGGATATAGTTCAGGAACTGACCGGCAGCATTTTCATTTACGGAGACGCGATTTACCAGAGAATCAACTACAGCGGCACGTCTCTCAACGAGGTTTCTGCGGATTATTCCACACTCTGCCGTTATTACGCTGCGGTATTCCCGGGCGCGACCGTTTCTTTCCTGCCAACGCCGCACGCGGTTCTGATGCTCGACACGGCAAAGGTTCCGAAGGCCGGACGCGACCAGACGCTGATTTTTGCGGATATGGCAAAGAATTTTGACCCGTCGGTAAATTTCGTAGACGTTTCCGGCACGATGAAGCAGCACAGGTCCGAGTATCTGTATTTCAGAACCGACCACCACTGGACTCCGCTCGGAGCATACTACGCCTATACGAAATTCGCCGAAACGCGCGGCTTTACGCCGACTGCGCTGTCTCAGTTTTCATCAAAAACGATAAGAACGGATTATTCCGGCTCGTACGCAAGCTATCTCAAGGATTATTCGGTCACGATGGATACGCTGACCTTCTATTATCCGACGAAAGACCACAAAATGACCATCACGTACACTCCGACGGACGCAAAATCGGTCGGTTCGACCACTGCAACCTACAGCACCTGCATCATTTCCGGCATTTTCAAATCATACAACGCTCTTCTTTCCGGTGACCGCCCGATGGTCACGATTAACGTCCCTGCCAACTCAAAGGCAAACGGAGGCAGCGGAAAGAGCATTCTCGTGCTCAAGGACTCCTACGGCAGTGCTCTTGTGCCCTACCTCTGCGAACACTACGAAAATATCGTAGCCGTTGACCCGCGCTATTATTCGTACTCCTTCTCACAGACCATTCAGAACCAGCTTTCCTCATACAAATTTGACGACGTTCTCATCACCGTCAACGTTATGATGGCAAACAGCTACACCTGGCTCAATATGTTCTACTCAATCGCCGGTGTGAAGATACAGTGAAAATTTAGCCAGGGGACGTAAGTGGTGGTGAAAATTTAGCCGGGGGACGTAAGTGGTGGTGAAAAATTTCACCACCACTTACGTCCCCCGGCTAAATTTTCACCACCACTTACGTCCCCCGGCTAAATTTTATCCCCTGTTTTTGCGGCAGGATTTCTGGTATTCGGTGGGGGGGACGGTGTAGGCCGCCTTGAAGAGGCGGCAGAAGTAGTACGAACTGGAAAAGCCGAGGGAGTACGCGACCTCGGCGATGGAAAGGCCTGTGAAGCGAAGCAAATCCTGGGATTTGCGAAGCTTGACGCAGTTTACGTAGTGAGTGACGGTGGTGCCGAGGTGGTCGTGGAACAGGCGCATGATGTACTGCTTCGAAAAGCCGAATTCTTCGGACAGGCCGGACAGCGTTATCGGCATCGTGTAATTGTCCTCGATAAAGCCCGTGATTTTTAGCAGGGCAGCGGGCTGATGCCGGCTGTCCGTCAGGGCTTCGGATGAAACCGAGGAAAGAGTCAGGAGCAGGTTGAAGAAGGAGTTCTGCAGGCGCAGTCTGTCAAGCGGCGACGAGCCGAGTCTGAATTCTTCGCAACGGGAAATTCTGTAGCGCAGAGACTCGGCACGGTCGCCGAGAAAAACGACGTCGTTTATGAAAATATCCACGGGGAGCTCATCCGTATATTTGTCTTCGTTCTGCGACTTGGTCTGTGACAGTTTCATTTTCTGCAATTCGTCCGAGACCGTCTGCTCAGAGCAGGCAGACAGGGGTTTCACCGATGTGAAATGAACGAAATAAAAATCGCAGTCTCCTTCGGCGCGGATGGTATAGCGCGTTCCTTCAGGAATGATATGACTGCAGCCGGAGCGCACCGAAACCTTCGTTCCGTCGGCAAAATCATAGGAAAACTCCCCTGAAACGACGAAAATCAGGTCATTATCATCGTGACAGTAGCTTTCGGTCCAGCCGTGACGGTATTTTATATGGCCGACGCGGGTGACAGTCGGAAGAGGTGAGATACAGAGACGGAAAAACATGCTCCTTTTTCCTTTCAAATTGCAGCCCGGTGTATTCACGGGCTTTTTTCTTTGCCTGCAATTATAAAGTACAGTGCAAAAAATGTCAATAAAAAGTTTCATATAGTGCAAAAAAGAGCCGATGCAGTGCATTGACACCCAAAGCTGTAAAAATGTATAATTATGTATAATTTCATTGACGATTATAAGATAATCAGAAAGGCTTAAGTATGAAATTTGACAGAAAACCCAGAATCGGTCTGCTCCTTATCGGAGCCAAGAGATTCAAGCCCCTCGGAGAGGGCACTGCCCGCGGAAATTACGAGCAGAGAAAGGCAATCGAGGCCGAAAGCTATATGAAAAAATTCGCGGAATTTGCCGACGTCGTCTTCGACGGACCCGTTTACGAAAGGGAAGAGGCAGAGGCCGCCGCCCGCAAGTTCTATGCGGATAAGGTTGACTGCGCCGTTGCGATTTTTATGTCCTGGGCAGAGGATTTTGCCTGGATTCACTTCCTGCGTGAGCTCCCGCTCTCGGTTCCGCTGTTCTTCGCTTCGGTTGTGCGCGACAGCCTGTCCATCACCGACACGAATGACGAAGATCAGTTCGTCGATTTCCTCTCAGCTGGGGCACTCGTCGGATTCCAGGAAGCTTCGGGCTCCTTCCGCCGCTTCAATCGCCCGATGACGGACATCTGCATCGGAACTCTGGACGAAGTATGTGCAAAACTCAAAGTGTTCGCCGCAGCCTGCAAGGCAAGATCGGTGCTCAGAGAAACTAAAATCTCACTGCTTTCCTGCTACAACGAGGCGATGTGGGCGACCTATCTCGACCCGTACAACATTTTCATGAAAATCGGACCCGAGATTCATTTTCTGTCGATAATGGAGCTCGTCAACGAAATCAACGCAACCGACGACGCTCTTGTATCTAAGATGTCGAAGGAGCTCTGTGAAAAATACAGGGTTTATCCGAACGTCGACTACGCAAAGCTCGACGCGTCGGTCAAGGCAACCTACGCGATGGAGCAGATTGCCATGCGCGAGGGGACCGACCTGCTCGTCCTCAACGATATCGACACGGTTTTGTTTGCAAACGTCGGTCTTCGTCCCGGCTTTGCCCCGACAAGAGCCGACCTTCCGATGGTAACGGTTCCCGAAGGAGATATAGGAGGCGGACTTGCAACCTACATCCTGCAGATGCTTTCAGGCAGGAATGCAAACTTCATCGAGCCCTTCTACATTGACCACAAACGCGGGGTCATCGTTGCAGGTCACGCAGGTCCGAACAATTATCGCGACCCTGACGGCAAGTGCATCATCGCCCGCGATGAAAGATTTGCAAAGAGCGGCTGGAAATATGCCGGAGCTCCCTTTGCCTGGTACGTTTTCCCGACCGGGCTTAAAACAATGCTTCACATGTCCGAGAAAAACGGCCGCATGAAGATGGTCTGCACACTCGTCGAGTGCATCCCGACCGAGCATTATCTGGCGTCTTACTCACACGCCGATTTTAAGCCTGCAAACGGCATGACTCCGGAAGAGCTTTTCCAGAAAATCTGCGAAAACGGAGTTACACAGCACTACGGTATCGCTCCCGGCGACGTGACGGCCGAGCTTGAGGCACTTGCCGGGCTTATGGACTTTGAATTTGTCTGCATAAAATAATAATCCGCGTGACCATAATAAATTTATAGAAAGAACCGGTATATAAAAATGAGTTTTATGTTCAATCCCTTCCCCTACAGCGACCCCGTCGCAAAGAACGTCATCACTGCACCGAATCTTGATTTATCCGTCGTTTCCACCGGAAACGACGCCGTTGGCGCGGCACTTTCGGATATTGTCAAAAAGAATGACGGCAAAATTATTGCCGTTGACGGATATACGACTGCCCCCTTTGACAGTCTGTGCGGACTTTTCCCGAAGGTCGAGTTCGTAAAGGTCTCGGATATTTACAAGTCTGCCGACGAACTCAGAGCACTGTTTGCGGACAATCTGCCCGAAGACAGAGTCAAGGACCCCGTTCTTCTTTACGGAAAGCTCTTCAAAGAGGGATACCGCGGACTTTTTGATGCCGAAAAGCTTGCAAAGCTTGAAAAAAAGCTTGCAGAAAACGCAAAAACGCTGGTTTTATACGGCTACGGGGCGCTGTGCCCGGAACTGAGAAAATACGCGGCGGTGAAAATCTGGATGGATATCACTCCGCTCCAGGCAGTGCTGAACGTAAAGAAGGGCGGATTTATCAACCTCGGAAACGACAGAGAGCTCCCCTTCAAGGCGACGATGAGACGCAATTATTACGTCGATTTTGAGACTGCCTTTACTCTCAGATGTGAACTCCTTTCAAAAAAATGCCTCGATTATTACGTCTGCTCGGACGAGCCCGAAAATCTGCAGCTGCTGCCGGCGGATATTCTGTTCGGACTCTGCGCCCGCGTGACGGATTATCCCTTCCGCCAGAAGCCGGTTTATCTCGAGGGCGTCTGGGGCGGATATTACACGATGCACGTCCGCAATCTGCCCGCGACGATGAAAAACTGTGCCTGGGTCTTCGATATGATTCCGATGGAGGTCTCGACCGTCATCGAGTGTCAGGGCAAGAGAATTGAGGTTCCGTTCTACACGGTAGTTGCCTCCGAGGGCGAAAAGCTGATGGGTAAGCAGTGCATGCAGGACTTCCACGGCTTCTTCCCGATCCGCTTCAATTACGACGACACCTTCCACGCCTCCGGAAATATGTCGGTTCAGCTGCATCCCGGAGCGGATTTCGTCATGAAAGAGAATGGGGAGCTCGGCCGTCAGGACGAAAGCTACTACGTTTTCGTCACCGGGCAGGGGGCCCGCACCTATCTCGGCTTCAATCAGGATGCCGACGTCGACGAATTCGTCGAAAAAGTGCTTGACAGTGAGAAAAATCACACGGAAATCGACTATAAAAAGTATATTTACGGGGTTCACAGTGAGCCCGGCACCCAGGTGATGATTCCTGCCGGCACGATTCACGCCTCCGGACAGAACCAGGTCATACTTGAAATCGGCTCGCTGACCGTGGGCTCCTACACCTACAAAATGTACGACTACCTGCGCCGCGACCTCGACGGAAATCCGAGACCGATACACTCCTATTTCGGCAAGACGAACCTCAATCACGCGATGAAAGAGGAGTACGTCAAGGCCAACCTCGTCAACGGCCGCAAGAGAATTCTGCGCGAGGATGCCGAGGGGCAGGAGTGGGTTGTCGGCGAATGCGAGCAGCTTTATTTCTCGCTGCGCAACCTCTGCTTCGGTGACCATTTCACCGATACAACGAAGAGATACAGCGAAAGCGGAGATTTCTGCGTGCTTGCGCTGCTTGACGGTGAGGACGTAACGGTGCGCTCGCTTTCCGATTCCTCGCTTTCGTTCAATATGAAATTTATGGATATGGTCGTCATTCCCGCTTCGATGGGAGACTATGAGTTTGTGAACAACAAACCCGGCACGAAGATCGTAATGCACAAGACGATGCTGAAGAGAGACTGATTCCCGGCGGAATATGCGCAAATCAGGCTGCTTTTGAAAGGCGCACTGCGCATAGTTTGCACTTAAACGCCTGAAGGCGGCCTGTTTATCAAACGCGCTCGCGGGGCCTCTTATGAATATCTGCAAGTCAGGAGTCCGACAATATGAAAAAATGCATACTCGCAATAGATGCCGGCGGGACGTTCTTAAAATCCGCGCTCGTCTGTGACGGAAAAATTGTTCCGGACACATACGTGAAAATCGGAGTTGATTCCGACAGGGGAAAAGCGGAAGAAGTACACGCAGCGTATCTGAAGCTTATCGGGGAAGAGAAAAAAATAGCTGCGTCGCTGGGGTTTGAAATTGCATCAGCGGCGGTCGATACACCCGGTCCCTTCGATTTTGCAAGCGGAACGCCGCTGATGAAGCACAAATACCGTGCAATTTACGGTATTTCGCTGCGCCCGTGGTTTTCCGAGCTTCTTCCGGGCGTTCCGGTGTACTTCGTGCACGATTCAGCGGCCTTTATACGCGGCGTTGCCGCAGAGGTTCCAGACTGCAGCCGCGTTTCCGGGGTAATGCTCGGAACCGGCCTCGGCTTTGCAATGGCAGTGGACGGAAAGCCGCTTGTCAATGAAAACGGAGCCCCAAGGGTCAGCATTTATGCCTCCGCCTACCGCGACGGAACCGCGGAAGACTACATTTCAGGCCGCGGAATTCTGCGCCGGTACAATCTGTATTCCTCCGTCCACGCCCCTGATGCCAAAACCGTCGGGGACCGCGCCGACAGCGGAGACGTTGCCGCAATCCGCGCGTACTCCGAAACCGGAAAGTTTATCGCCGAAGTCGTCTCTCCCATACTGAAGGAGTACAAAATTGAAGCCCTGATAATCGGCGGACAGATAGCAAGGTCGTTTTATCTGTTTGAAGGGGAGCTCCGCGCCGGTCTTTCAGACGTGCCGACGCTGAAATATGTAAAAATGTCGGATAATATCGACGACTGCCACCTCCTCGGCTCCGCCTCATCTGTTCTGTGAGGCGAACCGGGGGACGTTTCCGGTGGTTCACCCAATTTTTGAACTCCTTCCATAAAAATTTCGAAAGGATAGGTTATTCCAATGAAAAAAACACAGTTGCCGGCAATTATTCTTGCGTTGATTATGTGCGTGTCTCTGGTTTCGTGCGGTGACAGTGCCGTAAAAGAACCGGCTGAAACGACCGAAGCGGCAGCCGGGGAGCAGACCGCGGCGCAGGTCGGGACGACAATCCCGGAAACCACGCAGTTCAATGCCCTTAACGTGCTCGGAAAGCGCGATCTGGGCGGAGAAACGCTGACTTTTTACACGAGATCATACAACGGCGAATGGTCTTCGGACCTTTTGTATGAGGAAATCACCGGAGAGGCCATCACGTCGGCGATTGCTTCCCGAAATCTGAAGATAATGACGGATTACAACGTCAAATTTGCCGAGAAAAAGAGCGGAGCGCAGTCGTATTACGCCGAGGCGGAAAAACAGCTTGCGGCGGGAGCTCCGGATTTTGACGTTATGTACCTGAGTATGCGCGATGCGGCCCAGATGTCGGTCGACGGATATCTGCTTCAGGTCAATAAGATGGAAAATCTGAGTCTGGATGAGTCCTGGTGGAGCCCGTTTTTGCAGCCTCAGCTCTCGATTGCCGGCAAGAATTACTATGTGACCGGTGAAATCACGACGATTGACGACATAAGCATCCGCGCGATTTTCTTCAACAAGACCATGCTGAACGACATCGACAGCTCGGTAAACCTGTACGATATGGTTTCTCAGAACAAGTGGATGCTTGAGGATATGTTCAAGCTGGTTAACAGCGCGCTCAGCGACGTCGGCGAGGACGGAAAAATCGTGCTCGGAACCGACAAAATCGGTCTGCTTGCCGAGGGTACGCTCGGATATCAGCTGCTGATGGGCACGGGAGAGAAGATTATTTCGAAGGACAGCGAGGACACCCCGATTATTTCCGTTTCGGAAAGCCGTCCGATTGAGGTTATCGACTGGCTGACACAGCACGTTGCGAACAATCTTGCGGTTCAGACCGGAGATTCCGTTTATATTCCTTTTGCCGAGGGAGGAGTACTCTTCGGTATGGCTACCATTGCCCGTGAGAACAATCTGAAGGGCTACGAAATCGATTTCGGTATGGTTCCTTATCCGAAATACAATTCGGATCAGGAGGAGTATCATTGCTATTCGGACTCCTACTGCCCGAACGCAATCGCATTCCCCTTCGGACTTGAAGCTGCCCGCGTCGAACTCGGCACCTTCGTCTGCGAAGCTCTTGCCATCGAGTCCGTCAACACCGTCACACCGCAGTTCTACGACATCGCGATGAAAATCCGCAATGCCCGCGACGAACGCTTCGGCGAAATGCTCGACATCATCCGTGATAACTATATGATTGACCTTGCCGACGTTTTCCTCAACACCTGGGCGCTGCGCACCCCCGTCACCAAGGCCATATCAAGCGGCACCTCCATCGTTACGACGGTCAAGGGGCTCGAAAAATCCGCCAAGCAGAAGATAAAAACTACAACAACCAAGATTGCCGAACTTGATCATTAAGTTTTGCAGCGGACCGGGGCGGACCAGGGGACGTTTCCGGTGGTTCAATTTGAACCACCGGAAACGTCCCC
>DCGL01000010.1:0-43949 GCA_002314565.1 Clostridiales bacterium UBA1779
AATGCCGGTGCAGGCGACCAGGGCGGAAATAACGGCGGAACGTATGACGCCGATTACACCGATAACAATAAATAATAATTCAAACGGCTGAAACGGCGCATTTCCGCCGTGAGGCATCTCGGCGTATAACTCATACGCCATCGACGCCTTCCCGACGAAACTGCATCCGTTTCACCTTGTTTGAGTAATAATAATTCAAACGGCTGAAAAGGCGGCTTTTCAGCACACCGACCCAATAAGGCGACGCTGCTTTTGCGGCGTCGCCTATAGGTCATTATAAAGGAGCCACATTTTTATGGCAGAGAATAAAAGAGACTGTTACGAGGTGCTCGGTGTTGACCGCAGTGCCGATGAAGAAACAATAAAAAAAGCTTACCGCGCGATGGCAAAAAAATATCATCCGGACCTTCATCCGAATGACAAGGATGCCGAGGCAAAGTTCAAAGAGGTAAACGATGCATACTCAATTCTGTCCGACCCTCAGAAAAAGGCAGCGTACGACCAGTACGGTCACGCAGCATTCGAGCAGGGCGGTATGGGAGGCGGTGCCGGTCAGGGCTTCGGCGGCTTCGGTGATTTCGGTGACATAGGCGATATTTTCGGCAGCTTCTTCGGCGGAGGCTTCGGAGGCGGCGGAAGCCGCAAAAACGCCCCACGCCGCGGTGACGATATAGGTCAGAGAGTGACCGTTTCCTTCCGTGAAGCGGCCGCAGGCGTAAAAAAGAACGTAAGCTACAACAGAGTCTGCAGCTGCGAAGACTGCCGCGGAAGCGGTTCCAAAGACGGAAGCGTTGAAAGATGCTCCGTATGCGGCGGAACCGGTCAGAAGCGCGTTATGCAGCGCCTTGGCGGTATGCAGTTCCAGTCAACCGTCACCTGCGATGCCTGCCAGGGAAAGGGAAAGGTGATAAAGAATCCCTGCCCCACCTGCCGCGGAAGCGGATTCGTCAGAAAGAGAGAATCCCTTGACGTCACAATCCCCGCAGGAATTGATGACGGTAACAATATGAGAATCGGCGGAAAGGGAAATGCCGGAGCAAACGGCGGCGAAGCCGGTGACCTCTTCGTTGAAGTCAGAGTCGAACGCGACGAAGTATTTGAAAGAGAGGGTACGACGCTGCTCTGCAACGTTCCGATTACCATCACCGAAGCGACCCTCGGTGCCGAAATTCAGATTCCCACGCTTGACGGACCGAAATCGTTTACAATTCCCGAAGGAACGCAGAACGGCACGAAGTTTACCATGCGCGGTCTGGGACTTCAGGACATTCGTTCAAAGCGCGTAGGTGACCTTGTGTTTACGGTAAACGTCGAAATACCGCGCAGTCTGAACTCAAAACAAAAGCAGATTCTGCGCGATTTTGCCGAAGCTTCGGGTGAAGGCAATTATTCAAAGAAAAAGCTTTTCTCCAAATTCTTCAAGAACTGAGCAGGGCAGCGATGAACTACGAATATTCGGAATGGACACAGATAAGGGTTACAGTCAAAACGCCCTTTCTTGACCGTCTGACGGCCATTATGAGCGTTGTTGACACAAACCTTATGATAGAAGACTACAGCGATTTCAATCTTCACGGAATGTACGGCGAGCTTGCCGACGACACTATCCTCAATGCGGACCGTACGGTGGCCAGTGTATCCGTTTTTCTTCCCGCAGAAGAAAATCCCGATAAAACTCTTTCCTTCATCCGCGACCGCATAGCGGCCGACGGAATCGAAGCTCAGATTGCGGTTGCCGATCTCAACGAGGCTGATTGGGTCAACAACTGGAAGCAGTATTACAAGCCGCTTCACATAGGAAAGAAAACGGTAATCATTCCCAAGTGGGAAAAATACGAAGCGGCAGCCGGTGAAATCTGCGTCAGAATGGACCCGGGAATGGCCTTCGGAACCGGTTCGCACGAAACGACCAGAAGCATAATCGAGATGCTCGAAGAAAACGTAAAGCCGGGTGACAGCGTGCTTGACGTCGGAACCGGAAGCGGAATTCTCGGCATCTGTGCCATGAAACTCGGCGGCATCAGCTGCTGTGCATACGATATCGCCCCTATTGCCGTTGAAGTGGCTGAAGAAAACTTTGCGGAAAACGGAATCAGCTCCGGCGTTGAATGCGGGGTATCGGACCTGCTTGCAGGGGTAAAACAGGGAAAATACGATATCATCTGTGCCAATATAGTTGCAGATATCATCATCAGAATGCTGCCTGATATTTCAGTATTTATGAATGAAGGCACGAGACTCTTCCTGTCGGGAATCATTTCCGAAAGATGTGACGAGGTCTGCCGTGCCGTGACCGAAAACAGCCTTAAGGTCTGTGAAATCCGTACGAATAACGGATGGGCGGCAATAAAAGTATCCCTTTAATCGTTGAAAAAGAGCATTGCGCATACTCTTTTTACAGTCGGGATTCAAAAATGAAATATCGCTGCAGAAGAGTAATCAAATTTCAACACAAAAGCGTATAAAAGCATAAAAGCAATATTTACAAATAATGAATCTAAGAAAGGATGCGCCCCGGGCGGGGTGCTGTACCGTAAAAATGGAAAAGACATTCAAAAAACGTTTTATCATTGTATCAGGACCTGTCGGAAGCGGCAAGACCACACTGGCTCTCAATATAGCCAAGAACAGCGGCAATTGCTTCTATTTCGATAAGGACGACCTGGTCCCCACCTCCTGCGCCACCTTCCGCGCCGTTGACACCCTGCTTCCCAAGGATGCAGAGATAGGCTACAACCGCAGCGAAATCGCCCTGTGCGACCGTCACAGCCAGTTCTTCAGGGACTTCATCAGAAACCCCGAGTACGATTCCTCCCGTGATATCATCATCAAGGGCATTCAGTTCTCAAATCTCGTCGTCGTAAACGCACCCTATACCTCTGAACTTAGGAAAGAGGCCGATTGCAAATGCCTCGCATTTGATACCTTCCACAAGTTCTTCGAGAAGGAAGACTGCGAATTTATGGTCGTTTTCGTACACGTTGACAAAGAAGAGCTTAAGAGAAGACTTTTGAACAGAAAAGCTGAAGATCCTCAGGCTGCTCTTCGCGATCCGAACGTATACACTGACATTGACGCCTATCTTGAACAGGAAAACGTCGAGCCTCCCATCAAGGTTGAATCAACAAAGAACATCGACCGTTTCTTCGTATTCGACGCCATGAACGACACCGTCCGCGACGAATCCTACGCAAAGCTTATGAAGGTTCTCGGCATCGAAAACTACGAACCCTACAACCGCAAAATCGAAGTAAACAGAGTATAAAACGTAAAAAACGTCCGTACGGAAAGGTATTATAGCCATTCCGTACGGGCGTTTTCGTTCGTTTTATTCAACGGTAAGCGGATATTTCACTATTTTTTCAATTGCCGCAGCCACTTCTTCAGAATAATTCATTACGTTTCCGTTGTCGTTGATAAGGAATAGACGCACTGAAGCCCAGATGCTGAAAACAAGAAAAACGCAGAGAAGAGCGTACAGCTGATATGAAGCCGCTCTGCGCGAAATCAATGAAGACGAAGACAGATTGCCGCCGGATTCGATGAGCGCATCAGTGGACTCTCTCGGACGGTTACAGAGTACGACGAGGGCTGCCATTCCGAAGAATGACATAATGAATGAGAAATCTGAAAGATATCTGTATATGACACCGCCGAGACAAAAATCCAAAAGCGGTATGATTAAGCAGGCTGCAGATGCCGCTGAAAACATCAGCTTCCTGGACAGCTTTTCCCTGTGAGAGAATATCAGAGCAGGCGACGCGAATATACCCCAGCACAGAGGAACGGACAACATTCCGAAGCCGGCATCCCTGTAGAGATAATGACCGTAATTTGAGAATTTGACGTAGCTGAAGCTTATATACGGATAAGTATCTGATTTTGCCGGGAAATCTCCGAGATAGTGATAAAGTGCAAAGGGAAGGTCGGAAAGACGGACCTTATAAGTGCTCGTATCGGCGATTGTCAGATTGTAATTGCTTCCGAAATCAAGCGGACCCGAAAAGCGCATTGCATTGAAAATCATTGACCCCGTGAAGAACAGTGCAACGGGGATTCCCAGCGCACAAAGCTCGGTCAATATTTCAATGATTTTGGAACGTCTTTCGCCCCTGCGTTCTCTTCCGATAATGAAGAACCACAGTCCCGGCAGAACGAGAATTGCCGCGGCGACGGCAGTTACGACTCTTGCCTGGAACAAAAGGCCGAAGGAAATACCCGCAAGCACGTAAAGAACGGTTCTTGCGACTCTGTTTCCTGCTGAATAAGCGGCAATAGAGAGATAAACGAAGACCGAGAAAAAAGCAAGGGCAGCTGCGCAGGGAATATAGTAAAACGGGGTTCTTCCACGGGCAATCAGCATAATAAGCGATGACCAGAATACTGCGGGGCCTGCGAACAGGGTTACGAAATGCGGGGTCTTCGGGGCAAATTTCCATATCCATGCAATGACCGCAAGGGGCATAAAAATCGCGGCAATGAAAGCGAATACGGTCATAACCGTTCCGGTTCCCGGAAGACTGCCGGTGAGCAGGTAATATGGATAATAGACGGTCAGTATCGGTGTGATTCCGAAGTAACAGTAGTATTTTCCTTCGTAATATGCTCTGTCAAAAAGGTAAAAAATACCGCTTTTCGTGCGTTCATTGTAATCGTATACGTTTTCAAGCTCGTCAAGGCGCGGGTCCTGCTCATAATCGATGTAAACCTGACCTTTTTCAAGGGCGTCAAACTGCTGAATATACGGGTCGTATGCCGTTATGCTGTCATCAAGTGGATATGCGACCGGGTCCTTGTTCTGCACAATGTTCCTGCTGAAGAACAGAACGGCCATAAGACAGAGAAGCACCGCGATAAGAGCGGTGCCGGTCTGTGAAATCAAATCAAGATTCTTTTTCGTTCTTTGCTTCATGGTATTCCTTCTCGGTATTGACACCCCAGACGTCCGTTTTGTCAACGGAACCTGCGGCAACCGCTCTTACGGCTTCAACAGCCGTAAGCATTGAGTGGTCCATGTTGTTGTATCTGTGCTGACCGTTGCGGCCGAGGCACCAGAGGTTTGGAATGGCAGAGAGCCAGTCCTTGAGTTTGTCAAATTCAGCATAGGTGTCAAAGTATGCGGGATACGCCTTCTTAACCTTTAGGCGAACGGCATCACGGACGTCTGCGGGACTGTCTATGGCGCCAACCTGTGCGAGCTCCTTCTTTGCAAACTCGATAAATTCCTCATCTGACATATTCCAGTACTTGTCGCCTTCATTGCAGAAATACTCAAGGCCGACCCAGACCGAATGTTCGGGGTCTGCAACGAGGTAAGGAGACCAGTTGTTGTATATCTGAAGTCTTCCGAGTTTTACGTCTCTGTCCTGAATGTAAATCCAGCAGTCCGGAACGTCGCCGGTGAGCGTTTTGAATTTGGTTTTGTTTTCAAGTTTGAGCTTGTCTACGAGCATACCGACCGTCTGATAATCGCGGTAGGGAAGTCCCTTCGCAATTCTCATCTGTTCAGCCGGAACTGCGGAGCCCATTCCCATAACAAGGTCCCTGACCGGCATGGTTGAGAAGAATTCGTCCGCCTCAAAAACGTCTCCGGATGCTGTTTTAACCGACTTGATTCTGCCGCCTTCAAGATTGATTCCCGTGACCTTGCAGTTCATATATAGCTGTCCGCCCATCTTGCAGATGTCGGCTGCAAGGTATTCCCAGAGCTGACCCGGACCTTTTTTCGGGTAATAATACTCTTCGATGAGCGAGGTTTCGCGTTTTTCCTTGGGAGTGAAGGGCTTGCCCACGATGTTCCACACAGCCTTCCACAGTGACAGTCCCTTTACGCGCTGGGCACCCCAGTCGGCGGAAATTTCGGAAGGGTGTCTGCCCCAGAGATTTTCTGTATAGTATTCAAAGAACATCTCGTACAGCGGACGGCCGAAACGGTTGATATAGAAATTTTCAAGCGAATTCTCGGGCTTTTTGACAATCATTGCGCCGAGATATCCAAAACCTGATTTCACCGTTCTTTTGAAGCCCATATTCCGGAAGGTTTCCGGCTTCATCGAAATGGGATAATCGAAAAACTTGTTCAGAAAGTAAATTCTCGAAATTCTGCGGCGCAGAAGAAAGACTCTGTCTGCCTTTTCGGGATCCGGTCCGTCCGGATTCAGAGCTTTTTCATAACCGAGGATTTTATCGTCAAGGGAAGCAGCCCCCTGAAGGGGCATCAGCTCCTGCCACAGGGCATTGACTTCGGCATTCTTTGAGAAGAAACGGTGACCGCCGAGATCCATACGGTTTCCGTGATATTCGTGAGTGCGGGCGATTCCTCCGATATAGGAGCTCTCTTCAAGAATTATCGGCTTTATATCCGTTTCCTTGAGCAGCTTATAGGCGGCGGTCAGTCCTGCGGGACCTGCGCCGATGATTATTGCGGTTTTCTGATTGTTTTCGTTTTCCATAATTTCAAATGCGGCTTCCTTTTCCGGAACCGTCCTTTCATTTCGGAAATAATTATTCAATCTAATTATACAATAGACTGTGATTTATGTCAAGAATTTGCTTGCAAGTCTTAATAGAAAATGATATACTATTAGTGATAATATATAAGGAGTATCGTTTTTATGTCCGACAAGGTCCGCGGGGTTCTGTTTGATTTCAACGGAACCATGATGTACGATTCACCGATTCACGAGTCGGTGTGGCTTGATTTCATTCCCGAACACGGTGGTGTCATCGGAAGCCCTGAAGAATACGCAAAACACATTTTCGGCTGTTCAAACCGCCACATTCTCACTCACTTTCTGTCCGGCCTTTCCGAGGAAGACATAGCCCGCTATACCTATGAGAAGGAGGCCGAATACCGCCGTCGCTGCGCCCTCGACGATAAGGTTTTCCGTCTCGTTGACGGCCTAACCGAATTTCTCGATGCACTCAAAGCAAAGGCATATCCTATGACGATTGCCACAGGTTCCGAGCGTCTCAACGTGGAATTCTATTTTTCCAGCCCTAAGCTCGGCCTCAAGCGCTGGTTCGACTTCGATAAAGTCGTCTATGACGACGACACGTTCCCCGGCAAGCCTGCTCCGGACGTATATCTGAAGGCTGCCGCAAAGATCGGCATCGACTGCCGTGACTGCATAGTTTTCGAAGACTCGTTCTCGGGCGTACGTTCGGCCCGTGCCGCAGGCGCAAAATACGTAGTTGCTCTCGGAAAAGGAGCACGAAAAGAGAAGTTCGATGAATTCGGCGGAGTTGATGCCGCTGTGGAAGATTTCCGTGACTTTATGAGCTTCCCGGGACTTGAGCTGTGAAAAGTCGAAACTTTGTTTCCCGGGACTTGAATTGTGATTATTCATTCACGAGTCTTTCCTTTTCAGCCTGATTTGCGGAAAAACACCGGTTCAGATTTGATTTTGTCTCTTATCTGATGTTCTGACGGCTGTGATGCGTATATGTATTATGGGCTTATTGGTTTTGCTTCATAATTTATTGAATTAATTGTATTTGCATAATATTACTTGAAGAAAGGATTGATAACAATGGAACTCAAAGAAATACTGTGCCGCTGCGATCACACGCTTCTTGCCCAGACTTCAACCTGGGAGCAGATCCGTGCAATATGCGACGACGGAATGAAATACGGAACGGCTTCGGTCTGCATTCCGCCCTGTTTCGTTAAGAAGGCAAAGGAATACGTCGATGTAAAGCTGAAAATCTGCACGGTTATCGGCTTCCCGAACGGTTATAACACGACAGCCGTCAAGGTTTTTGAAACCGAAGATGCCGTGAATGCCGGTGCCGATGAAATCGATATGGTAATAAACGTCGGTATGCTCAAAGAGGGCAGAGACGCAGAGGTGCAGGCGGAAATCAGTGCAATAAAGGCAGCCTGCCGCGGAAAGCTTCTCAAGGTCATTATCGAGACCTGCCTGCTTACCGATGAAGAGAAAATAAGAATGTGCCGCATCGTAACCGATGCGGGAGCCGATTACATCAAGACCTCAACAGGCTTTTCCACCGGAGGAGCCACACGCGAGGACGTAAAGCTTATGCGTGAGCATGTCGGCAAGGACGTAAAGGTCAAGGCCGCCGGCGGAATCTCAAACCTTCAGGATGCTGAAGACTTCATAAATCTCGGAGCCGACCGTCTCGGAACCAGCCGTGTTGTCAAGGCCGTCAAGGCTATGGAAACGAAATAAACGCAGCCTTTCGTTTTCTCAGTCAATCATCAGCTGCCGCCGGGGAACCGTTTCTGAAAACTCAACACTGTCAAGCCGAAATGATTCTCTGACGAAGATACAGACAATAAATATGAAAGGAAAGCAGACTTGTCTGCAAGGAAAAGAAAATGCCGATTCCAACCCCGCATATCTCCGCAAAAGCCGGAGATTTTGCCAAAACCGTCATTATGCCGGGAGACCCCCTGCGTTCAAAATTCATAGCCGAGCATTTCTTTGAGAATGCCGTCCTTGTTAACAACGTAAGAGGCGTTCAGGGATACACCGGCTACTACAAGGGAAAGAGAGTGTCGGTTATGGCCTCCGGCATGGGACAGCCTGCCATAGGCATATACTCATACGAGCTTTTCAACTTTTATGACGTTTCATCAATAATTCGTACGGGCTCCTGCGGAAGCTTCTCAAAGGATTTGCACGTACGCGACATCATTCTGGCACAGGCCTCCTGCACTAACGGAAATTATGCAGCCCAGTACTGCCTGCCCGGAACCTATGCGCCTATCGCCGATTTCGGTATGTTGCGTGCAGCCGCCGACGAATGCGAAAAGAAGGGCATCCGTTACGGTGTCGGCAACATCTTCTCATCCGATATGTTCTACGACGATGCCGCTTCCGGTATGGATTGGGCAAAGATGGGGGTTCTCGGCGTGGAAATGGAAAGCGCCGCCCTGTACTGCAACGCAGCAAGAGCCGGGAAAAAGGCACTTACAATCTGCACCGTCAGCGATTCGTTCATTTATCCGGAAGAGAATACGACGGCCGAAGAACGTCAGAACAGCTTCACCGATATGATGGAGATTGCTCTGGAAATTGCCGAGGCTTAACGGATACAGCATACTTTGTTCCGGAACCCCGGCGTAAGTCAGGGCTGCTTTGGAACGGATACCTGCGTCAGCTGTGCTGGCGCTTCACAAATTTACTGTAATATAAAAATGAAAAGAGTATTTGTTATCGTACTTGACAGCTTCGGTGTCGGGGAAGCACCGGACGCTTACAAATGGGGCGATGAGGGCTCAAATACCCTGGGGGCTATCAGAAATCATCCGAATTTCGACTGTCCCAACTTAAAGCGCCTCGGTTTGTTCAATATTGACGGCGTTGGCGGGGGTGTTGAATATCCTCTTGCAAGCTATTGCCGCCTTGAAGAAATTTCCAGCGGCAAGGACACGACCACCGGTCACTGGGAAATAGCCGGACTTGTGTCGGAACAGCCGTTCCCGACGTATCCTGACGGCTTTCCCGCGGACGTCCTTGACGAATTTACCCGTCTTACCGGTCGCGGTGTTCTGTGCAATCTGCCGTATTCGGGTACGGAGGTCATAAAAGACTATGGACGTGAGCACGTTGAAACGGGGAAGCTGATAGTATATACCTCAGCGGACAGCGTTTTTCAGATTGCGGCTCACGAAGACGTGGTTCCGGTCGACGAGCTTTACCGCTATTGCGAGCTGGCGCGCAAGATGCTTCAGGGGAAGCACGGCGTCGGCCGCGTGATTGCCCGTCCGTTTACAGGGGAATGGCCGTATACGCGCACTCCGCGCCGCCACGACTTTTCTCTGGTACCGCCGAAAACTACTATGCTGGACAGCCTGTCTGCTTCCGGCTACGACGTTGTGACCGTCGGAAAAATCTACGATATTTTTGCCGGAAAGGGAATATCCCCTGATGAATGCCGACGTACGCAGAACAACGCGGAAGGTATGAAGCTGACCTCAGAGCTCGCAGACCGTGACTTCAACGGTCTGTGCTTCGTAAACCTCGTTGATTTCGATATGACCTACGGTCACCGAAACGACGTTCCCGGCTACGCCCGTGCGGCTGCCGAGTTTGATCGCTGGCTCGGAACGTTTCTTCCGAAGCTCGGGAAAGAAGACTGCTTGCTTATCACGGCCGATCACGGCTGCGACCCGGCAACCCCTTCAACCGATCATTCCAGAGAATATATTCCTATGTTGTTATACGGACCTTCCGTGAAGTCCGGGGTCAACCTCGGAACCAGACGCGGATTCTCGGACATTTCGGCAACGGTGCTTGACCTGCTCGGCTGTGACAGGCTTGACACGGCGGGAAACAGCTTTGCTTCATCAGTAATTGAGAAAAAGCTTGACCCACGCGTTCAGGATAAGCTTATGGATGCTGCTGTTGAAGCCCGAAGAAAAGCATATTGCCCGTATTCCGGTTTTTCCGTCGGGGCGGCGCTTATGACTGCTTCGGGAAAAATTTATACAGGCTGCAATATCGAAAACGCCGCCTTCGGTCCCGGAAACTGCGCAGAACGCACTGCAATATTCAAAGCTGTGAGCGAGGGGCACAGAAGCTTCCGCGCAATTGCAATCTGCGGCGGCAAAGCAGGCTTTGAAGCCGAAGAAATTTGCGCCCCCTGCGGCGTGTGCCGTCAGGTTATGGCAGAATTCTGCGGTCCTGATTTTACCGTAATTCTCGGTAATTCCGAAAAATCAAAGCAATACCGTTTTGACGAAATACTGCCTCTGGCCTTTGGACCTGAAAATCTCGGTAAAAAATAAAAATATCACAAAAAATTCATAAGCAACGGAAAAAATATTATTGATTTTTATATTGTGATATTATATAATATATCGGTTGTATTTTTGAGTGGCGCGGAAAAGGCGAAATATGCGAATCCCGTGCCGGAAGGAACAAAAATATGAGTACAAACGAGCGTAAATTCGGAACAATTTCCAGAGGCGTACGCTGCCCCATCATCAGAGAGGGTGACGACCTTTCCGTAATCATCACGGACAGTCTTCTCGAAGCTGCAAAGTCAGAGAACGTTGAATTCCGTGACAGAGACGTCGTTGCCATGACTGAATCCATCGTAGCCCGTGCACAGGGAAACTATGCCACGGTCGACGACATCGCCGCTGACGTAAAGGCAAAGCTCGGCGGGGAAACCGTCGGCGTAATTTTCCCGATTCTTTCCCGTAACCGCTTCGCAATCTGCCTGCGCGGTATTGCCAGAGGCGCAAAGAAAATCGTTCTTATGTTCAGCTATCCTTCCGACGAGGTCGGAAATGCTCTGGTCAGCCTCGACAAAATCGATGCTGCCGGCGTAAATCCCTACTCAGACGTTCTGGATATCAAAAAGTACCGTGAACTCTTCGGCTATGAAAAGCACGAATTCACCGGTGTTGATTACGTCCAGTATTACACGGACCTCATTCACGAAGAGGGAGCCGAGGTCGAAATCGTTTTTGCAAACCAGGCAAAGACAATTCTGAATTATACAAAGAACGTCATCAACTGCGATATTCACACCAGAGCCCGCACCAAGAGAATTCTGAAAGCCGCAGGAGCCGAAAGAGTATTCGGCCTTGACGATATAATGAATGCCCCCGTAAACGGCTCGGGCTGCAACGAAAAGTACGGACTGCTCGGTTCAAACAAGTCCACAGAGGACAAGGTAAAGCTTTTCCCGAGAGAATGCAAGGATCTCGTTCTTGCCATTCAGGAGAACCTGCTTGAAAAGACCGGTAAACACGTTGAGGTTATGGTCTATGGCGACGGTGCCTTCAAGGATCCCCAGGGAAAAATCTGGGAGCTTGCAGACCCGGTCGTATCTCCCGCCTTCACTGACGGTCTTATCGGAACACCGAACGAACTCAAACTCAAGTACCTTGCCGATAACGATTACAAGGATCTTTCCGGCGAAGCTCTCAGAAAGGCCATTTCAGAGTCTATTAAAAACAAGGCCGGCAACTTGAAGGGAACGATGGCAACACAGGGAACCACTCCGAGACAGCTTACCGACCTCATCGGTTCGCTCTGCGACCTGACCTCAGGTTCCGGCGACAAGGGAACCCCCGTCGTCTGGATTCAGGGCTATTTCGACAACTACACCACAGACTGAGCGTCAGTCTGACTCCAAATTTCGGTCAAAAGCCGGTTTTTGAGTCAATTTCTTCATTATTATTATATATAAGAATGCAGAACGGGAAAATAAGCGTGAAACTGCAGGCCGGGCGGCGCACGGAAGCGCAAAACACAATATGATGTGTGAGAACGGCAGGCGGAGACACAAAATATAGTAAACGAGCTGTCCGAGGGAAGCGGATGGAACAATTTACATATTTTTAAGATATCTTTTTGCTTTTTATATAAAAAAAATAGAAAAATGTTGACAAAAGGATTGGCTTGTGATAAAATATGATAAACTTATGGTGCCATAAAGGCATCAAATACATTTTTCACTAAGGAGACGAAAGATGAAAAGAACTCTCTCTAAGGTACTTTCATGCATTCTTGCTGTCATGATGGTCCTGAGCGTCGTTTCAGTCGGTGCTTTCGCAGCCACAGGCTGTGGTGAAGGCAAGCACGTCAGCGACGGCAAGGTCTATGGCACAGATTCAGGAAAGTACTGCTATGACTACAGCTTTGTCACTTATAAGTGCGTAGTATGTAATCAGTATTATGCTGTTTACACCCGTGCTCTCAATGCTGCATGTCATTCCGCTTCCGATGACACGGTCATCAAACACGCAAAAGTAAACGCTACTTGCAAGGCTCTCGGAACTGAAGAGTACTACGAGTGCACAGTCTGCGGATGGAAGTCCACAGACGGAACAGCCGCCGGCATGTTCACTGATATGAAGACAGTTGAAATTGCCAAGGTTACTGCTCACAATTACGTTGCCGATCTCAAATCCATTGTTGCTCCTAAGATTAGCGGCACAACATACACCAAGGGTTCAATGAACTATGTCTGCTCTATCTGCGGTGACTCAAAGAAGATTACAATCACCTGCAATCATGAGAATGACTATGATTCTACCAATAAGGAATACAAGTACAGCACAACTTATTGGACAAAGCTCACAAATTCTGATACTGTTACAAACTATGTTAAAGGAAGCTGCACAGCCAACGGATATCAGAAGTGGCAGTGCAAAGAGTGCGGACTTGTCATCACTCAGACTCTGACCAAGGCTCACGAACAGGATGACACAACATACAAGAAGGTTAATGCAACTTGCACAACCGAAGGTTACGAATCTTATGTATGCTCAGTATGTAAAGTTACAGTTACAACAACACTCGCAAAGCTTAATCATAAGGATGGATCAAAATCCAAACTTACAGAAACCAAAGCAACCTGCACTAAAAACTCACAGTGGTATTGCTCAATTTGTAAAACCACATATGATAATAAGGTCCTTAACGGCGTTGACAATATGCTCAATCATCCCGGCAAGGTTGCTCTTACAGATTCCAACGTGAAATCAGCAGCCTGCGGCAAGGATATCAAGTATTATGCTGCATACTATTGCGCAACCTGCGCCAAGAATAAACAGAACGTTACTGTTGCCGGTGCTGTAATCCCTGAGTATAAAGTAGACGATAAGGTTCAGACCTATGGTTTCGTATGGCTTGAGGAAGCAACCGGTACAACTCACAACTTCACATACAAGGTATGGGAAGGAACAGTCGGTTCAACAACACTCAAGAAGACAACCTGCGTTGCTGACGGTTACTACGTACTTCAGTGCACAAAGTGCGAAAAGTATGCTGATGCCAACGGAAACGCTGCCGCTTTAGCCTCTGCAAAGGTTTACACCGAAGCTAAGTCTGATGATTATCACAACAAGTTTGAAGTCAGCATCATTATTGCTGCAAACTGCTCCAACCCCGGTGAAAGACAGATTGCCTGCACATACTGCAGCAAGCTCGACGGTACTCGTGAAGTTATTCCCGCTACCGGTCATAAGGGCAACGGAACAGTAAGAACCATCAGAGAAGCTACCTGCCTCGAAACAGGTGCTGAGGTTCAGTCCTGCTCAGTATGTAAGCAGGAATTCATCGTATCCCTCAAGGCTCTCAGCCACGATTATTCCCTGACTTATAAGAAGGCTTCCGCAACCTGCACAACAGTTGGTTACTCAGCCGATACAAAGTACTGCTCACGTTGCGGTACACTTCAGACTCCCGGCAACCTGATTGCCGCCAAGGATCATACTTATGTATATGTTGATCATGTACAGGGTAAGGACGAATCTGCCGCCAAGACCTGCACAACAAAGGGATTCACAGTAAATTCCGGTGCTGCTTCCGGCAAGGGCTGGTACTGCAATGTTAAGAATTGCGGTGCTACCGACGGAACAATAGTTACAGCTTGTGTAAACAGCCTGGGACACGACTCAGCAAAAGCTTATGAAAACGTATCAGGCAAAACCGCTTGCGGAACTGTAAACTATGTAACATATATCTGCTCAAGATGCGGATTTAACGGTGGTTCCAATAAGATTGTTAAGTTCAAGCAGAACGCTGCTCACACTCTCGTAGCTGTTGCCGCCACAACAGGCAGCTCTTCCTACTACGTAGAGGATCTCGACAGAACAGTAGTAATTGGTTCCGGTGCTCAGGCTAAGGTTGATGCTTCTTGCGCAACCATCGGCTTCACCATCGTAAAGTGCTCAACTTGCGGCAACTACTACTCATCCAACAAGGTCGCCAAGCTTGCTCACGTAAACAAGGCCGGCCAGTCATTCAACGAAGTTGTTGATTCAACTGCTATCCTTTGCGTTGAAGGCGTTACAGATTATGTCTGCGTAAATGCCTGCTGCAAGGAAAACAAGACTCAGAAGAACTATGCCGAGTTCGTAAAGCATGGTGCAGAAGCTGTTAAGACTGCTCAGTATGCTCCTACTTGCACAACTCCCGGTTATGAAGTTCTCGCTTATGAGTGCTGCCATACATACTTCACCAATAAGATTGCCGAGCAGATTTCTCACTCAATGGTTGATAATGTCGTCGCCGGCGTCGTAGTTTCCAAGTCCTGCTCCGCTTGCGGCTACACTGTAGTCCTTAAGGCTGCTGAACTTGAGTATGTATACGAAATCAAGGCCAATGCCGTTAATAACGGTAAGCTTGCCGTAACAGTATCCGTTAAGGCTACAAGCTCCGCTATCAGCGTCTGGTCCGTTTCCGATAAGTTCAACGTACCTGCCGGCTTCACCTTTGATAAGGTTGTTGCTGCCAATGGTATCTTCGATGTTGTATCCGCTGTTTACGGTCAGGATACTCACGTAGAAAAGACCAAGGTCGGTGAGATGAACAACGTTGTCTACTACGAAGACAAGACCATCGTAGATGACAGATACGTAACATTCGTAGCTCGTAACTCCAAGCTCGCTAATGTAACAGTTAACGGAACTGTAGAACTTGCTACAATTTACTTCAACATTGCCGATGATGCTGTTGCATACGGCACTTCCTCAACAGAGTTTGACTTTGTTGTAAAGCCTGCTTACAAGACATCCAAGGCTGTTTCCGCCGCCACTGCTGCCGGTAAGGAAATCTCCATCACCGCTGATGATTACTCCGGCGTTGCATTCAAGGTAACTGTATACAACCTCGGTGATATCAACCATGACGGTTATGTAAATATCCTTGACTTCGCTAAGGTTCTCGCTGCATTCGATGCATTCGCCGATGCTGCCGATATGCCCGAAGCTGACATCAACTGCGATGGCGTTATCGACGCTGCCGACGTTGCTCTCATTGAAAAGTTCGTAACAGGTGCCATCACCTACGAACAGATGATTGCCGGTTAATCCGCAATCTGCGTTTAGAATTACGAGGTAACTGTAATGCGTACAACTAAAATTGTTTCGCTCATCATGGTTGCTGTACTGATTTGCTTCGCTTCTGTCCCTGCATTCGCAGAGGATGTACTGTTTACAACAACAGCTGCTCCTTACGATGTACTGACAGCTAACGCAGCAACAATATCCCTCGTTCTCGCAGAAGAGGCTTCGGCCTCTTCCGCGAAGGCGGGCGAAACTGTTGAAATCAGCGTAGCAGCCGAGCAGGGTATCCCCGGTCTTTATGCTATGGAATTTACTGTTGGCTTTGATGCTGCAAAGTTCGCTTTCGTTGCCTGCAACGCCTGCGATGCTCTTAATGCTGACGGCGTAAAAGTAAATTACAAAGCTACTGCAAACAGCGTTATCGTCAGAGTAAACGCTTACGAAACCGTAAATCAGGGTCTTTACACTGCTGACAAGACAGAACTTGTCAAAATCACTCTCACTGCTCTCAAGGATATGGATAAGTTTGACGGTGTTGTTACACTGAAGGGCGGAAACCAGGCCTCTAAGAACGGTGATGTCGAAGTAATAGCCAAGAGCATTATCTCTGTTGTTTACGGTGACGTAAATGCTGACGGTAATGTGGGTGATATCTTCGACCTTCTCACACTTAAAAAATATTTGTCTGATTCCACTGTAGCCATCAATGTTGCAAATGCTGACGTTACCGCCGATGGATCAGTTGATGTTACGGATCTTGTCAGACTTAAAAAGTTCGTTGCCGGTGTAACCGGAACCGTACTTGGTCCCAAAGCATAATTCAAAGAGGTAACTGAGTAATGAAGAAGATTTTTGCTATTATCCTCTCTGTAATGATGGTTGCTTCACTTGCAATTATTGCTTCTGCTGAAACACCTCTTACAGCCACAGCACCTGCAACAACAGTTGCTTCTGCTGATTTCACTACAATCACTGCTACCCCCGACAAGACAAGCGTCTCTGCCAAGGGTGACAAGATTGTTGTTAACTACGTTGTTTCCAACAATGCCGGTATCATGGTTCTTACCATGGGCCGCATTTCCACAGTTGTTCCTACAGGTCTTACTCTCGTTGACGAGAAGGACGGCGGTCTGTTTGGCGCTCCTACTACCGGTGCAAATAATGTTCTTTACCTTATGGATGCCGATAGCAAGGCCAACGGAATTCTTTACACTGCTACGTTTGAAGTAGCTGTCGATGTCAAGGAAGGCGATACATTCACTTTCTCAGTACCGACAATTGTTGCTGCAAACTACAATGAGCAGGCTGTTCAGGTAAACTGTGTTAACGCTACAGTATCAAAGGCTGCTTGCACTCATGCCAACACGGAAGTTCGCGGCAAGGTCAATGCCAGCTGCACACAGTCCGGTTATACCGGTGATACTTATTGCAAGGATTGCGGCAAGAAGATAGCTGAAGGTACAGTTATCGGTCAGTTCCTCCACACCGGCGGAACTGCCACCTGCACCAAGAAGGCTGTCTGCACTCTTTGCAAGCAGGAGTATGGTAATGTAAATGCTGATAACCATCCCGGAACAAAGGTCGTCAACGTCAAGGCTGCAACCTCCACAACTGAAGGTTACACCGGTGACACAGTCTGCACAGACTGCGGAAAGACACTTAAGAAGGGCGAAGCTATCGCTAAGATTATCAATCCCCCCACAAACGATAATTCCATCGTAACCATTGCTGTCATTGCCGTTCTCGGTATTGCTGCAATCGCCGGTGCTGCTGTCGTTTACAATAAGAGAAGAGAGTTCTGATAGATCCATGTCAGGAAACTGACAGTGGGCAGTGGCTCAGCCACTGCCCACACTCTCTTCAAAAAATCAAACCTGCTCACTTGAGAAGTGAGCCTTTTTTTATGTCCTGAGAACGTTTATGTCTCAGGGCTTTCTTTTTTTATAAAAAAACAAAGAAAAATGTTGCAATTATCTATGTAATGTATTATAATATAGCAAAGAGGTTTAAATAGGTGGAAAAATCCCTGAAAAAGTTGATTTTCCCACAGATTTATCCACTTCCTGTGTAAAACTTCGTATATTTTCGGAAAGGAGGACGGTTTTGATGAACGAAAGCATACCGGTATTAAGTAAATATCCGTATAATATTGATAAAAAGAACCGTCTTTTTATTCCGAGTAAAATTAAAGAAGCTCTCGGTGACCCGATAATAATCGGTCCTGATATGAGAGAAGATGCTCTCGTAATCTATTCTCTTGAAGAATGGCAGAAAATCAACGAGAAGATTGAAAAATTACCGGCAAGAGAAAGAGATATCCTGCTGCATGCTTTCAACTCAAATTGTGATACTTTCACCCCGGATACACAAGGAAGAATTACCTTGAATCAGGTACTTGTTGATCGTGCGCATCTTGACGGTTCTGTCATTATTGAGGGCCTTGGTAAAAAAGCAAGAATCTGGAATTCAGAAACGTTCAATAAGCGCTTTACTGTCGAAGTGGATGCTGAAGCCATTGCTGATCTTGCCGATAAAGCCGATATCTGATAATTAACGTTTGTTGTATTTAAGTTATGTGTACGAATAATACGCTCCAGCCTGAAAATAATGATTTTCATCATATTCCGGTGCTTCTGAATGAAGTAATTGACGGACTTGATATTAAGCCTGACGGGATATACGTAGACGGAACTGCCGGTGGTGCAGGTCATTCCTCTGAAATTGCAAAAAGGCTGTCAGATAAAGGAAGATTGATTGCGATTGACCAGGACGAAACGGCAATATATACTGCAACAGTGAGACTGTCTGTTTTCGGCAGCAGGGCAACTGTTATAAAGTCAAATTTTGTCAATATGAAAAAGGTATGCAATGACCTCGGAATTGATAAAATTGACGGGTTCCTCCTGGATCTCGGTGTATCGTCATATCAACTTGATACACCAGAGAGAGGTTTTTCATATAACTATGACGCCCCTCTGTCAATGAAAATGGATCAGTCTGCCGGACTTGATGCGTATTTCGTAGTTAATTCTTATTCAAAAGAAGATTTGTGCCGTATTCTGACAGATTACGGTGAAGAGAAGTTCGCATATAGAATTGCGGACAGAATATGCCGGGAGCGTGAGATCAGACCGATCGAAACCACTCTCGGACTTTGTGATATTATAAAAAAAGCACTTCCCGACGGGGGGAAGAGTCAGAATCATAATCCGTGTATGCGTACCTTTCAGGCTATACGTATTGAAGTAAATCATGAAATTGATATAATTCCCCAAGCACTGACGGATGCCGTTGACTTGCTGAAACGCGGCGGAAGAGGCTGTGTTATTACTTTTCACTCGGTAGAAGACAGAGCTGTAAAGGAAGGATTTAAAAATCTGATGGGCGGATGTATCTGTCCGAGAAACCTTCCCGTATGCGTATGCGGAAGAAAACCGCTGATTGAGTCAGTAACGAAGAAGCCGGTAGTGCCTTCGGAAGAAGAACTGAAAATCAATTCGCGCAGTCACAGTGCAAAATTGAGAATTGTTGAAAAACTGTAAGAGAGGCAGACTGTAATGGATAACACAAAAATCAATACTTCTCTTAAAAACACGGGCAGCACCGGTGTCATATATGAAAACACGTCTCTTGCAGAAAATATTCTGAACGGAAATATTAGTGTGCGAGGAAATATGGGCTCCGTTTATGCCGAGGAAGCCGAACTGAACAGACGCATGATGAAAGCAAGAATGCAGAATCCGGAATATTATGCGTACAGTGATGAAATCAGCCGAGATACGAGCAACAGATACAGAACCGGAAACGGAGAAAACGGCAGCTATATGACTGTCGATGATTACATCCGCTTCTGCTACGATAAGCAGATGTCTAAAAAAACGCACTCCACCGCTGCATCAGGTGTAAAGGCAGTTTCTGACGGAATGTATGAAAGCAGACCTGCACATCCATATTCCTGCGTAAAGCTCAGGACTGCAAATAATTCGCTCGTCGGCAGAGAAGCCGTATATATGGGGGAGAGAGAGACCGAAATGAAGGTCAGCCCTTACCGTGCCGAAAAAAGGGGAATGCTTCAGTATTTAGGGCAGAAATACGTCGGAAATGAAAAGGTTGTAAATGCAGGTATAAATCCGCGACACGCTTCTGGTACCATTGCCTCAGTTGCAATTGTAATTTTGCTGGCTGTATCATTCATACTTCCGATAGTTCTGAGAGTAATGATTTTCAATGAAAGAAATACGATTGAAAATCTGAATTCAGAGATGAAGAGTGAAGAAGCTGAAATCGTACAGCTTAAATCCAAGATTGACGTAAAGAACAGCGAAGCAGATATCGAACGTCTGGCTATTGAAGTTTACGATATGACGTCACTTGATGAAAGCTCATACGACGTTATCAGTCTGAATCCGGAAAATATAATTGAAAAAGCGGAAAATTCAGAAAAAAAGAGCGTGGCATTGCCGGCACTTCTGAATGCACTTGGAATCCGTATACAGAATTCTGACTGAATGAACAGATGAATCAAATAAAAAATCGGGACAGGCTGAGATTCAGTCTGCGCTCGACTGCCATATTAGCTGCCATAGTCGGGGCAGCGGTCTTCCTCGGCGCCGTATTGTTCAGAATCCAGATAACGGATTCCGAATATTATACGCAAAAGGTGGCCAATCAGCTGACCTATTCCGGAACGCTTAAAGCGTCACGAGGTGTAATCCTTGACTCGGAAGGGGAACAGCTGGCAGGGAATATTACGAAATACAGGATTTTTATCTCTCCGGACAGTATTATTGAAAGCAAAAAGACGGCAGCGGAAAAAATCACGGCAGAAAGACTGAAAAGTTCAGGTCCGATAGGACGCATTTTCGGCTCTTCTGCCAAAACCGAAACAGACGAAACGGATTCGGAAACATCAGTTTCCATAAGTATTCATAAGGATATTATAATTGCCGTTGGACTGTCCGAAATATGCGGCGTGGATTTTCAGACCGTTCTTGAACTGACAGGGAAAAGCGGCAGACTGGATGAAACCGTAGTTGCCTCAGCCGACGAAGAGATGGCTCTGAAGGTTAAGGCTTTTATTCAAGAATACGGTCTTTCCGGACTTGTTTACGTTCAGGAAATCAGCGAAAGATACTATTTTTACGGGAATCTGGCTTCAAACGTTCTCGGCTTCACAGGGGCTTCCGGTGAAGGTCTGTACGGTCTCGAATATTATTACGACGAATATCTTTGCGGAACGGATGGAAGATATACGGCGTCAAAAGACAGAAGAAGCAACATAATCAATGACGAATATACCTCATACGTTGAACCTGAAAACGGTTCAACGCTGAATCTGACGATAAACAGAAAAGTACAGGAAATACTTGAAGAGCAGCTGCTTGAAGCCTGTAAAGACAGCAACGCTCTGAACGGCGGCTGCGGTATCGTAATGAACGTAAAGACCGGGGCCATACTTGCAATGGCAAGCTATCCGGATTATGACTGCAACAACCCGAGGACGCTTACAGGTTTTTATGCCGACGAACTGAACTCATCCGCTTTTGATAGGGAAAGCGAAGAATATCTCGGACTTCTCGGTGAATTACAGCTTGAACTGTGGTCAAACAAAGCAGTCAGCTTTTCGTATATTCCCGGTTCTACCTTTAAAATAATAACTACCGGAATAGCTCTTGAATCAGCCAGAGTCAAGGCAACGGATAAGTACACCTGCAATGGCTCCGTAAGGGCTATTGACGGCACTTTGATACATTGTTCTAATTTATACGGACACGGCACCCTGACCTTCTCACAGGGCTTGCAGCAGTCTTGTAACCCGTGGTTTATTAAAGCGGGACTTGAGGTCGGAACGAGTCTGTTTTACGATTACGTTGAAAATTTCGGGTATTTTACGAAATCCGGAATTGATCTTCCCGGTGAGGGAAGTACGATTTTCTGGTCAAGGGATTCGTTTTCACAGATGGACCTCACGACCTGCGCATTCGGTCAGAACTTCAAGGTCAGTCCAATACGCCATCTGGCATGCATTGCCGCAATTGCAAACCAAGGGGTGCTCGTTGAACCGTACGTCGTTCAGTCGATTGAGGATTCTGACGGAAAAACCGTATACGCACATAAGACGGAAACCGTAAGGCAGGTTTTGTCACAGAGCGTGGCACAGCAGGTTTCAAATATTCTTGCAGAGGGTGTAGCCGGCAACGGCGGTTCGCGTAACGCATACGTTGCAGGGTACCGTGTAGCAGCCAAAACGGGTACGTCTGAAAAAATCGGAGACGACGAAGAAAACAAAATCTGTTCCTGCGTTGCTTTTGCTCCGGTTGACGACCCTGAAATCATAATGATGATAATTGTCGACTCCCCGACAGAGGGGACGATTTTCGGCAGCACGATTGCAGCTCCTTACGTATCGGAATGTCTGTCGGAAATGCTCCCATATCTCGGGGTTGAGGCAGTATATACGGAAGCCGAAGAGGCAAAGAGAAACGTAACGGTCGGCGACTATGTCGGAACCGTTCCGTTTACAGCCCAATCGGCTATTGAAAAACTCGGACTTGACTACGAGATTGTCGGTAACGGAACGCAGGTTAGCGGTCAGGTTCCGGTGGCAGGTTCAAGTCTTCCGAAAGACAGCGGAAAAGTCGTTCTGTACCTCGGTGACAATACGCCGCAGAACGGTATACGCATACCCAATCTGCTCGGAATGTCAGCCGTTACGGCAAAACAGACTCTGATAAATTACGGATTGAATATCAATATTGAAGGAACTTCGAATTACGATATCGGAAGCGGTTCCGCAGCCGGTGCAGTTGTAATCGAACAGTCACCCGCCGCGGGAAGCGCGGCAACCAGAGGCGACATTGTCAGGGTAACGTTCAGATACTTAAACATTTCGGACGACTGATAAAAAAGGACACGGTCGACCGATAAAAAAGGACACTTAAGACCGATAAAAAAAGGACACGTACGACCGAAAAAAAGAACACTTAAGACCGATAAAAAAGGACATGGTCGACCGATAAAAAAGAACACTTAAGACCGATAAAAAAGAACACTTAAGACCGTTAATAAGAACACGTAAGACCGATAAAAAAGAACACGTACGACCGATATTAAGTGTCACGTACGACTTATAATTATTATCTCTGATAAGAGATAATATACATTAAAGACGACTGAAACAAAAAGCAGTCCGGGTCACGGTTCCGGCAAAGCCGGGGATGTAAGAAATCCACCGGTCTGAAGCCACGATTCACTGAAAAATCAGGAAAACAAATTAATAAATTAACCATCCCGCCGGATGCAGAACCGTATGTGCATTCGAGGCCGTAAGTGTATGAGCCGGCGGGATAAACCCGGCGCGTGCCGGGCAGCAAATACACAGGCCGAAGTCGGGGCTGCCGCTTATGCGGCGGCTCCGGTGAAGGTTCGCAATTCAAAGGGGGCATAGAAGGCGGTTTTCTGCGATGTTCGTAAATCTTGCAAAAAATGATATATCCGTGGAAGAATTCGCAAAATTATGCGCGGGTTCACTTACCCGGGGCGGTGCAGACGGCCTCCGGGTTTGTTCCGTTTGTACGGACTCAAGAGAAATTGTCCCCGGATGTGTTTTTGCCGCGATCCGCGGAGCGAAAGCCGACGGACACAATTACCTTGGAACCGCTCTCGAAAAGGGGGCTTCCTGTGTGCTTGTCGAGCACGTCGTTCCCGAATATGCCGGAAAAATCAATCAGGTATGCGTTGACGAGACAGTTGCTGCCATCGGACGTTTTGCACTGAATTACAGAGCGGAAAATCATCCCTGCACAGTTGCCGTCACCGGAAGTGTCGGCAAGACCACGGCAAAGGAAATGATTTCCTGCGTTCTTTCTTCGAAAAACTGCTATCACTCAAGAGGCAATTTCAACAGCATACTCGGAATGCCTATGTCAGTAATCTCGGAACCCTGCGGCTGCGGCTGCGCCGTCTACGAAATGGGACTTGAAGAGCGCGGTGAAATTTCCGCAATGTCACACATATCAAAACCCGATATTGCCGTTATCACCAATGTGGGCTCCTCTCATCTCGAACATATCGGAAGCCGTGAAAAGCTTCTGTATGAAAAGCTTTCGGTCAGAGACGGACTTCGTCCCGGCGGGGCACTGATTCTCGATTTTATGCTTGCCCGCGAAGCAAAAGATCTGCTGGCGGATTCCGGGAACACAAATATCCTGACTTTTTCTCTGAGCGGTGAAAAAGGGGCTGATTACAGCGTCGTCAATCTGAAAGAGAACGGAACGGAACAGAGCTTTGACGTAATCTGTCCCGGAAGGATACTGAAAAATCTGAAAATAAACCTTTACGGCTGGCACAACGTTCAGGCTGCCCTCACAGCCTGCGCAGTTGCCGATGTTATGAAGCTCGGCGAAGACGAAATCAGGTCAGGTCTTGAGGCTTACAAGCCCGTATCGCTGCGTCAGGAGGTCTCGTCCATTGCAGGCGTAACAATTATCAACGACTGCTACAATGCCTCTCCCGAATCCATGAGGGCTGCCTGCGACGTCCTGTGCGGCAAGAGCCTTAATTGCTGCGGAAAACGCGTGGCAATACTCGGCGATATGCTTGAACTGGGAAGCGAATCGGAACGTATGCATTATGAGGTAGGCAGATATTTTGCATCCCACGGACTTGACGCGCTTATCTGTTTCGGTCCCGAGTCACACAAATATGAGGAAGGCGCAGGAAGCGTTCTGATGGAAGATATGATTTTCTGCTTCCCGGACAAAACAAAGCCTGAACTTCCCGCTGAGAAAGCTTATGAACTTCTTTGCAGCGGTGACGCTGTACTGATAAAAGCAAGCCGCGGTCTTGCAGCTGAGAGAATTACGGATATTCTCAGGAACCGTCTCGTGGGAACCGCAAAAACTGATGAAGGAGAAAAAAGATGACACTTCCTATATTGTGCTTTTCAATTACAATCACCCTGTTTGCCTTTTTGTGCACCGTAATTCTTCTTCGTATGCTTATACCCGTACTTACAAGTCATAAAATAGGGCAGAAAATTTATGATATCGGTCCACGCTGGCATAAGTCTAAGGAGGGAACTCCGATAATGGGCGGAGTGTCCTTTATCATACCTGTTGCCATAGCAGTTTTGTTCTTCACCCTTCTGTCCGGCCTCGGCGGCAAATTCAGAACCGAATCCACAAGCTTCGGCATTCTGCTTCTTGCACTTCCGAACGGTGCCATCGGTTTTATAGATGATTATACAAAGCTGATAAAGAAACAGAACCAGGGACTCAAGGCCTGGCAGAAGCTCGTTCTGCAGCTTGCGGTATCGGGTGCCTTCGTAGCTTTCCTTGCCTTATCCGGTATGGTTAGCACGAAGCTGTACGTACCGTATTTCAAAGTTCGTGCGGATCTTGGAATTTTCTACTATATTTTCCTCGTTTTGTTCATTACCGGAACCGTGAATTCAGTGAATCTGACTGACGGTATTGACGGCCTCGCCGCCAGCGTGACTTCGTTTATTGCCCTCCTTTTCACCGTTTTCGCGGTAGTGAAGGGGAATATCGGACTCGCATCGGCCCCGGCTTCTCTGCTCGGCGGCTGTGCCGGGTTCCTGGTTTACAACACCTATCCCGCAAAGATCTTTATGGGGGACACGGGATCGCTTTTCCTCGGCGGAATGGTCGCGGGACTTGCAATTGCCGTAAACAACCCATTGATTCTGCTCGTGTGCGGAATTATCTACTATATTGAAGAACTGTCTGTAATTCTTCAGGTCGGTTATTTCAAACTGACACACGGAAAGCGCCTTTTCAAAATGGCACCCATTCACCATCATTTTGAAAAATGCGGATGGAGTGAACTGATGATAGTTGCAGTATTTTCAACAGTAACTCTTCTGTGCTGCGTACTCGCATGGTTCGGTCTGTAAACAAAAAAGAAAACGTCTTTCAGGGTACGGAGAGACTCTACGTCAAGAGTGCCCCCGACCTGATATATTTTATTCTGGTTCTGATACTCGTTGCACTGGGGTCCGTTATGCTTTTCAGTGCCGGCAGTGCATACGTCGATGAAAACGAACCGCTTGCCGTGTTAAAGGAAAGACTGATTTATCTCGGGGCAGGAGCGGGAATTGCGGCAATCTGCATTTTGGCCATAAGCCCCAAATGGGGAAAAATCGGCGGAGCGCTTATGTACTTGGGGGCGGTCGTCCTTCTTTGTGCCGTTCTTGTAATAGGCGTAACCAGAAACGGAGCCAGAAGGTGGCTGAATTTCGGGGCATTTATGTTTCAGCCCTCAGAGGCAGCCAAAACGGCTCTCATTCTGGTCCTTGCTGCATATTTCAGCGTTGATACCGAAAGACTGAGATGGAAAAACGGGAAATGGCGCAGTATTTTTTACGGTATTGTGATTCCCGGTATCATAACTGCGATACCCTGCGGACTTATTCTGATGGAAAAGCATATGTCCGGTACTCTTATCGTTGCGGCTCTGGGAATTCTGATGATGTTCCTTGGAGGAACCAATATCCTGATACTTATCGGTACGGGAGCAGGGGGAGCAGCGGCTCTCGGTGCTCTTGCCTGGAATATTGAATATACGAGAAAACGTATTGAAGGTCTTCTGAACCGCGGCAGCAACGCGGATAACGATTATCAGACGACAGAGGGACTGTATGCAATGGGAACCGGAGGCTTCTTCGGAAGAGGACTCGGAAATTCCCAGCTGAAATACGGATACATACCCGAAGTCAGCAACGATTTCATCTTTGCAGTCGTTGCCGAGGAGCTCGGCTTTTTCGGGGCAGTGGTGGTTATTCTTCTGTTCACGGCTCTGACCGGCCGCGGAATCCGCTTGTCACAGCGTTCGTCGGACAGATTCGTGTCTCTGGCGGTAGCAGGACTTTCATTCAAATTTGCAATTCATGCCATACTGAATATCGGCGTCGTTGCCGCCGTTCTTCCAAACACGGGAATATCTCTGCCTTTTTTCAGCAGCGGAGGAAGCGCAACACTAATACAGATGTTCGATGCAGGGGTGATTCTCGGCCTTTCGAGATACTGCAACGACTGATTCCGAGAATAATTTAAGCAGAAAGCTTTAACATTTTAATCAATAAGACGGGAGCGGGAAATGAGAATACTTAACACAGGCGGGGGGACGGGCGGACACGTCAATCCGGCACTTGCCATCGCCGAAACAGTAAAACAGAATATTCCCGAGACGGAAATCGCTTTCGTCGGAACCGACCGCGGACTGGAAAATACTCTGGTTCCCAAGGCCGGATATAAGCTTTACCACGTCAACGTCAGGGGCTTTGAGCGCAGACTGAGTCTGAAGAACATACGAGCAGCCTGGCTTGCTCTTGTGTCCCCGCTTAAAGCAGGTAAAATTGTTAAGGAGTTCAGGCCGGATATTGTCATCGGTACCGGCGGATACGTCAGCTGGCCGGTCCTGGTTGCTGCTTCCAAAAGAAAAATCCCGACTGCAGTTCATGAATCAAATGCAGTTCCGGGACTTGCCGTCAGAAAGCTTGTACCTTACGTCGACAGAATTTATCTCAACTTCAAAATAAGCGCAGAAAAGCTCGGTGATGAAGCAAAAGGAAAAACTCTTCACGTCGGCTGTCCTCTGCGTTCGGATATCGGAAAAATTTCCTCATCCGACGCCAAGAGACGTCTGGGAATTGACGGGTATGCTTTCTCTGTCGTTTCATTCGGCGGCAGTCTCGGTGCCGGAAGACTAAATGAAGCTGCCTTCGATCTTATGGAAAACTATATCAGTGTCCATCCGGAAATCAACTACGTTCATGCAACGGGGGAAGGATATTTCGAAGAGGCTTCAAAGCGTTTCCTTGCCCTCGGACTTGACAGATATCCGAATATACGTCTTGTCAAGTATATCCACGATATGCCGCTGCGTCTTGCTGCAGCCGACCTGATCATAAGCAGATCAGGAGCGATAACGGTCTCGGAGCTTTCAAGAGCCGGAAGAGCGGCGATTCTGATTCCCTCGCCAAACGTGACTGACAATCAGCAGTATAAAAACGCAAAAGTGCCTGCAGACTGCGGCGGAGCGGTTCTCATCGAAGAAAAAGACCTTGAACCGGGTACTCTGTCAAAAGTGCTGGACAGACTGTTTGCGGATCCTTTGAAACTCATTGATATGGGCAGAAGTATCTCTTCAATTTCACCATCTGACGCAAACAAGAGAATCTTTGACGATATTATGGCTCTCACGGGTCATAAAGACGACGTTGACTGAACAGCTATGAAAGAAGAAAAAAAGAAGCCGGCGCTTTTCTGCGGCAGCAGGGATAAGCCTTCGGCACCGGATACCGGACCGAAGAAAAAAGAAAACTCCGACGGACTTGCGGCGGATAATGAAAGCCGCGGACTGCAGGCAACGGCACAGAATGAAAACGTGCCGTCTTCTGCCAGGCAGTACGTCCTGACCGGAAAACAGAAAAAGAACTGGCTTATGGCCAATATGTGGGACAGCTCATACGTTGAAATCCGCGATAACCGGGCGCTTGTCAGAAAACCGACGGAAAAGATTCGGAAGAAGGCAGTTAAGCTTTTCGTGGCCGTTCTGGCGCTGGTTTGTCTTCTGCTCAGTTTCCCGGCGGGAAAACTGATTGCGGCGAGATTTGTAATCAGGAATCTGGTTCTTGAATCCGAGGGGAGCATCACGGTTAGCGAGCTTGCTGCGGCTGCCGGAATCGGTATTGACGACAGTATATTCTCGGCATCTCCGGGAACCTGTGAGAGCAGAATCCTTGAATCGTTTCCGGCTATCCGAAGCTGTAACGTGAAAGTCGGGCTCGGCGGTGACGTAACGTTTACATACAGTGAATACGAAGCTGTCGTGTATTTTGAAAGCGCAGGAAGATATTACAGCGCCGATAAAGATCTGTACGTAATTGAAGTCAGTGACAGTCCCGGGGTATTCGCGGAACGCGGACTGATTTTTGTAAAGCTGCCACAGATAAAAACCGCTCTGTGCGGCACCGTGCTTGAGTTCTTCGACTCGGACGGGGATTATATCAGGGAATTTCTTTACGCAACCGAAGGAATGCCTGAGAAATTCGCAACGGTTTCGTTTGAAAACAGGTTTGCCGTGTACAGCGAAACGGACGGCGGATGTACTGTCAACTACGGGACAGTCAATGATCTTGAGACGAAGCTGCTGTTTGCAAGCAGGGTGCTTGAATATGAAACAGTCCCTGAAAATCCCGTGATAGACGTAAGCTGTCAGGGGAAGGCGAGTATCAGGGGAAAAAAGCAGACGGGCAGCTGAGTTTTCTTTGAAAAAAAAGAAAAAAATGTTGCAATTACGTTAAAATTATTATATTATATTATTATGTATATGGGAAGAGCGGAAAGACCGCATAAAGGGAGGAATCATTATGGCACAGCTTGGTAAAGGAATATTTGACAGCGGCGTGAACATCAAGGTCATCGGCGTCGGCGGAGGCGGAAACAATGCCGTAAACCGTATGATCAGTTCACAGATAGGCGGAGTTGAATTCATCGCAATCAACACGGACGGTCAGGCTCTCGGGGCCTGCACAGCTGACAAGCAGCTGATAATCGGTGAGAAAATCACCAAGGGACACGGTGCCGGTGCCGATGCAACTATCGGTCAGCGCGCTGCAGAAGAGAATACGGAAGATATTAAAAATATGCTTTCCGGTGCCGATATGGTATTTATCGCTGCCGGTATGGGCGGCGGAACCGGAACCGGTGCTGCTCCCGTCGTTGCCAGAATTGCCCATGAAATGGACATTCTGACCGTAGCAATCGTAACGAAGCCCTTTATGTTCGAAGGCCGCAGAAGAATGCTTCAGGCCGAAGCCGGAATTGCAGAACTCAGTCAGTTCGTCGATTCTCTGGTAATAATCCCCAACGAAAGACTCAAACAGGTTTCCGATACCAGAATCACTCTGTTCAATGCCTTTGAAATTGCCGACGACGTTCTTCGCCGCGGTGTTCAGAGCATCTCCGAACTTATCAACGGCGACGGATTCATCAACCTCGACTTTGCCGACGTTACAGCCGTTATGCAGAATGCCGGTTACGCACATATGGGTGTCGGAGCCGCAACCGGTAAGGACAAGGCAGAGCTTGCGGCAAAGGCCGCCATTTCAAGCCCGCTGCTTGAAACCTCAATCAAGGGCGCAACCGGAATCCTTATCAATATCACGATTTCTCCCGACGTCGGACTTGAAGACGCAGATTATGCATCTTCTATGATTACCGAGGAAGCCGATCCCAACGCAAACGTCATCTGGGGTGTCGTTTTCGATCCTGAACTCGACGACGAGATGAGAATCACGATAATTGCAACAGGCTTTGATCATCAGGACCAGAAACCCGCAGAAGAGCCTGTAAACGTAAGACGTCCTGCAGCCACTGCCGCGCAGGCAGCCGCCCAGCTTCAGCGCACTGCTCCGAAGCCTACTGCAAATACGCAGCCGACAGCTCCTGCCGTACAGAACACGGCAGCTGCCCAGACTGTTGTAAATCCCGCTCCTGCCCAGAGACCGGTTCAGACTGCTCAGGCTCAGACGGCAGCGCAGACTGCACAGACGTCAGCGCAGCCTGCTCCTCAGGCAAACGCTCAGCGTCCCGCACAGCCGGCACAGCCTGAAGAAAATCAGGACGGCGGAATGGATTTCAATTCTCTTATGAATCTTATCCGTTCACGTAAGCAGGGCGACGGATTCAGTGGAACCGGAAGAAGATAATAACAAATCATATCGGAACCTCTGACAATTCCGCACATATCGCTTTGACTGCGGTACGGAAGTTCCCAAAATAATCAGCTGTGACGGTCTTCCGGAAGGAAGGCCGTTATTGGCAGAAAAGGATAATTTTTCGAAAATGGATAACTTTGAAATACTTGCCGCTCTGAGAGACGGTACAAAGAAAAAGATAATTCTTGACACTGACTGCTTCAACGAGGTTGATGACCAGTATGCTCTGGCCTATGCAATGCTTTCTCCCGACAAGGTTGAAATCTTATCAGTCAACGCCGCCCCCTTCCTCAACAGCCGTTCAACCTCGGCCGGTGACGGAATGGAAAAAAGCTATAACGAGATTTTCAGAATTATGAAGCTGACAGATCCCGTTCTTGCCGAAAAGATTCCGGTATACCGCGGTTCGGAAAGCTTTATGACGGACCCGAAGGTTTACGTTCAGTCCGATGCCTGTGACAATATCATCAACACCGTTATGAACAGCGAGGAGCTGATTTATATCGTGGCCGTCGGAGCCATAACGAACGTGGCTTCAGCCATTGTAAAATGTCCTGAAATCGCAAAGAAGGCAGTACTTATCTGGCTCGGCGGTCACGCACTTGAAAGACCCGATACGAAAGAATTCAATTTAAAACAGGATATTCCCGGAACGCAGGCCGTATTTGACAGCGGAATCGCTCTTTATCAGATTCCCTGCGACGGTGTCTGCTCTCAGTTTATCACCACAATACCGGAGGTCAATTACTATCTCAAGGGAAAGAATGAGCTCTGCGATTATCTCTGCAAGATTACCGAAAGCTACACGAAGAATCCTTACGGCTGGTCAAAGGTTATCTGGGACGTAACCGCAATTGCGGCAATCACCGTTCCCGCAGCCGAAGAAACGGTAATTATTCCGAGACCGTACGTAACGTCTGACTGCCGCTACGCTTTTGACGCGGCACGTGCGCCCTATATGTATGTGAGAAAAATCAGAAGAGACCCGATTTACGCCGATCTCTTCAAAAAGCTTTCCGAAAAGAACTGATTGCAATTGTTTCTACACCGCATTCCGGATGCTTTCCGAAAAGAACCGATTACAATTATATCAATACAGGCATTTCGAATGATTTCCGAAAAAACAAATACTGATATTTCAACACCGGCATCCCGAATGAATCCGGTATAAAGAAAGGAACGAAAAACTTATGGTTACGAATGAGACACTTAATCTGTCGGGACTCAATTCAAAGTTCGAATATCCCATTCTCGAAGTCTGTGAGATGCTCGGCATCTGCACCGGTGACGACGGAGCTGCCCTGATTCTCAGAAAAGGCAAAAAATTCGAAGTCAGACGCGAAGAGGACGGCTTCCATATCACTTACCGTAAGACCTGCGAAATCTTCAGAGGCCTGACGCTGCTCGGCCGTGTTCCCATGGGCTATGCAATTTCACAGGAAGGCAATCCCGAACTGCTCTGCTATATGGTCGACGCATCGAGAAATGCCGTTTTAAGCTACGAGGGGGTCCGCCGTATGGTAAGAGTTCTTGCCACTCTCGGTTACGATTCAATGATGCTTTATACCGAAGATACCTACGAGGTTCCCGGTTACCCTTATTTCGGTCATATGAGAGGCCGTTTTACAGAGAAGGAGCTCAAAGAGCTTGACGACTACGCCTTCTCTTTCGGAATTGAAATCATCCCCTGCATCCAGACTCTTGCCCATCTGTCCACCGCCATCCGCTGGCCGGGACTGCGCGGTTTCTCGGATACCGGAGATATCCTTCTTGCCGGTGACGAAAGAACCTACGATTTTATCAAGGCAATACTTGAAACCTGCAAGAGATGCTTCCGTTCACGAAGAGTAAATCTAGGTATGGACGAAGCGCACAATCTGGGACTTGGCAGCTACCTCAAGCGCAACGGCTACCGCAAGGCATCCGATATTATGCTTGAGCACCTGTCACGCGTGGCAAAAATCTGCGAAGATCTCGGACTTGCCCCGATGATGTGGTCCGATATGTTCTTCAGAATGGCCTTCAAGGGCACATACCGCGTACGCGAAGGCGAAATCGCCCCCGAAATTATGGAAAAGGTTCCGAAGAACGTAGCTCTGGTTTACTGGGATTACTATTCTCTCGACCGTCAGATTTTCGATCATATGGTCGAGTGTCATCAGAAATTCGACAACGAGGTTCTCTTTGCCGGCGGTGCCTGGAAATGGTCCTGCATTGCTCCACACAACCGCTTCTCGCTTGCTTCAACGAAGCTTCAGCTGGACTCCTGCGCCGAGCACGGACTTACGAAGATTATCGTAACAGGCTGGGGTGACAACGGAGGCGAAGCTTCTCAGTTCTCAACTCTTCCCGTTCTTCTTTACTTTGCGGAAAGACTGTACGGCGGTCCCGAAGTTGCCGACGTTGACGAAGACGCTCTGCGCGAGCGTTCACTTGAAGTGTTCAATGCAAAGTGGGATGACCTGCTTCTCTTCGACCTTCCAAACGATTTCCCGGGAACCTCACCGAAAGAAACCTCTCATCCCATGAATCCCTGCAAGTACCTTCTGTACAACGATCCGCTTGAGGGACTTTTCGACAAGCAGATGATTCCGGAAGTTGACGAATACTATGCAAAATATGCAAAGATTCTGCTTTCTCACAAGGACGATTACCGCTGGGGCTATATTTACAATTCCCTCGGAACTCTCTGTGACCTGCTTTCAATCAAGGCCGACCTCGGCGTCAGAATTACAAAGGCGTACCTTGACGGAGACAAGGATGCCCTGCGTGAGCTTGCACATACTGCAATTCCCGCCTGCGTCGATAAGCTTGACGTGTTCACAAAGGCTTTCAGACAGCAGTGGTTTGAAGAGAACAAGACCTTCGGCTTCTCAAACGAGGATATAAGACTCGGCGGACTCAGAGCAAGACTGCTTGCAGCCCGCGACAGAATAGACGAATATCTTGACGGAAAAGCTGCAGCCATCGAAGAGCTTGAACAGCCGAGACTCTGGGTTGACGGAAGAGCAGCTGACAGCACCGCAACGCCGTTCATCGTCTTCAATAACTGGAGCCAGACCGCAACCGTCGGACAGATGTAATTATTTTTCCCTAATACAAGTAAAAAACGGCCTTCGGGCCGTTTTTTACTTGCCATTATTCTTTATTAATGATATAATAAATGTATATTTTTATTGATTAAACAGGGACGGTTCCCTGAAATCCGGAGGTTAACTTAAATGGTCTTCTGTGAGAAATATAAAGGAATAATTCCGCGCATCGTTCATTCACCGGCAGAATGGGCCCTTGTCGGCAGAGAAATGAAGATAAGCGCCGCCTGCCGCGCGTCAGACGGAAAGGTTCCGGACAGTCTGTGGGTATACGTGAGACGGGGTGAGAAGTATGAACTGAAGCCCTGTGATTCACTGACTGCCTGCGGACAGAAATATGAGATATATTCGGGTTATATTCCGAAAGAAGAGGTTTCGGGAGCTTCCGTTTCATACGCCGTAGGTGAAGAGGGATTTTTCTCTGAACTTACAGATATGTACCGCGTTGAACTGATTGACGGTGATACTCTGCCGTCACAGCCTCCGCTTATTCTTACCGAGATTTATGGAAGACCTAAGGGAAGAGGAATCGGCACATATCTTGAGGTTATGAACCCATCCGAAAAAACGGTTGACCTCTACGACTATGAATTCCTGGTAATTGAGAGCAAAAACGTTGCCGACGGAAAGCCCTTCGTCCGTCTTCCCATGTGCGATGCTCCCGGAACGGAATATATGAAGCCGGGTGAATTTGCGGCAATCTGGGGGATTACCGCTGCAAACCTTGATAAGAAGGGAAGATTCTGGTCAAGCCCTGAAGATTTCTTTGAGGATTTTGACTCGGATTTCAACAACAGATTTGCAGGATACACTACAGCTGACGGGCATGTCGTCCCAGTTCATCTTTATTCCGTCAATCCGGAAACCGGCGAAAAGAAGCCGCTTGCCGGCGTCGGTGAAATTCCCGTAAAAAATACGGAAACTTACCTGTTTATCGTTCCGAGAGGAAAGAACAAAGAGGAAGCTGTCTATACTGCTCATTACAACACGGTGTATGCCAGCTGTGATACTCCTGTCAAACAGTCTTCATACTGGAAAACGGACGTACGCTGCCCTGATAAGGGAATAACAATTTGTCATTACGCCCCCGGAACCCCCGGATTTGCCGGAAGGGGACAGGCATATCCCGATGCAGCAGCGGATCTTCCGCTGATTATTCCTATGAAGCCCGATACCGGACTTTATATTTCAGACAAAGCTGCCGATTTCGTGTTTGCAGCTGTTCCCTCTGATCCTGCAAGACGCGTAACCGATGCTCAGGTTCATATATGCATTTCGGATGAAGAAAAAATACTTGAAGCATACGAAAGGGAAGACGGACTCTGGCACGCAAAGCTTGATTCCGATTTTATCGCACGTCACTCAAAGCTTTCATATTATCTGACCGCATCCGACGGAACGAGAAGCGTATCGACTGCCGGTGAAAAGATTGAAATCAATATATTCGACAATGAGGGACCTGCAATTACGGATTGCATTCCAAGCGAAGGATATGCATATGACGGAAGAGAAAAATGCGAAATAAGCGCGCGGTTTTATGATATTTCAGGTGTCGATCTTTCGGAATGCAGTTTGAACGTTGACGGAAAAGACTGTACGTCAGGGGCCCAATGGAGTCCAGCAGGCGTTAAATATGTTACCGAATTTTCAACGGGCAGCCATAATATGCATCTTGAGCTCTGTGACTGTCTCGGAAACCGCAGCGAAAAGAAAATCAACTTCACCGTTTCCGATCTCTCTGAAATGAATTGCTATATCGGGGAAGTGCACTGCCATACCTCCGATTCCGACGGCACCGGTTTCCCGCCGGATGCTTACGAATATGCAAGAGACGTGGGCAAGGTCGATTTCTTTGCAACAACCGAGCATTCTCATTATATAGATACCGAGAAATACCGCAAAGCGCTTGAAACCGCCGAAAGATTTGACGAGCCCGGCAAATTTGCAGCTCTTTACGGCTGGGAAATGACCTGGAACAATTCCTGCGGTTACTGGGGGCACATCAACGTACTCAATACGCGTGAATTTATCAGCGATATCAATTCCGTCAGTGAGCCGGAACTCTGGAAATGGATGAAGGAACGTCCGGGATGCGTGGGAATGTTCAATCATCCCGGTTACAGCTGGGGCAATTTCGACGAGTTTTCGCACAGAGACGACGAAAGCGACGGTCTTATGCAGCTGGCCGAAATCAAGGGACCCGTATACGATTTTGAATATATGAATATGCTGGCAGAGGGCTGGCACTGTTCCCCCGTGACAAACGAAGACAATCACGCTCCGAACTGGACGACGGCGACAAATATGTACGGAATGATTCTGGCACCTGCCCTGACACGTCAGAACGTTGTCGATGCATTTGTCAATCACAGAACTTATACGACCTCGGACAGAACGATGAAAATTCTGTATAAGGTCAACGGCGAGTGGCTCGGCTCTCATCTTGACAATCCGGACAAGCTTCGTTTTGATATTTCAATCACCACGGAAGCTTTGTCGGGCATCGGACTTGTCGAGATTGTGACGGAAGACAATATCGTTGCTGCTTCGAAAGATTTCAGCGGTATAAGAACGGCAAACTGGAAACCCGTACTGAATGCCGATTTCGATTATTACTACGTTAGAATCACCGGAATGGGCAATTACTGTGTGACGGCTCCCGTATGGCTTGAAAACCGCGGAGAAGCCGTAATTACCGGGATTCAGTATGCCGCTTCGTATAATGAAACCGACTCTGCAGCTGTTACCGCAGTCATTGAAAACAAAACCGCGGAAACTCTCGATGACGTAAGAGTGTCGTTTATACTATCTGCCCAGAACGGATTCAGGCTTGCCGATGCCGAGCCCTTCAGACGGATATGCTGCGGAAAGATGAAAGCGGGGTCAAGCCTCAAGGTCTCGGCTCTGCTTCCCGAAATCCCGTATCTGCGGCGCGCGACGGTAATAGTCAGCGCAAAGAACGACGGAAAGAGACGTTCGTCAACGGCATATGCAATGCTGAATCCGGTCCAGATTACCGCAACTATGCCCGAAAGCGCTGTGTTTGAGCGTGACGGCAAAGAATTTGAAAATCCCTTTGCGTATATTACACTTTATAACCGTTCACCGAAGCCGGTGTCGCTCAGCGGGGCAAGGCTCTGTTTGTGGACCAAGACCGGTAAACAGCCGTCTGAAGACAGAAAAATGACCTTCGGCAAGTTCGTTCTGCAGCCGAGAAGCACGGTGGTTGTCTGGGACAAAAGTCAGAATCCGGAACTCACGGTTAACGATTTCAACGAAAGATACGGAACATCTCTCGTTGAGGGCGTAACGATTATTCCCACGTCAGTTCATATTATCGGGGAGTCGAAAGACGGACGCAGACTTGATCTGAGGTTTGGGGACGTTCTTCGTGAAGAGATCATCAGCCGCGTTCACTGGAACTATGCCCTTGAATTTGACGGGGCACATCACGAAGAGGTTGAGCACCGCTACGTATACGTTCCGAACAGAACGTCGACCTCGACGCCTTCAGGTTTCCGCCGTCCGCAGCCCGGTGCCGTTGATGAAGAACAGGCAGGAATTCAGAGAACCGTTCTTCCGGGAAGAAAAGACAAGAAGAGAGCACAAGAGGCAGATAAGAAAGACGCACGTGCAGAGAAGAGAAAAGAAAACGCCGTTCTTTCAAAGAAAGAAGGCGCAATTGCCGCTGCGGGTGCCGCTGCCGTCGGTGCCGGTCTTGCAGCAACACTTGCAGTGCTGTTCAGAAAGAAAAAATAAGCAAGAAAAATGGCTGTTTAACCCCGGACAAAACCGGCGGCTTAAACAGCCTCTTTTCTTGCCTTTCCCAAGGGAAAGCTTGCCTTCCCCAAGGAAAAAGCTTGCCTTCCCCACGGGGGAAGGTGGCACGGCGCAGCCGTGACGGATGAGGCTTTCATATGTTCAAACATAATAAGCTCAGACACGAAAAAAGGTCGCAGCCCGTAGGGCAGCGACCTTTTTCCGAACAGACAGGATTTTTCAGAGTTCGGACGAAATTACTTGATTTCGACAGTAGCGCCGGCTTCTGTGAGCTGAGCCTTGAGAGCTTCAGCATCAGCCTTGGATACGCCTTCCTTAAGTGTCTTGGGAGCACCCTCAACGAGTTCCTTTGCTTCCTTAAGGCCGAGACCGGTGATTTCACGGACAACCTTGATAACACCGAGCTTGTTGGCACCGAAGCTTGCGAGAACGACGTCGAATTCGGTCTTCTCTTCAGCAGCAGCGGGAGCGGCAGCAGCACCGGCAGCAGCACCGGCTGTGATGTTAGCAGCGGAAACTCCGAAAGCTTCCTCAGCGGCAGATACGAGATCTGCGAGTTCAAGAATAGTCAGACCCTTGATTTCCTCAAGGATAGCTGTAATTTTTTCACTTGCCATAATAAAATGACCTCCTGGTATATTAAATCAGTAATCAGATGCTCGAAGCCAAAATCAGGCTTCGGCGGGAGCTGCTTCTTCGGCAGCGGGAGCTGTCTCGCCGGCCTTGGCAGCCTGATCGAGAACGTAAACGAAATTGACGAGCGGAGAGCGGATTGTAACGAGAAGCTGTGTGATAAGAGTTTCCTTGCTGGGGATGGCTGCAAGCTTTTCTACGGCAGCAGTGTCAATGACGGCACCGTCAACGTAGCCTGCGAGCAGCTTGAAGGATTCAATCTTATCAGCATACTCTTTGAGAATCTTGGCGGGAGCAACGGCGTCATTTTCGCTGACTGCAATTGCTGTCATACCGTTAAGATACTGCTTCATATCGCCGTAGCCGCAGTTTTCACAAGCTCTGCCGGTGATGGAGTTCTTGAAAACGTGGTAAGAAACGCCTGCTTCACGCAGTGCCTTACGCATCTTCGTATCGTCCTCAACGGTGATGCCCTGATAATTTACAACAACGCCGGAAACTGAAGCCTTGATCTTCTCGGTCAGTTCGGCGACAACCTGCTGCTTCTGCTCAAGTATAGCTTTGCTGGGCATTTTAATTCCTCCTGGGTAAAATAAAAATATCCTTCTCCCGCAAAAGACCGAGAAAAGAATACACAAAAGAAAAGTCTTAAATTGTGTTTCACCTCGGCAGGATAGCATAGCTTTTACGGGAACCTGCTGTCTTTGGATAACGTGCAGTATTATACTACCATTGCTTTCATTTGTCAACACTTTTTTTAAAAATATCACAAATATTTTGTGTTTTTCTTTTGCGTTAATACGCAGTTAACAATGTAGGATTAAAATAATATGATTTTATTATGGGTGTGCTATACACTCGGAAAACGGGCAGAAAGTGCCTGTTTTATGGGAGTTCTGAATAATGAATAAAGAAAAGAATCGTTCTTTTTTTAAAGAATGGAAAGAAAAACCGGAATCCGTAAAGGCAGCAACCTATTTTTCAACGGTTGCGTTTCAGACGCTGATATGCGCACTGTTCTTTATCCTTGCATTTGCATTTTTCTTTGACACAGACTGCGGGTACTTCAGGACCGGCTCTCTGATACCCTCTGTTGCCTGGGCGTCCCTCTTCGTGTTTGTGCTTTGGGCGGCAAGCTCGGTCTTCTTTATGAAAAACGAAAAATTGCCCGATACCGTTCCCGCAGACGGACGCATTTCATTTTTTGCCGCCGAGTATCTCGGGTTCATCTGCGGCTTTGACGGACTGTACAGAATAAAGCAGATTATCTCGGAATCAAGCGAATATCTGACGTTTTTCGATAAAACCTATTTCGGTTCCGATTATGCAGGCTACCGACTTTACAGAGTCAGTTTCATTGTGGATATCGCAACGGCAGTGTTTTGTTTCGGAACGGCTGCTTACTTCTTTTGTATGTCAGGAAAGGTAAAGCGCAGCGAAGCCAAAGCTCTGCTCGGATTGTTTCCCGTACTTCGCGCTCTGTCGGGAATAACTCAGGTATATTTTGAACCGAAAATTCCGATGAACACACCGATGAAGATGCTTTGCGAAGCTGCCATGATGGCGTCGGTACTTTTCTTCCTTGCGGAAATCAGATTCCTTCTCGATGAAAGATATGCAAGACCCGGATGGTATTTTACAGCCGGACTTGTCGGATGCATTGCAAATTTCACTTCCGGAGCCGCTTTGCTCGTTTTCTACTTTGCAAAGAGCGAAGCTTATTCGGGACAGGTCGGTATTTCCGGAAATGCCGTTTCCGAATTTGTTTCGGGCTGCGGTGAAATCTGTCTCGAAGCTTTCTTCTGCATCAATATCTTCCTTTATATAATAGCACGCCTGCTTTGCTTCGTCCGCAGACTTGTAAAGGGGGACCTTGCAGAACAGACGGACGCCTCAGACGGCAGTGAATGCGAACAGAATCCGGAAAACGCCTGTGCCGCAGAAGGTGCTGAAGTCTCTGACGTCTCTGAGAACTGTAATCCGTCAAGCGCGGATGACGCTCCTGCAGAAGGTACTGAATCCTGTTTACAATCACAGGGCGAGCCGGATGCCGAAAAAACGGAGCAATCCGGAACCGGTGGCGAAAATGAAAGTTAATCTCGGTCAGAAGGACAGAAGGGATGCGTCGTATGAACGCATTCTGTGGCTTCATGAAAGAATAAAGAGCGGAAGCTATCCGAATGCATCAAGACTCGTTGAGAAGTTCGGCATATCGCTGACTCAGGCTCATCGCGATGTAAAGCAGCTCAAGGCGCTCGGGGCTCCTGCTGTTTTTGACAAGGTACGTGCCGGCTTCAGATACGGCGGCGAATACGAACTGCCGGACAGCTTCAGGGAAGATGATACGGAAAACAGTCTTCAGGCCATTGCTCTTGCCGAAGAGGCTCTCGGCGGAAGCGTTCAGATGAGAATTCCTTATACGGCTGAAATTGAACTTGACAGCAAGGTTTCTGCGCTTGAACTCGGAAGTTACATCGTCGGAAGAAATTCAAAGAAGGGGACGTTTATCTGTGAATTCAGAAATCCGGACCTTTTTGCCGGGATGCTCGTTGCCTGCGGGCAGAGAGTCCGCGTCGTCTCTCCGGACTGGTTCCGTGAGAAGCTCATCGGCAGATGCGAAGCGCTTATTGAAACCAACAAATGAAAACTACGTGCCGTCAACTTGCCGCAAAATTTTGTTTGTGAAATGAAACTCGTAGGCTGAAAATCCGGAATTCCGGCTTTTCGGCCTCCTTTTTTCAAAAAAATAAAAAAATATCTGAAAAAAATAAAAAAAATCTTGCAATATTATATTGTTTGTGATATAATAGGCGAGCTTGATGTGCGAAGAAATGCGTTGAAGCGAAAGGTTGCCGCCCTGAACAGCGGGTAATTTTCGCCGAGAAGTGCGGGACAGGGCCCTGAACAGCCCGTGATTCCGTGCGATAACTGAAGCACTTTGGCCCCGTTCGGCTGATGTTCATAGGCTGAAATGCGGGTTCCGGAAAAGATTCCGTATGATCCGAAGTCCGACTCTGCGACGGCAGACAAGGGTTTCGGCTTTTGTATGGAAAAGGAACGGAACGCCCGAGACGGTGGTTAAAAGATTGCTCAATTGCCTCCGAGACGCGGTTCGCAAACGGCTACATTAATTATATGACGCGCGAGAAACGCGGAAAAGAAGGAGGAAATATCCATGGCAGCAAAAACCATCAGAATTCGTCTGAAGAGCTACGACCACACCCTCATCGATGCAGCAGCAAAGAAAATCATTGACGTTGCAAAGAAGAACGGATGCGAAGTTTCAGGACCCGTACCGCTTCCCACCGAGAAGGAAATCGTAACAATTCTGAGAGCTGTTCACAAGTACAAGGATTCCCGTGAACAGTTCGAACTTCGCAACCACAAGAGACTTATTGATGTTAAGAACGCCAATGAGAAGTTCGCAAGCGAAATCATGAACATCGAACTTCCCGCCGGTGTTGACATCGAAGTCAAGGGTTAATTTAATTTAGTTTCCAATCAGCAAGTCCCGAAGAGGGAGCTTGCCGGTCAAGTTGGCGTAATTCCGAAAGGAAAAATCCAAAGCGTCAACCAATAACCTGCAGGAGGAAAAAATGAAGAAGGGTATTATCGGAAAGAAGATCGGAATGACTCAGATTTTCGACGAAAGCGGAAATGCCATTCCGGTAACGGTAATCCAGGCTGGTCCCTGCACAGTGTCGCAGAGAAAGACAGCTGAAAAGGACGGCTACGAAGCCGTTCAGCTCGGTTTTGAGGATGCTAAAGAAAAGCATTCAACAAAGGCCGAAATCGGACACTTCAAGAAAAACGGACTCACCGTCAAGAAGCATCTGAAGGAATTCCGCCTTGAAGATTGCTCCGGATTCAACGTTGGTGATGTTGTATCTGTCGAAACCTTCGCCGCCGGCGAAAAAGTCGACGTCACCGGTACAACCAAGGGCCACGGATATTCCGGTGTTATCAAGAGATGGAACCACCACAGACTGAGAATGACACACGGCGTAGGCCCTGTACATCGCGAAGTCGGTTCAATGGGTGCTAACTCCAGCCCGTCCCGCGTCTTCAAGAACAAGAAGATGGCCGGACAGTATGGACACGAACAGGTCACTATCCTCAATCTCAACGTCGTTAAGATTGATGCAGAGAACAACCTGATCGCTATCCGCGGCGCCATTCCCGGTGCCAAGGGCGGAATCGTATTCATCCGCGATTCCATCAAGGCGTGAGTAGAGGAGGAAAAGACAGATGCCAAACGTAAAAGTATTTGATATGGCCGGCAAGGAAGTCGGCGAAATCGCTCTCTCCGAGAAAATCTTCGGAGCAGAGGTAAACGGTGCAGTCCTCCATTCCGCAGTCAGAGCTTACCTGCTCAACCAGAGACAGGGTACACAGTCGACACTGACCCGCACAGAAGTCAGCGGCGGCGGAAGAAAGCCCTGGAGACAGAAGGGAACAGGAAGAGCCCGTCAGGGTTCCACCAGATCCCCTCAGTGGATTCACGGCGGAGTTGCCCTGGGTCCCAAGCCCCGTACATACCGCACTGACCTGAACAAGAAGACAAAGAGAGTCGCTCTCTTCTCAGCTCTTTCAGACAAGGTTGCCGAAGGCAATCTCATTGTTCTCGATGAGTGCAAGCTCGACAGCTACAAGACAGCCGCCATGGCCAAGATGTTCCGCGATTTCGGTTTCCGCAAGGAAAACGGCAAGGACGCCAAGGCTCTGCTGGTACTGCCCGAAGCTGACAAGTTCATCGTAGGAAGCGTTCGCAACATTCCTACAGCCGTTGCTACTCTTTACAGCACAATCAACGTATACGAAGTAGTCAACGCAGAAAAGCTCGTCATTACCCGTGCCGCAGTTGAAAAACTGACTGCCGTATATGACAAGGAGGATCAGGACTAATGGAAAAGAATATTTATGATATTATCATCAGCCCGGTCATCACTGAAGCCAGCATGGACATGATGGAAGGCAAGAGATATGTCTTCAAGGTTATGCCTTCAGCTACAAAGCCCGAGATTGCCAAGGCTGTTGAAGCAGTTTTCGGCGTAAAGGTCAAGTCCGTTAACACAATGAACGTAAACGGCAAAGAAAAGAGAGTCCGCTATCAGGCCGGTTATACCGCTGCCTGGAAGAAAGCAATCGTAACCCTCACTGAGGATTCCAAGACCATCGCTTTCTTCGACGGTCTTAACTGATGGTAGGAGGAAAGAATAATGCCTACAATGAAGTATAAACCGACGACTCCCTCGAGACGTCATATGAGCGTCCCGTCCTTCGAGGAGCTGACAAAGTTCACTCCCGAGAAGAGCCTGATCGTTATCAAGAAGAAGAATGCCGGCCGCAATGCCAACGGCAAAATCACCGTCCGTCACAGAGGCGGCGGAAACAAACTCAAGTACAGAATCATCGACTACCGCAGACTCGACACTGAGGCTGCCACCGTTGTCGGTATCGAGTACGACCCCAACCGTTCCGCTTACATCGCCCTCCTTCAGTCCGAATCCGGAAAGAAGAGCTACATCATTGCCCCCGTCGGACTTAACGCCGGTGACAAGATTTACTCCGGAGCCGAAGCCGATATCAAGCCCGGCAACACACTGCCTATCGCCAATATCCCCGTCGGTACCTACATTCACAACATTGAGCTTTATCCCGGCAAGGGCGGACAGCTTGTAAGATCCGCCGGTGCTGCTGCTCAGCTGGTTTCCAAGGAAGACGGCGTCGCTATGATCCGTCTGCCCTCAGGTGAAGTCAGAACAGTTGCCCTGAACTGCAAGGCCACAATCGGCCAGGTCGGCAACATCGAGCACGACACAGTCAAGGCCGGCAAAGCCGGTAAGACAAGACACAAGGGCTTCCGTCCCACAGTCCGCGGTTCAGTCATGAACCCCTGCGATCACCCTCACGGTGGTGGTGAAGG
>DCGL01000010.1:43991-61247 GCA_002314565.1 Clostridiales bacterium UBA1779
GCAAGCCTGCTCTCGGTTATAAGACAAGAAAGAAAAAGAACCGCACTGAGCAGTACATCGTAAAGCACAGAAACGCTAAATAAGGAGGGAATATAAATTATGAGCAGAAGTCTTAAAAAAGGCCCGTTCGTAGAGCAGAAGCTTTATGACCGCATTTGTGCCATGAACGAGAAGAACGAGAAGAAAGTTGTCAAGACCTGGTCCCGCGCTTCCACAATATTCCCCGATTTCGTCGGACACACAATTGCCGTCCACGACGGCCGTAAGCACGTTCCGGTATACGTAACAGAAGATATGGTCGGACACAGACTCGGTGAGTTTGCTCCTACAAGAACATTCAAGGGTCATGCCGGATCCAAGACATCCAATAACGGTAACTGATGGAGGAAGGAAAGATAATGGAAGCAAAAGCTTATCTTAAATATCTGAGAATTTCTCCCCGCAAGGTAAAGATCGTTCTCGACCTTATCCGCGGCAAAGATGCCGATTATGCGATGGCAATTCTCAAGAACACACCCAAGGCAGCTTCTCCCGAGCTTGTAAAGCTTCTGAAGAGCGCCATGGCTAACGCAGAGCACAACTTCAATATGGATGCTTCCAAGCTCTATGTTTCAGAGTGCTTCGTTTGCCCCGGACCCACACTTAAGAGATATATGCCCAGAGCCAAGGGCTCGGGCGACAGAATCCTGAAGAGAACATCACATGTTACTCTCGCAGTCAGTGAAAGAGCAGACAAGGAGGTCAAAGCGTAATGGGACAGAAAGTTAATCCGCATGGCCTTCGTGTCGGCGTAATCAAGGACTGGGATTCCAGATGGTGCGTTAAGGATGAGGTCTTCGGAGATTTACTCGTTAACGACTACAAAATCAGAAAGATGCTGAAGAATGACCTGTTCAAGGCCGGCGTTCCGAAGATTGAAATCGAACGTGACGCCTACAGAGTCAAGGTAAGCATTCACTGCGCAAAGCCCGGTGTTGCCATCGGAAGAAACGGCGAAAACATCGATAAGATCAAGGCCAAGGTTGAAGCTATCGTCGGCAAGGATGCCAACGGCAAGCAGGTTCCCGTCTCGGTCAACATCGTTGAAATCCGTAACCCCGAACTCGACGCCCAGCTCGTTGCAGAAAATATCTGCGCTCAGCTTGAAGGCCGTGTTGCTTTCAGAAGAGCTATGAAGATGGCTATCAGAAACACCATGCGTCTCGGCGCACGCGGTATCAAGATTACCTGCGGCGGACGTCTCGGCGGTGCTGAAATCGCCCGTGCAGAAAGCTATCATGAAGGAACAATTCCGCTTCAGACCATCCGTGCCGACATCGATTACGGTTTCTGGGAGGCTAACACCACCTACGGAAAGATCGGCGTAAAGGTTTGGGTTTACAACGGTGAAATCCTCAATGCAGACGCTGCCCGCGATCACAAGAACGACCGCAGAAACGACCGCAGAAACGGTGACCGCAGAAACGGCAACGGAAACGGTGACCGCAGAAACGGCGACCGCAGAAACAACAACGGCGACCGCAGAAACGGTGAGAACCGCGGACCCAGAGACGGTGCAAGCCGTGGTGACCGCAGATTCAACAATAACAATGCCAATCGTGCTCCCCGTCAGAACACAACTCCCAGAGAAGGAGGAAAGAACTAATGTTAATGCCTAAGAGAGTCAAATTCCGTCGCGTTCAGCGCGGAAGACTTAAGGGCAAGGCAACAAGCGGCAACACAGTTACCAACGGTAGCTACGGTCTGGTCGCTCTCGAGCCTGCCTGGATTACATCCGCTCAGATTGAGGCTGCCCGTATTGCTATGACACGTTATATCAAGCGTGGCGGTAATGTCTGGATTAAAATCTTTCCGGATAAGCCTATCACTGAGAAGCCCGCTGAAACCCGAATGGGTTCCGGTAAAGGTGCAGTTGAGTATTGGGTAGCAGTTGTCAGACCCGGTCGCGTTATGTTCGAAATGGACGGCGTTACCGAGGCCGAAGCTAAGGAAGCTATGCGTCTTGCATCTCACAAGCTTCCTATTAAGTGCAAGTTCATTGCCAAGGAAACCGCGGCCGCGAATGAGGAGGTCACCGAATGAAAATCAGTGAAGTCAGAGCTATGACTCCTGCAGAGCTTGAAGCAAAGCTTAAGGAGCTTAAGAATGAGCTCTTTAACCTCCGCTTTCAGCTCGCTGTCAATCAGCTTGAAAACACCAAACACATCAGTGAGGTCAAGCATGATATCGCCCGCGTTATGACCGTGATGAACGAGAAGAACGCGTAAGGAGGACGGATATTATGGAAGAAAGAAACCTCAGAAAAACACGTGTCGGACTCGTTGTCAGCAACAAGATGGACAAGACCATCACAGTCGCCATCGAAGACAACGTAATTCATCCGATTTACGGAAAAATCATTAAGAGAACCCTGAAGGTTCACGCTCATGATGAAAAGAATGAGTGCGGAATCGGTGATAAAGTCGAAATCATGGAAACCAGACCTCTCTCAAAGACGAAGAGATGGCGTCTGACCGAAGTGATTGAGAAGGCTAAATAATCGACGGGGAGGTAGAAGAAATGTTACAGCAGGAATCAAGAATGAAGGTTGCCGATAATACCGGCGCCAAAGAACTTCTGTGCATTCGAGTCCTCGGCGGTACCGGCCGCAGATATGCCAACATCGGTGATGTTGTCGTCTGCTCAGTCAAGAAGGCTGCTCCCGGCGGAATGGTAAAGAAGGGCGACGTTGTAAAGGCTGTCGTCGTCAGATCCGTTCACGGCGTAAAGAGAGCCGACGGTTCCTACGTCAGATTCGACGAAAATGCAGCTGTCATCATTAAGGATGACCAGTCTCCCAGAGGCACACGTATATTTGGGCCTGTGGCGAGAGAATTACGTGAGAAACAGTATCTCAAGATTCTGTCTCTTGCACCTGAAGTACTTTAAGGAGAAGCCAAACGATGAATATCAAAACAGGCGATACAGTCGTACTTCTGACCGGCAAGTACGAGGATAAGAAAGATAAGAACGGAAAGCTTATCACACATAAGGTCATTGCCGTCTCCCCCAAGGAAGACAAGGTTATTGCCGAAGGCGTAAATATGATTCACAAGCACGTAAAGCCCCGCAAGCAGGGTGACCAGGGCGGTATCATTGATACCGAAGGCGCCATCTATGCTTCAAAGGTTGCTCTTTACTGCGATAAGTGCCAGAAGGGCGTAAGAGTCAAGATCGCTGTCGACGAGAACGGCAAAAAGTACCGCGCCTGCGCTAAGTGCGGCGCAAAAATCTGATGGAGGGTAGATAGAAATGGCAAGACTTAAAGAAACATATCTGTCTGAGATCGCTCCTGCCCTCATGCAGAAATTCAACTACAAGAGCGTTATGCAGATTCCGAAGCTTGACAAGGTTGTCATCAACGTTGGTTCAAGCGAGGCCAGAGATAATGCCAAGGTTATCGACAACATCATCAACGACGTCACACTCATCACCGGCCAGAAGGCAGTTCCGACTTATGCTCATAAGTCAGTTGCTAACTTCAAGGTCCGTGAGGGTATGAAGATCGGTGTTAAGGTTACTCTTCGCGGCGAGAGAATGTACGAATTCGTAGACAAGCTCTTCAACTTCGCACTTCCCAGAGTCCGTGACTTTAAGGGTATTTCCGCTGATGCTTTCGACGGCCGCGGAAACTATGCTCTCGGTCTTAAGGAACAGCTCATCTTCCCGGAAATCGAGTACGATAAAATCGACAAGATCCGCGGTATGGATATCTGCTTCGTTACCACTGCTAACACCGACGAAGAGGGACGTGAGCTTCTCAAGGCTCTCGGCGCTCCCTTCGCACAGAACTGATGGAGGATAAGTAATTATGGCAAAGAAGTCTATGATTCTCAAGCAGCAGGCTGCTCCCAAGTTCTCAACCAGAGCTTACAACCGCTGCAAAATCTGCGGACGTCCTCATGCTTATCTTCGCAAGTACGGCGTATGCCGTATCTGCTTCCGTGAGCTTGCCTACAAGGGCGAGATTCCCGGTGTAAGAAAAGCCAGCTGGTAATCCGTTAAATTTGTTAATCAACCCCAAAATACCGGCAGGAAACTAAGCTGCGGCCCGGTTTAACCGCCGATATGCCGCCGTCCGCGAACGGCAGCAAGAGGAGTGTCCGGGGGACAGATGCCCCGGACGCCCTGAAATAAAACTTGCATATGGAGGAAAACAAAATGCAAATGTCTGACGTTATTGCCGACATGCTCACCAGAATCCGCAACGCAAGCAATGCGAAGCACCCCACTGTTGACATCCCGGCATCAAACATGAAGAAGTCAATCGCCGATATCCTTGCTACTGAAGGTTATATCGCCGGTTACGAATTCATTCCCGATGAAGCCCGCAAGCAGGGCACAATCCGTGTTACTCTCAAGTACACCGGCAAGAAGGTTCAGGTTATCCGCGGTATCCGCCGTGTATCAAAGCCCGGTCTTCGTATTTACGCCGGCTGCGATGATATGCCCCGCGTTATGAACGGCCTGGGCATCGCCATCGTTTCCACTTCCAAGGGCATTATGACCGACAAACAGGCTCGTAAAGAGAAGGTTGGCGGCGAAGTTATTGCCTTTGTATGGTAAAAGGGAGGCACACAGATGTCAAGAATCGGTAGAATGCCCATCGTTCTTCCTGCCGGAGTTGAACTTTCCGTCAGCGAAGAAAACGTCGTTACCGTAAAAGGTAAGCTCGGAACACTTTCCGAAAAAATTTCTCCCCGCATCACAGTCAGAGTTGACGGCAATACTGTTTACGTAGAGCGTCAGTCTGATGAGAAGGAAGACAGAAGCCTTCACGGCCTGTCCAGAACACTGGTAAACAATATGGTTGTCGGTGTTTCAGCCGGTTACACAAAGGTTCTCGAAATCATCGGTACCGGTTACAGAGCCACAATGCAGGGCAACAATCTGCTTCTGTTCCTCGGTCATTCACTTGTCAAGGGTCAGCCTCAGGCTGCTCTGACCGTTGCTCAGCCTGCCGGCATCACCTTCGAGGTTGCCGAAAAGGTTGTCCCGATTACAATCACCGTAAAGGGTGCTTCCAAGCAGGAAGTCGGTCAGATCGCTGCCGTTATCCGCGGCAAGAGACCCCCTGAACCCTACCATGGTAAGGGTATCAGATATGCCGGTGAAAACGTCCGTCGCAAGACCGGAAAAGCCGGTAAGAGCAAATGATGAAAGGAGCGCAGACAGATGGTATCTAAGAAGAATAAAAACGCTGCCCGTCTTAAGAGACACATCAGAGTCAGAGGAAAGATTTCCGGCACAGCCGAGCGTCCCCGTCTCTGTGTATATCGTTCGACGAACAATATCAGCGCTCAGATTATCGATGACGTCAAGGGCGTCACACTCGCATCCGCTTCTTCCTACGAGAAGGAGTTTGCAACAGGCGGCAACAAAGAAGCCGCAAAGCAGGTCGGCAAGCTTATTGCCGAAAGAGCTGCATCTAAGGGTATCACCGAAGTCGTTTTCGACCGCGGCGGCTATCTTTATCACGGACGTGTATCGGAACTGGCTGAGGGTGCCCGCGAGGGCGGCCTGAAGTTCTGAGCCTTTTGGCTGTTTCCGGTTTGTACACTGTTCAAAAAACTATTTGAACATATCAAGGAGCATAAAAATGGCATTCAGAAAAGACAATGTCGAGGAAAAAGAATTTTCCGAAAACCTCGTTGCGCTGAACCGTGTTTCCAAGACCGTTAAAGGTGGACGTGTTGCCCGCTTTGCCGCACTTATGGTAGTCGGCGACGGACACGGCCGCGTAGGAGCTGGAATCGGTAAGGCTGCTGAAGTTCCCGAAGCTATCCGCAAGGGAATTGAAGACGCAAAGAAAAATATGATCACTGTTTCCGTTAAGGGAACAACCATTCCCCACGAAGTAGTCGGTGTTTACGGAGCCGGTAAGGTTCTTCTTAAGCCCGCTGCCCCCGGTACCGGTATTATCGCCGGTTCCAAGGTAAGAATGGTAGTTGAAGCTGCCGGCATCACAAACATTCGTGCTAAGTGCCTGCGTTCCAACAACCCCACCAACGTTGTACGTGCTACAATCGAGGGCCTCAAGGAACTTCGTTCCGCCGAAGAGGTTGCCAAGATTCGTGACATCAGCGTTGATGACGTAAAGGGAGGCAAACAGTAATGAAGAAGGTTACTCTTGTTAAGTCCCTTATCACATGCAAGCCCAATCAGAAGGCTACTGCCGAATCTCTCGGGCTTCGCAAAATCGGCGATTTCAATATCCATGCCGAAGGTCCCGTACTTGATGGCAAGGTTAAGGTTCTTTCTCACCTCGTAAAGGTTGAAGACGTCGCAGAAAAGGAGAACGCATAATGAAACTTAATGAACTTAAGCCCGCTGAGGGTGCCGTTACTGCCGGCTTCCGTAAGGGCAGAGGAACAGGTTCCGGAAACGGCAAGACTGCCGGTAAGGGACATAAGGGACAGAATGCCCGTTCAGGCGGCGGCGTAAGACCCGGCTTCGAAGGCGGTCAGTTCCCCATCTACAGACAGCTTCCCAAGAGAGGCTTCACCAATAAGCTGTTCAAGACAGTTTACGCTACAGTCAACGTTTCCGAGCTTAACGGTTTTGAAGACGGAGCTGTTGTTGATCTTGAAACACTTATTCAGGCCAGAATCATCCGCAAGGAATATGACGGTCTGAAGGTACTCGGCAACGGCGAACTCACAAAGAAGCTCACCGTTAAGGCAGCAAAGTTCTCCGGAGCTGCCAAGGAAAAGATTGAAGCAGCAGGCGGAAGTGCAGAGGAGGTATAAGGATGTTTGCGACCCTTAAGAACGCCTGGAAAATTACAGAACTCAGAACAAAGATTCTCTTTACTCTTCTGATCGTTCTTATTTACCGACTCGGCGCGCAGATTCCGGTACCTTATATCAGCGAGACAGCAGTTGCCTCATTCAACTCTTACGCTCAGGGTTCGATATTCTACTATCTGAACCTTCTGTCGGGAAGTGCCATGTCACAGGCAACACTCTTCGCTCTCTCAGTTTCCCCCTACATCACCGCATCCATTGTTATTCAGCTTCTTACAGTTGCCATCCCCGCTCTTCAGAGAATGTCTCAGGACGGCGAAGAAGGCAAAAAGAAGATTACAGCCCTTACAAGATACTGCACCGTTGCTCTCGCTCTTGTCACAGCCTACGGCTATCTCAAGATGATGGAAAGCTACGGCATGCTCGTTGACGATATCAACTGGTTCGGAAAGATCGTTGTTGTCGCCAGCTACTGTGCCGGTGCTGCAATTATCATGTGGCTCTCTGAAAAAATCAACGTTTACGGTATCGGCAACGGTATTTCAATGATACTCTTTGCCAATATTCTCTCCCGTGTTCCCGCACTTTGCATCAGCGTATGGCAGATGACATTCAAGAACGCTATCGGGTTCAGCTCAATGTTCTCAGGTTTCTCAATCTTAGGACTGCTGCTCTCTGTTCTGTCACTTGCTCTTACCTTTGCAATCATTGTGCTCATCGTCTGGTTCACAGAATCAGAAAGAAGAATCCCGATTCAGTACGCCAAGCGTGTTGTCGGTCGCAAGATGTATGGCGGTCAGGCATCTAACCTTCCTCTCAAGCTCAATATGTCCGGCGTTATGCCCGTCATCTTTGCCAGCTCGATTGTATCGGTTCCTGCCACCATTGCAAGCTTCTTTACCAATTCAAAATTCGAGAATTTCATTGACAAGTGGTTCAACTATAACACATGGATGTACCTGCTTGTTTATCTTGTTCTCATTATTGCATTTGGCTACTTCTACGTTCTGATTTCTTTTGACCCTGTTGAAGTTTCCAACAATATACAGAAAAACGGCGGATCAATCCCCGGAATCAGATCCGGCAGACCCACAGTTCAGTACATCAAGAGAATCCTCAACAGAATTACCCTTATCGGTTCTATCTTCCTTTGCTTCATCGCAGGCTTCCCGATGCTCATCAACATCGTAAACAGTATGATTGACTCAACAAGCACCACCTTCTCGGGTATTGCTTTCGGAGGCAACTCACTGCTTATCGTTGTCGGTGTTGCCCTTGAGCTTATGCATGACCTTGAAGCCCAGATAGCAATGCGCAGCTACGGCAAATCAGCAACGAAGGGTATCTTCGGCTGAGCCGGCTCACATAAAGGTTAGGTTTTGTTATGAATCTGATAATAATGGGAGCTCCCGGAGCGGGAAAAGGCACACAGGCTGAAGCAATTTCAAAGCGGGAGCAGATTCCCGCAATATCCACAGGACAGATTCTGCGTGAGGCAATTGCCTCCGGTACGGAACTCGGCAAAAGCGCCAAGTCCTATATCGATGCAGGAAATCTTGTGCCCGATGAAACGGTCATCGGTATCGTAAAAGACTATCTTTCCTCCGATGCATGCAAAAACGGTTTCATACTCGACGGCTTCCCCCGTTCCGCAGCTCAGGCTGAGGCACTTAAGAAGCTCGGTGTAAAAATTGATGCCGTTCTCAGCATTGAAGTATCGGATGAGCGTATTGTAAAGCGTATGAGCGGAAGAAGAGTCTGCGAATGCGGCGCTTCTTATCACACCGAGTATCTTAAGCCCAAAAAGGAAGGAATCTGCGACAAATGCGGCAAGGAGCTGTTCATCCGCAAGGATGACAAGCCCGAAACCGTTCTGAACAGACTCAAGACCTACCACGAACAGACTGAGCCCGTTATCGGTTTCTACAGAAACGAGGGACTGCTCGTCGAAGTGGAAGGACAGGAAGAGGTTGAAGATACAACCGAATTGGTCCGCAAGGCTTTGTGGAGCAAAATCAAGAAATGATACCGCTTAAAAATTCTTTACAGATAGCGGAAATGAAGAAGGCGGGCAGAATCACTGCCGAGGCTATGGATGCAGCCATAGAGGCTGTCAGGGAAGGAATTTCCACATATGAGCTCGACAGGATTATCCGGCACCACATCGAAAGATGCGGTGCCCGCCCAACCTTTCTTGGGTACGGCGGCTTCCCCGGAAGCGCCTGCATAAGCATCAATGATGAAGTCATTCACGGAATACCTTCAAGAAAGAAGATACTTCGGGAAGGCGACATCGTAAAAATTGACGTCGGAGCTTTCTATCACGGTTTTACCGGTGATATGGCCCGAACCATCCCCGTCGGACAGGTTGCTCCTGAAGTCCTTCACCTGATTGAGGTTACAAAACACAGCTTCGAATGCGGTGTTGAGGCCTTCAGAGAAGGAAACAGAATGGGCGACATCGGATATGCAATTCAGAGCTGCGTTGAAGCCGAAGGCTTCTCAGTTGTCAGAAAGTATATCGGTCACGGCGTAGGACACGAGCTTCACGAAGACCCCGAGGTTCCGAATTTCGGAACGGCCGGACGCGGCGTTAAGCTGCAGACCGGTATGACACTTGCAATCGAACCCATGGTTAACGTCGGAAGACCTGAAGTCAGAGAACTGCCTGACGGATGGACGGTGAAAACCGCCGACGGAACGCTTTCCGCACATTATGAAAACTCTGTGGCCCTGACACCGGAAGGAACAGTAATCCTTACCGCTGTGTATGACTGATAAGAAAGATAGGAGTGATTACTCTGCCAAAGGATGACGTTGTAGAATTTGAAGGTACCGTTGTTGAGGCTCTGCCCAACACAGTCTTCAAAGTTCAGCTGCCTAACGGTCATATTGTGACCGCCCACATTTCAGGCAAGCTTCGTATGAATTATATCAGAATCCTGCCGGGAGACCATGTCAAGGTTGAGGTTTCGGTCTACGACCTGACAAAGGGAAGAATTACCTGGCGAACCAAATAAAAAATCGGATCAAATATATAGTCAGAAAGGTATGGCAAATTATGAAAGTTAAGCCGTCCGTAAAGAAGATCTGCGATAAATGCAAGATCATTAAAAGACATGGCCGCGTTATGGTCATCTGCGAGAACCCCAAGCACAAACAGCGCCAGGGTTAATCGCGATAAACTGAAATTCAGAAAGGATAAACAAGAATGGCTCGTATAGCTGGTGTTGATATTCCTAACGCTAAGCGCGTAGAGATCGCCCTTACCTACATTTACGGTATCGGACGCAAGAGCGCTAACGATATACTTGCAAAAACCGGTATTAATCCGGATACCCGTGCAAAAGATCTTACAGAGGATCAGGTTGCACTTCTTCGTGATGAGATTGAAAAGAACTACGTTGTCGAAGGTGACCTTCGCCGTGACGTAAATCTCAACATCAAGAGACTGGTCGAAATTAACTGCTACCGCGGAATCAGACACAGAAAAGGTCTGCCCGTAAGAGGTCAGAGAACAAAGACCAATGCCAGAACCCGCAAGGGCCCTGTCAAGACAATCGCCAACAAGAAGAAAGGAGCTTAATAAATTATGGCTGCTGCAAAAGATGCTAAGAAGGTTATCAAGAAGCGCCGCGAGCGTAAGAACATACCTTACGGTCAGGTTCATATCCGTTCAACCTTCAATAACACAATCGTAACCATTACCGATACCGAAGGCAATGCCATTTCATGGGCTTCCGCCGGCGAACTCGGATTCAAGGGCTCCAGAAAGTCCACTCCCTTCGCTGCTCAGTCTGCTTCCGAAACAGCTGCAAAGGCTGCTATCGAGCACGGCCTGAAGTCTGTCGAAGTATACGTAAGAGGTCCCGGTCAGGGACGTGAATCTGCCATCCGCGCTCTTGAGACCGTCGGACTTCAGATTACTCTTATCAAAGACGTTACACCCGTTCCTCACAACGGATGCAGACCCCCCAAACGCCGCCGCGTTTGATCACTATTTAGGAGGATACACATTATGGCAAGATATACAGGTCCTGATTGCAAGCTTTGCCGCAGAGAAGGCTGCAAGCTTTTCCTGAAGGGTGATCGCTGCACTTCCGGCAAATGCCCCTTCGACCGTGTAGAGTCCGGTGCCCGTAACCGTGACGCTGCTCCCGCTGCTCCCGGACAGCATGGCGCTGCCAAGAAGAAGCTCAGAGAATACGGTATGCAGCTTCGTGAGAAGGAAAAGGTCAAGAGATTCTACGGCGTTCTTGAGCGCCAGTTCCACAATTACTATCTGAAGGCTGCCAACATGGAAGGTATGGCCGGTGAAAACCTGCTTGTTCTTCTTGAAAGACGCCTTGATAACTCCGTTTTCCGTATGGGATTCGGTCAGAGCCGTGACGAAGCCCGTCAGCTGACTCTTCACGATCACATCACCGTAAACGGCAAGAAAGTTAACATTCCCTCATATATGGTAAAGGTCGGAGATGTTATCGCTGTTTCCGAAGTCGGCAGAAGCGATGCCATCAAGGCTCTTATCGAGGCTATGGCTTCCAAGAATACTCCCAAGTGGCTTGAAGTAGATGCAGAGCATGCATGTGCCAAGGTTGTCGCTCTTCCCACAAGAGAAGACGTAAACTTCAACTTCAACGAGCAGCTTATCGTCGAGCTCTATTCCAAATAATACCGCTGTGCCTGCCGGATTTTTCCCATTATTCATTGCACGTTGCCTGACGTTCCGACGCCGGCAACCGGCAGATTGCTCCGCATAAGCGGTTAAGGCTACAGAATATTATGCGGAAAGACGGTTATAGGTTCAAAACCATTGCACAAAAAAATATAAGAGGTATAAAGGAATGAATGAGATACAGAAGCCCAATATCACGATAGCAGAAGTAAGTGCTGACGGAAAGAAAGGTCATTTTGTGATTGAGCCCCTTGAAAGAGGCTTCGGCACAACACTCGGCAACTCTCTTCGTCGCGTAATGCTCAGCTCTCTTCGCGGTGTTGCCGTAACGAGCATCAAGGTTGACGGCGCTCTTCACGAGTTCACAGCTCTTCCCGGAGTTGTTGAGGATATGACTGAAATCATTCTCAACATCAAGGGAATTGTTGCCGCCCTGCACACTCCGGACCTCGCTCCGAAGGTAGCGGTGCTTGACGTTACCGGTCCCTGCGAAGCTACTGCAGGTATGATCAGACAGGATTCGGACATTGAGATTCTCAATCCCGATCATCATCTGGCCACACTGGACGCAGGTGCACATCTGGTTATCGAATTCACATTCGAAAGCGGACGCGGATACGTTTCCCAGGATCGTAACAAGATACTTCATTCTGAAGTATACGGACAGACAGTGTCTGCTCCTGTAGGACTTATCTACACCGATTCTATCTACACTCCCGTTTACAATGTAAGCTACAGTGTGGAAAACACCCGTGTCGGAAGCAATATCACCGACTTTGACAAGCTTACGCTTGACGTTACCACCAACGGAACCATTAATGCCCGCGAGGCTATTTCCCTTGGTGCCAAGATTCTCAACGAGCATCTCAACTTGTTTATCGAGTTGACAGATGAAGCCAAGAATGCAGTCTTCGTGATCGATGCCCCTGAAAAGGACAAGAATAAGATCACTGAGATGACCGTTGAAGATCTTGACCTCTCTGTTCGCAGCACAAACTGCCTCAGACGTGTCGGCATCGAAACTGTCGGAGATATTACCAGCAAGACCGAAGACGAGATGATTAAGATCCGCAATCTCGGAAAGAAATCTCTCGATGAAATCATTCAGAAGATCAGATCACTCGGACTTTCCCTTCGCAGGGAAGACGACTGAGTCTGAGTCAACAGTAATTTAAGGAGGAGCACTAAGATGCCCGGAACAAGAAAACTCGGCAGACCTACAGCACACAGAAACGCTATGCTGAGGGGCCAGGTAACATATCTGTTCAAGAATGGCAAGGTTGAAACAACCATCACCCGTGCCAAGGAAGTCCGTGCCATGGCCGACAAGATGATCACACTCGGCAAAGAGAATACTCTTGCCAGCCGCCGTGCCGCACTTGCATATATCACAGAAGAAGACGTTGTAACAAAGCTTTTCGCCGAAATCGCTCCCAAGTATGAGAAGGTTGCCGGCGGTTACACCGCTATCTACAAGCTCGGTCCCCGCAGAGGAGATGCCGCTGAAATGGCTCTTATCACTCTCGTAAAGACCGCTGAAGAGCTTGCTGCAGAAGCCAATGCCAAGAAGGGCGCCAAGAAGGCTGCCAAGAAGGAAGAAGCTCCCGCTGCTGAGGAAAAGAAAGCCGATTGATCCCGGCTTTTGATCAGATAAAATCCGCCCGGTGCGCAATTGGCACCGGGCGGATTTTCGATAAAAACGAATATGCGTCAGATAATTGGTTAAGCTGAAATGAAAAGGACCGCCGTGGCGATCCTTTTATTATTCTGTCGTAACAATGACGTTTTTTATTTATGTCTGAGAATGCGTGAACTGTTGAGAATGACGCCGAATGCCCCGACGTTGTGGGCAAGGGCACCGACAATTGCAGTGATGAAACCGAAAGATGAGAGAATAATCATCAAGGCACTGACGGTCATTGACAGAATCAGATTTTCGTAAATGATACGTCTCGTTTTTGATGCAAGACTGATTGCGAAGGGGATGTTCATCAGGTTGTTGTTCATAAGGGCAATGTCAGCTGACTGAATGGCAAGGTCTGAACCCATTGCTCCCATTGCAATGCCGACCTGGGCTTCTCTGAGGACGGGAGCGTCATTGATACCGTCTCCGACCGCGATTACCGTGCCGGTTTGTGAGAGCGTTCTGAGGTGTGACAGCTTGTCTTCCGGCAAGAGGGAAGCGTATACTTCATTGACTCCGGCTTCAATCCGGATCTTTTCGGCCGATTCAATTCTGTCACCGGTCAGCATTACGGTTTTTCCGACACCGAGCTCTCTGAGCTCACAAACGCATTTTTCGGCATCCGAACGTATAGAGTCTCCTATTGCAACTGCACCGAGAAGAGTATTGTCGCAGCAGACAAAGCTGAGAGAACCCGAATTGTCTGATGCAAAGCCTTCGGGAACCGCGATTGTGCAGAGTTCTTCAATCCAGCTGCGGCGTCCGAACCGAATTACGCGTCCGTCTTCACAGGTACCCGTGAGTCCCTTTCCGGACGTTTCACGGATTTCGCATCTGATCTTTCCGTAATCCCTGCCGGCTTTTCGCATAACGGCAGCTGATATCGGATGTGATGAACCTGAGGATACCGAAGCGGCATAATCCAGTACGGTGGAAATATCCGCACCTTCATAGGGAATAATTTCCGTGACAGTCATTTCGCCTCCGGTAAGAGTACCGGTTTTATCAAAGACAACCGTATCTGCGTGATTTAACTCTTCAAGAAACTTTGAATTCTTTATAAGAATTCCTCTCTTGGTGGCAGCGGACAGGGCGGCAACCATAGGGGCGGAGGTGACGAGCATCTGTCCGCAGGGGCAGGAGACCACAAGTATTGCTATGGCACGGGACAGGTCCTTTTCAATCAGCGCAACGGCCGCGGCAATGGCAAGCACCAGTGGAATGTAATACTTCATAAACCTGTCAACAAGACGGGATTCCGGGATGGAAATACTTTCGGACTCCTCTATGAGCTTCAGAACGGATGAAAAAGAAGTATCGGAATATTTCTTTCTGACTTCAATCTTTAAGGTTCCGTCTATATTGAAGGTTCCCGCAAAGACCTTGTCACCGGGACCTGCAAAATACGGTTCAGGCTCGCCGGTCATTGATTTCTGGTCGATATTGCTCTCTCCTTCAAGAATAACACCGTCTGCCGGAATGCCGGCTCCGGGAGTGACGAGAACACGCTGACCGGGTTCGAGAGAACGCGAATCAACACGTTGCGTGCTGCCGTCTTCGAGAATCAGGGAAGCCGTTTTCTGCTGAAGGAGTTTCAGACCTTCAATGGCTTCGCGCCCGCCCATAATGCTGCGTTCTTCAAGCAGATGGGAAACGTTCAGAATTATGGGAATCAAAAGAGCGGGAATCAGTTCACCGGAAAAGAAGCAGGCGGATATGGCAATGGCAACGAGAATTTCCATTGCGCGCGTGAAGTTCTTTGTGAACAAGCCTCTGAAGGCTTCAATGAAAATGGGAAGACTTTCAATGATAAAGCCGAGAGTATAAATAAGCGAGGGAACTACAGTGCTTTCAGGTTGGATCCAAGAGACGGTAAGTCCGGCTGCAAGGCAGGTGAGCCCTGCAATGCCCGTGACTATATCAACGGCAAGATGACGTTTGTTTTGCTCGGATATATTGTTTCTCGCAAGAGATTCGAGACTGTTTTTGCCCATATGGTCAATATTTTCCACAGACTCTCACCTCTCTCCGATAATAATCTTTGACTCGGAATCGCTTACAAGTCGGATATCCGTGATTTTCTGCATAATTTCGCTGAGTTTCTGATTGTATACGCGTACTCTGACTGCCTCTCCTTCGCTTTCATACTGTTCAAGTATGCCGCGGAACTCGGAAAGATATGCGTTTGCTTCGGCAACGTCGGAAGCTCCTTTGGCGGTTGCAGCGGAAATCAGGGCAGCGGCGTCTGACTGAGCCCCGGGGATAACGGTTTCTCTGTATTGTTCGGCCTGCTCCTTCAGAGTTTCGGAACGGACCTTGGCCGAGTTGACGGCTTCATAGGTTTCCTTGACTTCGGCGGGCATACTGACGTCAGTCAGTTCGACGGAAGAAAGAGTAATACCGGTATCGGCTGCGGCAAGGATGCTGCCTGCCTTTTGCAGAATTTCTTCGGCAAGAGTGCTCTTGCCAGTCGTCAGCAGAGTATCGGAGCTCATACCCGCAGCGATTTCAATCATTGCGTTGCTGACTGAAGCGTTAACCAGCTTTTCCTCGTCTATGACGTTTACTGCATATGCGACGGGATTCGTAATCATATACTGAACCGAGGCAGACAGCAGTATGATATTGGAATCACCGCTGATAACGTAACCGTTATGCGTGTACCCTGTCATCATAGAAGGAGTATAATGGGTTTTGACTTCGATTTTCCTGACCTGTCCGGTCGGGACTGTGACAACCTCATCGATAATATACGGGAAGGCAAACAAGAGTCCCGGCTCGTGAATCTGTTCTTCATAGGTGCTTCCGCTGAGTTTTCCGAAGCGGAAAATCAGAGCAACCTCTCCGGATTTTACTATTCTGATTCCGGAGCACGCAATTATCAGAACCACGGCAAGCACGAGCACGGCAAAATACTTTGAAAGCGAATCGAGAATGTCACCGGTTAGTGTGTTTTTCTTTTTCATTTTACAGTATTGGCAGTATCGGCATTTTTTATCAGTCCGTAAATTGCTTCCGTGAGGGCAATTCTGTCAGACTCCGGCAGTTTTGAGAGAATATATTCAAGGTCTTTTGTAACCGTTGTGTTACCTGCGTCGGTATCATCCTGAAGCATGGATGAATATGAGGAGAGGATATTGAAGGGATAGGTGTCGGTGCTGATTACGAGAACGGTTCCGGAACCGACTGAGGAAGAAACGGTATCAAGCTCACGCAGGAAGGTGTAAAGCTCAAGATTGGCTGCCTGGGCAGCAGCGTAAATCGAAGCAACCTCCTTTTCGGCGGCGGCAGCGATTTCGGCAGCCGACGTGGTTCCTTCTGCGATGATTTTTGCGGCCTCCGCATCTGCATCGGAACGTATCTTGTTTGCGTCGCGTTCAGCTGCGGCGATTATCGTATCAATGTCCTTCTGGCGTTCAGCAGCCATCTGGTCGAAAACGCTTGAAAGGTTAGTGTCGGGCAGAGAAAGCTGAAGAATGCTGACTGCCGAGACCTCGATTCCGTAGTTTGCAAGACATTTGTCGTGTACGACAGCGGTTATTTCATCCTGAATCTGACGCGTCTTGAGGCTTTCGGTTTCAAGGGATACGAGATTCTGAAGCTCGTATGAGCCGAGAACGCTGTTTGTCGCACTGAAAATCTGGTCCTGAATATAAGAGTCGATGCTGCCTGTCGTCCCGACGCTGTTGTGGAAAAGCAGCGGGTCACTTATCTGCCAGATAACGTATGACTGAATCATTACGTTGCGTTTATCCTTCGTCGTGGTTTCAAGGAAATTTGATTCAAGATAATTCAGGCGTGCGTCATATGTGACAACGGTTTCAAAGGGCCAGGGAAGGCGAAGATGAAGTCCCGCCTCGCTCGTTTCATCGCGCGCTGCTCCGAATCTGAGCACGATGGCGCAGGAACCTTCTCTGAGTCTGAAAGTGAACCCAAACCAGAAAAGAAGCAGGATGACGGCAAGAGCCAAAAAAATTCTGAGTACGTAGGAACCGACTGACGTGCTCCTTTTTTTATTTTCGGATATTTCTGTATTCTGATTCATAGATAAATCCTCATATATCAGTCTGAAGCGGCGGGAATTGAGCCGATCCAGATATTTGAACGGTTAC
>DCGL01000010.1:61306-69773 GCA_002314565.1 Clostridiales bacterium UBA1779
GATTTGTGATATCTGTATGCATCGCTGTAGCTTGAATCGGCGCTGACTGCTGCCATAAATTCCGTGACGGAGGCCCGCGCTTCGGCAATCTTTTGGTATTTTGAAGCTTCAGCCTGATTGATTGCCGTGTCTCTCGCCGTTTCTGCTTCGCCGAGCGTCAGAGCAGAATAGCTTTCGGCCTGAAGAACAATCTGTTCGGCCTGAATTTCGGCTGAGATAAGCTGCTGGTATTTTTCGGCAACGTCGACCGGCGGATGAATGCTTTCAAGCACGACGCTGACGATTTCAATTCCGATGCCTCCGCGTTCTTCAAGTTTTTCCGTCAGTGCCGATTCAAAGGACGAAGCAAACGAAGAACGGTCAGCGGACAGAAGGGAATCAAGGTCGTTTCTGACGACGGTATCGGTTATCAGCTCGTAAGCCATACCGCGAAGCATTCCCTCGGGAGAGGAAGAAGCGCGAAGATAAGCGTCAAGATTGCAGATTTTGTATTCAAGTCTCAGATTGACGGAAACCAGTTCGTTTCCGCCGCCGAGAAGGAGTTTGAATTCTTTTGTTCCGTGTGTATCGGTCCAGATATTGTCCGTATCGCCGGAGGACTCGTATCCAACCGTGATTTTCTTTACGGTTCCGGTTTCGTATTTTTCGACGGTATCAAAGGGCCAGGGAAGGGTCAGGTGAATTCCGGGCTCAAGGGATGTGTCCTTCAGCGTTCCGCAGCGTATGAGAACTCCTGTTTCATAGGGGTTGACCGTGTGGATTCCGCTTGATAGCCATACGAGCAGGCAAAGACTGACGGCCGCCCAGGGGAGCAGGGTGGCGGCGAATTTCAGGCTCCACAGGCTGCGCATCGTAATGCCGGTCTGGTTTTCGAGATAGCCGAGAATGCCGTACTCCTTCTTTCCGAGAAAAGGCAGGGGAACCGAAAAATCAGGTTCAGAGGCGTCCTCGGAGCGGATAAAACGGACGGCTGTGTTTACAATCGCAAACACTGCAAGGTACGAAGCAAGTATTGACTCGGCCCATATGCCTGCACTCAGAGTTTCGTAAAAACCGAGAAGTCGTATAACTTCACAGATAAAGAGCGGTATGACTGCAATGCGGGTGAAAATGCAGAAGGATATCAGGGTTCTGCCGAGGGCCGCACTGCGTCTGTCTTCTGCGGTTCCGTGCCGGATAATCTTTTCTGCAATCACCGACAAAATAAAGATGAGTATCAGAATCAGTACGTCGGCCCAGCTCAGTGAATACGTAACGGTTTTCCGCTTCAGCAGGAAGACGCAGCCTGTTGCGGCTGCCGCCAATACTGCAAGTTCTGACGTAAGTCTTGCGAAAAAAGCCTTTTTCGATATCTGAGGAAACAGAAGCGGTATGAGCGACAGGCCCGTATAGAGAAATATTACTGCCAGAAGTGCGCTTGGCAGGTACAGGTTGACGAAATACAATCCCAGAAGCAAAAGGCCGCAAAACGCAAGATAGCCGGCACAAAGAGGCGGAGCCGCAGTCCTGAGACTGAATTTATCGGGTGCTTTTTTATTCATTCATTTCCTTCTTTCGGAAGATAATCCGGCCGTCACCAGTCGGAAAGGATAACAAGATCGGCGAGATTGAGAGTTCCTTCGCCGGATATTTTCGAGATATACTCATCATATGAACCGGGATACAGAAGAATGAAGCATACGCAGTCTTCAAAGCTGTCGGCTCTGAGCGTTGAGAGCGTTTCGGGGACGTACAGCACTCTGAGATTGATGCAACTGTAAAAAGCTCTTGAGGACAGGGTTTCGAGCCTGTCTCCGAAGCTTGCGAATCTCAGAGAGTTGCAGTCGGCAAAAGAGTATTCCCCGACCTTTTCAACGTTTGAAAATTCAACAGACATCAGTTTTTCGCAGGAAACGAAAGCGTTGTCTTCGATGTGTCTGACCGAGTTTCCTGTGATGCTTGTCAGATTTCCGCAATAAGCGAAGGCCTGACGTCCTATGCAAACGACGTCTTCGCCGAGGTTCACGGACGTGATTGAGGTATTGTTTGAAAATACCGCGTCTGCAATATAACCGATTCCGGACGGAATAATTACCGCTTTATCGGTTCCGCGATATGCAACGAGAACGGAGCCGAGAGTCACAAAGCTTCCTTTGCTGTTTTCAAGCCATGAGGTGCCGTCGAAAGCGTGGTGACCTATATGTCTGAGATTTTTTCCGCCGCTGACGGAAGAAAGTGAGGAGCACATATAAAAGGCCGCAGTGCAGATTTCCTCAAGAGTGTCAGGCAGAGTCACTGAAGAGAGTGCCGTCTTTTCGGAAAAAACCGCTTCGCCTATGGAAACGACCCGGTGACCGTCAAAACTGTCCGGGATTGAGAGAACAGCCGCTGCTCCGTCATATGCGGTAATCTGTGCACAGCCGTCGTCGAAAAGGACGTAGGTGTAGCCGTTCTGCGAATATGAACCCTGAAGGGCGGTACGCACGGCTGCGGTTTCGAAATTCGTCTTCCCTGCAGCTTTATCGGAATAATTGCAGTAGGGTCTTATCGACAGCAGCTGCTCGTTTCCTTCGGCAATGACGATTCCGGACCATGCGGATTCACTGCCCGCATAGTTTACGGTTGAAAGACTGTCGCAGCCTGCAAAAGCTGAATCACCGACGGTTTTCAGCGTTTTCGGAAGTGTCAGCGTGCAGAGTGAAGAACAGGCACGGAAACAGAGAGTGCCAAGTGACGAAAGCTTTGAAGAAAATCTGACGTCGGAGAGGGAGGTGCATTTGACAAAGCATCCGTCAGGGACGGAGGTGAGCGAAGATATATCGGCATAGCCGAGAGAGGAGCACTCTTCAAAAGCGCCTTCACCGAGAGTCTTCAGTGAAGAAGGGAGGACGACCGATGACAGAGCCGAACAGTTCTGGAAAGCAGAGTCGCCGATAACCGTCAGCTTATTGCCGAAGCTTATTTGCGTCAGGGAAAGACAGCCGCAGAAGGCTGTGTTTCCTATTGACTTTGCGTTTTCAGAGCCGCGTATATACGTCAGATTCCGGCACATATAGAAAGCGGCATCGCCGATTTCCGAAGCTCCGCCGATATCGGCGACAGTCAGGGCCTCGCAGCCGTAAAATGCATTTTTTCCGATGCTGATTCCCGATCCTTCGATTTTCAGATACAGAAAATTGAGCTTATCACGGAACGCCTCATCGGCAATGCCGATGACCTTATGTCCGTCGATTGTTTCGGGAATCGTCAGTTTTCCGTCGGAATCGGCAGTACCTCCGCTTATCGCGGCGCTGCCGTTTTCATATAAAGTATACGTATATCCGTCAAACTCGTTGCCCTCGGATACGACTGCATACTCAATTTCTCCGCAGCCGGCTATAGACGGAAGCAATAAAGCAAGAATACAGAGAAATACGATGGAATAACGCAGTGTTTTATTCATTTTTATGATAATGGCTTTTGAAGGGCAAAAGCTTCCTTTCTTTTGGTTTGGGCGGCGGTTTTTTCGCAGCCAAATTGCCGGTGCTCAGAAGGCGAAGGTAGCAAAACAGTGATTGAGTGATTTATCTTTCAGTCCCGGCTCCTTCTTTTTCCGCAGAGACGTGTTTTTCCGGAATCCGCTTCAGCGGGTCGTACTCAAAGTGAGGGCATCTTGCGTCGGGGGGCATACTGCCTTTTTTCTCGCAGAAGATATTGCCGCGTCCGGTTTCGGGAAGGTCGGCATATCGGCAAACCGCGCATACACCTTCTTTTTCGATTCTTGCGGCTTCCGCTTCGATTCTGTGAAGTCTTTCGATGTCCTCGCGTCTGAGCTCATCGCGGTTCTTGTCAAAGAAAAATGTAATGAACAAGAGGATGATAAACAGAGACAGCAGAGGAACTGCGGCGTAATGTACGGAAAAACCTGCAAAAGTCTGAATATACGCAAGTCCTTCAGCGGCAGGGAAAACGACCGCAATTGTAGGCTCGAATTCGGTATCAGTCAGTGCAAGCAGCGAAAAATAGCAGAGAAGGATTGAAAGGCAGAAGAAAATCACCGTTGAAAAGAAAGTCAGTAAACGCCCGCCCTGCTTCGTAATTCCTTCAGAGCAGACAAGCACCGTGACACCGAGATAAACGATGCCGAGGGCAACTGCTGCGAGAAAACCGATTGAATCGGAAATGAGCGGAACGTCGCCGCCTGCCGTTATTGCGCGCGCCGTGTTTTCAACGTCGGTCAGCAGAAATGCTGTCGGAATGACGTAAAGCGGCATACCGAGGAAAAAGCAAAGCAGCTTCCGTCTCAGCGGTGCTGCGTGCAGGCAGATGAAAATGCATATTGCAGCCAGAAGCGGGAAAAGAACCGAGCAGATAAGTGTCAGAAACTCCGCCGAATCCATAATACCCGAAACGGAATCGAAAACGGGATGCGAGATAATATCAGAAAATGGCATTGAAACCTCCGCCGAAAAAACATGTTTTATGATGGAAACGCACTGCAAGCAAGCCGAACCGCGTCTCTCTATATAAATATACATAATAATTATAGCAAATACTATATTCAAAGTCAAATATTTTTATGTTTCCGAGATTGAATAATATGTGAAATTGTGATAAAATTAATGCATCAAAGTTTAATTTTCCGGGGTACAAATGGAAATAGAAAGAAGACTTATAAATACAGGTTCACCGGCGGTTACTGCCGAGCTGTTCGGGGCTGCCGATACAAACGTAAGAGCAGTTGAAACTGCTTTTTCCGTGCAGATTTCATCGCCCGGAGGCAAGAATTCCGACGAGGGGCAGAACAAGCTGCTCATAACGTCTGACAGTGCGGAAAATGCGGAAAAGGCGGAACGTTGCCTGAATATCCTCGTTGCAATGACGGTAAAAAACAAGGTTCTGACAGAACAGACAGTTCTTTACGTCATCTCGATGGTAAACGAAGGACGTGAGGACGAACTTACCGGTTTTGACGAAAACTGCATCTGCGTGACCTCGCGCGGCCGTGCAATCAAGCCGAAGACCGTCGGTCAGAGAAGATACGTAGAACTGATAAAGAAAAACACGATAGTACTCGGAACCGGACCTGCCGGCACCGGCAAGACCTTTCTCGCCGTTGCAATGGCGGTCAAGGCTCTGCGAGACCATCAGGTAAACAAAATCATTCTCACACGCCCCGCAATCGAAGCCGGCGAAAAGCTCGGTTTTCTTCCGGGCGACCTTCAGAGCAAAATCGACCCCTACCTGCGTCCTCTGTACGACGCACTCGGTGAGATGATGGGGCCTGAAAACTATATGCACGCCGTCGAAAAGCAGACGGTAGAGGTTGCTCCTCTTGCATATATGCGCGGACGTACACTTGATGATGCATTCATAATCCTCGATGAGGCTCAGAATGCGACCTTCGAGCAGATGAAGATGTTCTTAACCCGTCTCGGAAACAACTCAAAGGCAGTGGTGACGGGAGACCTGACCCAGACCGACCTGCCCTACGGGCAGCCGAGCGGACTTAAAACCGCTGTCCGCATACTTGACGGCATTGAAGGTATCGCAATTCATACGTTTACGGACTCCGACGTCGTAAGACACAAGCTGGTTCAGAAAATCATTCTTGCCTACGATAAATATGAAAAAGAGGAGTTCGCAAGGCGGAACCGCGCTGCATCCCCGAAGAAATTCAGAAGACTTACAAAAACGGAAGGAAATGAAAAATAATGACACTTACAGTTGACTGGTGCGTTCGCTGCCGCAAGGAAAAGGTAAGCGAAGAACTGAAGAATCTTGTCGTAAAAGCAGTTAAAACCACACTTGAATATGAAAAACACGACGGCGATTTCGGAATTTCGGTGACCTTCGTTTCCGACAGAATCATTCGCGAATTAAACCGCGAATACCGCGGAATCGACCGTGCCACCGACGTGCTGTCCTTCCCGATGGCAGAAGGCGGAGACCTTGAGGATGCCTTCGACGGCGAAAAATACGAGCTCGGCGACGTTGTGCTCTCTCTTGAGCACGCAAGAGCCCAGTCCGAGCTTTACGGTCATTCCTTTGAAAGAGAAGCGGCTTTCCTTTGCGTCCATTCAGTCCTTCATCTGCTCGGCTACGATCACGAACTGAGCGATAAAGACGATGAAGATATGCGTGCCCGCCAGAGAGATATTATGAAGCTGATGGGACTTGAGGTCGCATCGTAATAATTATCAATGAATTACCGCCAAAACAATGCAGAGGTTTGTATACTCGGCATTGTTTTTCTTGAATTGAAAAAAACAATGCCGGGCGGAAAATATACAGCATTGTTTTACAAAAAATAAGTGGTATTTGAAACAATGAAAAAGGTTGATTTAATTATTCATAAATCCCAATGGCTTGGATGCTTTTCAGCTTTTAATAAAATCGTGGATTTGGGGTTAACTTTGGCTATTTCAAAGCACATTTCAAATCTTGTGTCATACGCGATGACAGGAATAGCCTCCGGACTATTATCAAAATCATGGTTACTGTTTTTATTATTATTATTTAAATATGCATATTCATATTTCACCACAACCATATTTGAAATAAAGAAAGAAGAAATAAAAAATCGGTATAAGGACTCCTTTTTACAGCAAATTATGGGTCAAAGGCCACATAAATTATTCAGTATTAATCAGGGGAAATTATTAAAAACGCTGTCAAGTGATATTGGTACTTATTTGAATGCCTTTTTTTCTATATATCCAATACTGCTATCTTCCGCAATTTGTGTTTTGACTTATTTTTTGGCCTTAGTTACATATAGTTGGCAAATCGCCGTGTTTCTTTTGGTTATTTCCTTTGTTCAGATTATTCCTGAATTCATTTTGATAAATCGTATCAAAAAGGATTATGATGAAATGAAGGATAATGAAGCTAAGATGACGGATTTTTTTATTGAATCTATTGAATCCTTTGATACAGAAAAGATTTATGACAGTAATAATTGGAGGGTTAAAAAATACAATAACTTGGCGAAAAATAATTTTACAACAGATAATAAGTTTCTGATTAGCGATAGGGTAAATGAGTCTGTTAATAAGATTATTTCAACCGGGCTGTCTGTTGGATGTTATGCTGTAGTTGGCATGCTTTTCTTAAGGAATTACTGTTCAATTGAAACGGCAACCAGTGCCATTTATCTTTCTCAATATGTTTTTTCGAATGTTAAATCAATTTTTAAATCAATTCCGAAAATATCAAAATCCCATAAGGCTCAGAATAGAATTGAAAAATGGCTGCAGAATTCTGATGAAGATAAAGTAATAATTCAATGTGAAATAGGTATTGGTGGGTATTCATATTCTGTAGGAGGGAAAACCATATTAAAACAATTGGATTTTTCGGCAAATCCTAAGGAAAATTGTCTGCTAATCGGTGATAATGGGTCAGGTAAGACAACGATATTAAACTTGTTATCATCATTCATTGTTCCTGAAAATGAAGGAAGAAAAAAGGAAATAGTGTTGTCAGATGGATTTATGGTGCCACAGGAGGATCCTGAACTTAACATTACTGCGAAAAAGTTGTTTGAATTATTTGGAATTGAAAAGTCGGAAAAAATGACTTCTATAGCTCGTAGACTTGGTTTAGCAAATGAATTGATTGAATCAAATTTAATAGAAGAATTATCCGGAGGAGAACGTAAAAAAGTCTTTTTGTCGATTGGGTTTGGATATGAGGCACAATGGTTATTACTCGATGAACCGACAAACAATCTTGATGCATTTGGTAAAAAAACATTGATTGAACTGCTTTCAGAGAGAAAAGGAGTTATTTGTGTCAGCCACGACAAGGAGCTTGAAATTGTTTTTGATAGAAAATGGAGAGTTGAAAATGGGAAAGCTCAAATTGCATAATAAATATGCAATGATAAGAAGAGATTTGTTTTCGATAATGTGGCTCCCACATATTATTACAACGGTAGCTATGGTGATCATCAGAATTGTTGAAGCAATGGCCGCAACAGTATTGGGGGATTTTTCAGAACACCTGTTTGCTGCTGACACGGGGATTGTTCAATCTGATTTGATAAAAATCTGTTTTGTATTTGTCCTTACTGTTGTATTATGCCCTTTGCTTGGGTATCTCGATGATTTTTTTACTGTTAAATTCGCATATAAACATGATTCACGAGTTTTTAATAGGTTTCTGGAAAAATCGCCGGAAAAAGCAGCTGAATATGATAGTGGAGAAATGGAATATGAATTGGAGGATGCACCAAATTCATACCGAAATATTACCGCAAGAATAATATCAACATCATTATCTACAATCTTTTATATTGTATATGTGACAATTATCCTTTTCGAAAAGAACAAGATAATATCATTTTCATATCTCGTATTGTCAATAATTCAGATGTCGGTCCCGGTATTATTTTCAAAAATACTTGCCGATATTCTGGAGCATGAGAATGATTATGAAGAGGATATTTATTCCGCTGAAGAACAACTTTGTTCAGTCCCTCGGTAATGTCAACCATTTTTCGCAA
>DCGL01000162.1 GCA_002314565.1 Clostridiales bacterium UBA1779
CAGATTATAAAAATGAAAAAAACAAGTATTATATGTGTTCTTCTTCTTTGCATAGTCCTTCTGAATTTCACAGTATGCGCTGACGATCTGCCGACCATTCCGATTAACACCTCGCCGGTTGTCAGTATTAAGCTTACAAGCGTTCCGAAAAAGCTGACCTACTTCGTAGGTGAGGATATAGACGTTACGGGCGGCGTTCTGGTGCTGACTCATAAGGACGGCAAAACCGAGACGTACAAGCTCGTGCGCAGCTGGTGCGGCGACATCGACAGCTACTCTCCGGGGAAGGTCACGGTCTTCGTCGATTACCCGAACAGACAGGGCTACAGCGGAGTCAATCCGTCGTTTACCGTTAATTTTATTACTCCCGAAGTTTCAAAAATTTCCGTCGAAAAACTGCCGGACAAAACCGAATACTACACGGGCGATAAATTCGAAACCAACGGAATTCAGGTTTTTGCCGAATATACGAACGGGGACAGATTCGATATTACCAATGAAGTTAAGTTCTCGGGCTTTGACGGCGGAAAGGCAGGGAAGCAGGAAATCATTTGTTCATACACCGCCGCGGGAAAAACGGTGACGACAAGCTTCAACGTTTACGTAACCCAGCTCGGCGTCGTTTCCGCTAAGGTAACCGTGAACCCTGCAAGAATTGAATTCATCGAAGGGGAAGAACTGAGCCTTGAAGGAATCGAAGTGACTCTTCATTATAACGACGGCAAAGACGTCGCAGTATCGGATCTGTCCGAACTCAGCTGTGAGGGCTTCAACCCGAAAAAGCTCGGTGAACAGCATCTCAGAGTATATTGCCGCGGGGCGGCCGCAGATCTGACCGTCAAGGTTGTGATATCCGCAACTCACACGCATACTCCCGGTGAGCTGACGCTTGCAAAAAAGCCGAACTGCACCGAGGAAGGCGTCAGCTATGCCTATTGTACGGTCTGCGGTGAAATCGCAAGCGCCGTGCTGGCCGATGCTCTCGGTCACGAATGGGGGGAGTGGAAAATAAAAGAGGAGCCCACTGTCGAGCTCGAAGGGAAGAGAGAACGCATCTGTTCTGTCTGCTACGCTGCGGATATTGAAAAAATCGAGCCCCTGTCACTCAGCTTCGCACTTGAAGACCTGTCCCTGATATATTCCGACGGTCAGGCCTTCCCGGCAGGAACCTCCGCACGGGGATTGAAATTCGTAATGCCGGAAAACTCGTCTTCAATCTCTGATGAATTTCGGAGGCTTTACGAGTATTATGCCGACCTTTCCTCGGCACTCGACGGGCGAAATGAAGCGGTCATTGCCGTATATTCACTGAATTTTTCATCCTTCGGCGATGACGCCGAACTTGACGGCGGAGTCACCGTATCTGTTCCCGCTGCCCTGCAGGACTGCGAAAGCGCTTACTTGAGCTGCAGCATTCAAGAAATCGAACAGTCCTTTGATCAGACGACCGGCAGAGTCACGCTGAGAGTAAACGACGCAATTCCCGCAGAGGGTATGACCTTTGCCGTTGTCGCCGTTTTCCCCGAAGAAACCACTGCCGAACCCGTTGAAACCGAGGCTCCCGAAACGACCGAAGCTGCCTTCGAACCGTCTGAAAACGCAAAGCAGCTCTCGAAGACACTTCTCATCGCTGCCGTCTGCGTTGTCTTCGTCACCGCCGCCGGATTTATCGTTTCATCGGTGGTAAAGAAGAGAAGATATTGACAAAATGAAAGCCTCATCCGTCACGGCATAAGCCGTGCCACCTTCCCCACGGGAGAAAGCAAGGATAAGTAATACGTTCCCGCCCTCTTGCCTTCCCCACGGGGGAAGGTGGCAATTTTCGCGTCAGCGAAAATTGCCGGATGAGGCTCGTAAACAAAAATTCAGCCGGGCTTTTGCCCGGCTGCGTTTTATTGTTCTGCTTCAATAATTTCGTTTATTATTCGGTTGATTTCGTCGCGGCACATACCGAGGACGTCGGCAAGCTCACCGTAGAGACAGGTGCGGGCGGTGTGTTCGTAATCGTTGTCGAGATCGGGAAGACGGCGGCGGGATTTCTTGAAATCGAGGCGCCGGCGGGCAACGGTCTTGATGATTCTGACGTAATCTTCAAGATTCGTGGAATTCAGAGTGTCGCGGTAGACATCTCTTCTTTTCTTTTCAACGGGAACCGATACGCACTCTATGCCCGGAATTAAACTGAAAAGCCTTCTGGCTTCATCGACTGAAACAAGATCCCTCAGGATGATATTGCCGCCCTCGGTGGGAGTATAAATCATTAGGTTTGAGGTACTGTCTATAGGTGCCAGAACATAGAAGAGGCGGGCATCGTTTTCGTCGAAGGGGGACGAACGAATATCGTTTACTTTGCATACACCGTTGGTGCCGTATACAACATGATCTCCGACTGCGTACATTACCGCATCTCCTTTCACTTTTATGTCAGCATCAATTATACAACATTTTTTATTGTTTGTCAATTATTAATTTTATATTTCATATAAATGACTATTTATTCGTTAAAAATTCGACAAAGTATAATAATATTAAATAATATTCACTGCTGTATCACATATTCTTCCGCAATTTATTGACAAACGGCGCGATTTATTGTATAATTATCAAATAATGCGGTACTTTTGGCCGCTTTAATTTCTTATTACTTTATTATATAAAAGGAGGTGCATTATGCCCTTTTCAGACCTGGTAAAGGTTATCGCCTTTGCCGCCGGCGGTCTGGTTGTCGGAGCACTCATCGGTATTTTCATCGGTATTGCAATCCGCAAGCAGAAAGCCGAAAAACTTATCGGTTCAGCTGAAGAACATGCCCGTAAAATCGAGGATGACGCCAAGGTAAAAGCTGCCGTCGATTCTCAGAAGGTCCTTATGGACACAACCAAAATGGCTGACCAGATGAGAGCCGAGGCTGAGAGAATCAGAGCAGACGCAGAACGCGAAAGCAACCGCAGACGTTCCGAAGCCGCAAAAGCCGAAGCAAGACTCGCCCAGAAGGAAGATAATCTCGACAAGAAATCCGAACAGCTCGAAAAGAAGAACGAAGTACTGGACGGAAAGCTTAAAGAGATAGATTCGATAAAGGCTGAGGCAGAACAGGCCCGCGAAGCCCAGAAGAGCAAACTTGAAGAACTTTCCGGACTTACGTCCGAAGAGGCAAAGGAAAAGCTTATGGCTTCAATGGAAGAAGCTGCCAAATTCGACTTTTCTCAGAGACTCACTGAGATGGAGGAAGAATTCAAGGACACTGCCGACGACAAGGCAAGAAACATCGTATCCCTCGCAATTCAGAGAATTGCCGCCGATCACGTATCAGAGGCAACCATCACAACCGTCCAGATTCCCAATGAAGAGATGAAAGGACGCATCATCGGCCGTGAAGGACGCAACATTCAGAAGCTCGAAACACTGACCGGTGTTGAACTTATCATCGACGATACTCCCAATGCCATAACGGTTTCCGGCTTTGACCCCGTCAGACGCGAAATGGCAAGACTCACACTTGAAAAGCTCATCTCCGACGGCAGAATTCATCCTGCAAGAATCGAAGAGTGCTATGAAAAATCCAAGCATGAGGTTGAGGCAGGGGTCAAGCAGGCCGGTGAACGTGCCACTTACGAAACAGGAGTTCACGGACTTCATCCCGACCTTATCAAGCTCCTCGGCCGTCTGCGCTACAGAACCAGCTACGGTCAGAACGTGCTCAAACATTCGGTTGAGGTCTCCTTCCTTTCCGGAATTATGGCCGCTGAACTCGGTGTTGACGTAGCAACCGCCAAACGTGCCGGTCTGCTTCACGATATAGGCAAGGCCTTCCCTCACGATGTTGAAGGAACCCACGTCGAAATCGGTGTTAACTGCGCAAAGAAATACAAGGAAAGCCGTGAAGTTATTCACGCCATCGAGGCTCATCACAACGACGTTGAACCTCAGACGGTAATCGCAATCATCGTTCAGGCTGCCGATGCAATTTCAGCCGCAAGACCCGGCGCCCGCCGTGAAGACCTTGAAAACTACATCAAGCGTCTTGAAAAGCTTGAAGAGATTGCAACCGGCTTCAACGGTATCGAAAAAGCTTATGCAATTCAGGCCGGCCGTGAGCTGAGAGTCATGGTCAAGCCCGAGGACGTAAACGACGAGGCAATGAAGGTTATCGCCCGTGACATCGCCGCCAAGATCAAGGAAGAGGTCAAGTACCCCGGCCAGATCAAGGTGCACCTCATCCGCGAATCCAGAGCCGTCGATTACGCGAAGTAATAAGTTTACGAACGGTAATATAAAAAGAGCAAAGACATCAGTGCCTTTGCTCTTTTTGTATGACGGGCATATCAATGCTCTGCGGTGAAAGTCCGCTGGGAGGTAGTTACCGACCAACCCGAAAGCGACTCCCAAGGTTTGTATCATTGCTGATTATCCTTGCAATATGTGAAGTTTTGGTGTATAATTGGGTTATATCCACGTGCTTCAGAGAGAGCCTATGTTTTTTATGAAGGGAGTCGTTTGTTATGGATGATACTTATTGCGGTAAAAAATGCGAAGACTGTGCTTCAAGAGAGGCCTTGAATTGTCCGGGTTGCCAAAAGGGACCGGGAAGCATTATTAAGGGCGACTGTCCTCTCGCAATATGCTGCGTGAGAAAATGTCTTGACAACTGTAAGACTTGTAACCAATCAACGTACTGCGAGTTGTTAAGTCAAAGTAATTGTGCGGCAGATGAAAGACTCAGAAAAGCGGAACAGGGAAAATTGCGTCAGGAAACGAATGCTGTCAGTGCCGGAAAATTAACGGAGGAATTCCGTTTACTTTTCTGGCTGTGGTTTCCGTTGTTGATATCAGGTTTGCTGTCTTCAGACAGTTTGCTGCCATTATCCGAGACGTTTATTTTATTCGGGAATGTATTGAATATTGCTTGTTACATAGCATATGCAGTAACTTTATTATTTATGGCCTCAAGTGACACACGATATCGTTCTTCAGGTATTTTCTTACTGCTTTTTGTTTTATGTGAAGCTTTCAGACGGATATTATCAGGAGGATCAGAAGTGCCGGAATGGGCTGGGATTTTTGATATTCTTTCGTCTGTATTGTGTATTATCAGCAAGTATTTTGAGATTAATGCGCATTCCGGAGTCCTGGAAAAGTTGGATTCCGATTTGTCTGATAAATGGAAAAAATTGTTGAAAATAGATATTGCATCTTTGCTGATATCATCCGTCGGTGCTTTAATAATTTCATTTTTACCAATTCTCGGTACGATTGCAACTTTGGCAGGACTAATCGGAATTTTGATTTGCGAAATTATTGAGATAGTATACCTTAAACGTTCTGCCGATTCTATGAGATTAATACAAACGGTTCCGTTCAAAGATAATAATTAAGGATAATAAATTGTCCGTTTCATCAGTATGACAGGGGACGGTTCTTTTGTCATCTCGCTGTTTTGGCGAGATGACAAAAGAACCGTCCCCTGTCATATTCAGGTTGTATTTCACCCGATTTCGTATCCGTCGGTGGTGGCAGTGACCGTTGATTCGAAGAAGGCGGTCATGGCGCTGACGAGGCTTTCAACGTCTGAAACGGCGGCCGTTTCGACGGCGGAGTGCATGGCAAGCTGGGGAAGACCGATATCGACGGTCATAACGGGAACGTTTGTGTTCGAGATGGAGCCGAGCGTTCCGCCGCCGATGACGTTCGCCTTGTTATAGAAAACCTGCGGTTTTATCGAAGCTTTCGCACAGATTTCGGCAAATACGGCGTGTGACAGACCGTCGGTCGTGTATTTCTGCGAGGCATTGTATTTGACTATGAAGCCCTTTCCGAGGGAGGTTCCGTACTCTGAATCTGAAGCCTCGCGGTAATTAGGATGAGTGGCGTGTCCGTTGTCCGCGCTGACCATCATACTGTTATTTAACATATCAAGGTATCTCTCACCGGCTATTGACGACAGAACGTCATAAAGCAGGGGGGAAGCGGCGCCTTGTTTCGTTGCATTTCCGACCTCTTCGTTGTCGAAAAGAACGAAAACGTTTGTTGCCTTGTTATCCTTCGCGTTCAGAAATCCCTTCAGAGTCGTGAAAACGCAGCCGAGGTCATCGAGTCTCGGAACCATATAAAGCCCGTTGTCCGCTCCGAAAACGCTGCCTCTCTGACGTACGTAGGTGAACAGGTCGTGAGAAATGATGTCCTGCTCACCGATATCAAGCTGCTTTGCTATGATGCTGAGAATGGTTTCCCCGTTCTTATCGGCAGAGAAAAGGGGACGCATATCCTTTGCGACGTCCGGCTTGAAGCCCTCGTTGATGTTCCTCTGGAAATGGATGCACAGGCTCGGAATAACGAGCAGGTCGCGATCAATATTTACGGTTTTGACGGCAACGGAGCCGTTCTTTCTGTAACAGACTCTTCCGGCGACCGACAGGGGACGGTCAAACCAGGTGTAATTTATCATTCCGCCGTATTTTTCCACGTCAACGAGCGAGCAGCAGCCTGAGCCCTTTTCACAGCCGATGCGCAATCTGTACGAGGGGGAATCCCCGTGCGCCGCGGAAATCATAAAGCCCTCCGCATTTTTGCGGTAAACGAAGGCTATGAGCGAGGAATAGCGGACGTAAAAATATCGGCCTCCGTCCTCAAGACAGTCAAACTTTTCGATGCGGGAAAAGCCGTTTTGAACCAGCATTTCCGAGACGGTTTCCACGGAATGGTACATGGTCGGGCATTTTTCTATGAAATCAAACAGTTCGTTAATCATTTTTCAATATCCTTTAAGTTATTGTAATCGTAAATTATCCTGAAGGCTTCGGTGTCTTTTTCACTGCGGATCTTCAGTTCACTTTTCAGTGTTTCATCGCATTTATCTATAGAAAGGAGCTCGACAGCCGACAATAGTGCGCTTTCCGTCAGTTCCTTAAGTTCAATGCAAGGGGCTGAAAGCTCCTCGGCAAAGGCTCTGACCTTCGGGTCATAGCTGATTGCCGCAAAGGGAACGTTTGCACTGAATGCAAGAACGGCTGCGTGAAGTCTGACTGCAAGGCAGAAACTCGATTCCGCTATCAGCTTTGCCGTGTTTTCCGGAGTATCCGGATTGAATGCGTCTCCATGGCAGACGTCGGCAAGCTTCTGGCAGATTTCGCTGTCTTCGGGGGCCAGGGGAACGAAGCGCACGCGAAGCTGTTTTTCTCTGCAGATTTTCGGTATTACCGAAGACAGGACTGTGAAAAGTCTGTCGCGGTCGGCGGATTTTTTCAGTTCACGCGGACAGACCGTAAAAACGCCGGTATCAGGAAAAGCGACGATATCAGTATCGGCAGCCGCAACCGAATCCGCCGAAAGATAAGAGTTCTTGCAGCCGAGTCTGCGGGCTTCGTCAAGTGAATGAACGTCGCGAAGTCCGGCTGCACTCAGCAATGAAAGCAGATTACGGGCAAGTTCTTCACCGTCAAAGCCGGAAAGAGGTCCGATTCCTCCTCCCCATATCATAACCCGGCAGCCGGCTTTACGGGCCTTATGGCAGATTTTGGAGTAATACAGCAGCGAGCGCGTGCTGGTGAAATTCTGAATCAGGCTGCCTCCGCAGAGTACAAGAACGCGGGACTTTGACAGGGCACGTCCTATTGCCTTGAAATCGGTTCTTCCGATTCCGCACAGTCCGTGCGGGGTAAGCTTTTTGTTGCGTGTGATAACGGATAATTCAGCGGCAGGAGCCGCATTTTTTATTTTTTCGGATACGATTTTCAGAGCCATTTCGTCGCCTGTGTTCCCGGCACCGAAATAGCCGCAGAGCATAACGTTTGATTTTATTCTGTCAAGAGTTTCGCGATAAACGTCAAGGGTGGATTCTGCGATTTTGACAAGGTTGTTGTGTTTTTTTACAAATTCATATGAAAAATCCGATACTTCGCGCCTTTTTTGCGCGCTTTCGAGCAGGGAAACGAGCGAATCCGACATTCTTCTGTGGCTGTCGCTGCAGATGTCGGGAATATAGTTCCTGCCGAAAAGGTATTCGCCGTTCGTTGAGTTGAGGACTCCTGCGCAGCCGACGTTGTTGAATAGAACGGTGGGAATTCCCATTGCCATGGCTTCAAGTGCCGAGCGCGACTGACCGACGAAAACGGTGCTGCCCCTCAGAAACTCATGAATATCCGTAACGGAACCGCACATTTCCGCAGAACCGGGAAAACGGAAATTGAGTCTGTCTGTCTCGGCTTTGATTCTGTAAAAGCAGTTGCCGGAGCCCGCAAGCTTTAATCTTAGAAGTGGATAATTTCCCGTGCCCCGCAGTGCTTCGAAGACGGAAATGAGCAGTAAAAACGCATCGAGATTGTCGTAATCCATACGAGCGCTTGCCGAAATGACGGACCCCTGTTCTGAAGTTTCCGCGTATGAGTTTTCGTCGGGAATTTCGACACCGTTCGGTATGAAGGTGACTTCGCCGTGGCGCAGACCGTATACGTTTTTTAGATAGGATTCGACCTCGCGGCTGACGGCAACGGTTGCGGCTCCCCATTCGGAAAGACTGCGCAGCGGTTCGCGGCTGTCGTACAGACCGTGTGCCGTGGTGACGAAAACGGGAAAATCGGAAAAACGTTCGCAAAGTCCGCAGATAAAGGCGGGAATGCGGCCGTGTGCGTGTACTATGTCAGCACCGAAGCGCTCACAGAGCGAAATGAGACCGAAGCAGGAGCGCAATATTTCGGCAGGAGCACGGCTGTCGAGCGGCAGAGTCACGTGCTCAATGCCCGACTGTTCAAGCAGGGCCGCGTATTTTCCTCCCGTGGAGGCAACGCAGACACGGTGGCCGAGCTTCTGAAACTGTTCGGCCATAGTGTATATGTGGGTTTCGGCACCGCCGATTCCCATTCGGGAGGTGCACAGAAGAATATTCACTTGCGGCCTCCTTCAAAAACAATTATTTTACAAGCTGGAATGCGTCTCTTTCGGAATGAGTTCCGAAATCGTCGCTGATGTAGATTTTACCGGTGAATTTAAAGCCGAGTTTCGGAAGCAGGGCCTGCATGGGGGCGTTGTCAGGATGCGTGTCGATTCTGATGTTGTCAGTCAGAGTCAGGCCGAATTCGACGGCCGTTTTAACTATGCCCTTGTGAATTCCGTCCCCTGCTATGCGGTGAATCGTGCCGTAGGGTTCGTCGTTGAGCCATTTCCCGTCGATGACCTTGTAGGTTTCGTCTTCGCCGAGTATGAAAGCGAATGTTCCGACGATTTTGCCGTTTTCACAGATTACGTAGCCGATGCCTTCTTTCAGGTCCTGTTCAAGACGGCAGAGAGGCGGGTGAATGAGCCACTGGTTGAGGTTTCCGGTGTCGCGCTGAAGTCGGCGGGCCCCGGCATAGATTTCAAGCAGTCTGTCGAAATCAGCGGCTGTGGTTTTCCTTATTTCGTAGCTCATCTGTTCAGTTCTTTCATTTTTGCTTCGGTCATATCGGCGAGCTTGCGTGCGCAGACGGCGGCAAGCTTCAGAGCGTCGGGAAGCAGGTCCTTGGGGAATTGTTCGTAATAATGCAGGACTTCGAGGTTCATAGTGCCCTCAAAACCGATTTTGGCAAGTGAGGTCGTGATTGCATCCCAGTCGTGCTTGCCGAGGAAGGGGAGCCAGTGACGGTCGTCCTTGAAATCCGTGTCCTGAACGTGAAGCATCGTAAGGAGGTCTTTGTTCATTCCGCTGATGAATTCAGCCGAAGAGGAGCCGCAGATTTCGGCGTGACCTATGTCACAGCAGGAAACGAAAATCGGGTTGTTCAGGCTGTCAACGAATTCATTCATCCAAACGGCTGTATGATGTCTTCCGGTGAAATGCAGTCCGTTCGGCGTTTTTGTCTTCTTGAACAGATTTTCAATGCCGATCTTCACGCCGAACTTTTCGGCATAGGGTACGAAGCTCAGTATGAATTCGCGGTTAATCTTGTCCGACACTTCGTCCGGCATATCGTCGGGAGTGCGCAGATCGTGAATGACTGCCTGCGGAATTCCCATTCTCGAGGCATATTCAAGACTGCGTATGACGCGCCTGTACATCGGATGCTCGGGATTAATCTCTATGGTTCCGTACTTGTATTTCAGCTCGGTGTGGCACTGCGGAAATTCGATTCCGATTTCCTTTGCGTAATCTTTCAGTTCATATGCCAGCGCTTCGCGCTCTGCGTCGCCGAATTCGAGAATGTCGTTATCCGGCATCACGTCGTAAAACGTGTAATCTATGCCGTCAAATCCGGCATCCTTTATCAGCTTCAGCGACATCTTATCGCCGAAAGCGTTTCTTATGGTGCTGTTGTCTGTTGAAATTTTCATATCAATTCCTCTTTTGTAGCCGGGGGACGTAAGTGGTGGTCGAATTTCAGCCGGGGGACGTAAGTCGTGGCTGATTTTTAGCCATCAGTTACGTCCCCTGGCTGATTTTTAGCCACGACTTACGTCCCCTGGCTGAAAATTCATAGTTTATCTCTGTTTATGAAGAATTTTACGCTGCGGACGTCACCGGCGACGAGCTTGTCGGCTTCGGTGAGCATCATGTCGGGGCTGTCGGCGTAGCAGTTGACCGTTGCGCCGCCGCGGTGATTGGTCAGAGTTACGTTGTCGAGAGTGAGGAAGGGGTCGTTCGGGTCGGTGGGCTCGCAGTCGTGAACGTCGAGGGCGGCTCCGGTAATCTTTTTGTCGCGCAGGGCTTCATAAAGTGCACGGCTGTCTATGAGGTGGGGACGGGCGGAGTTGATGAAGTAAGCTGTGGGCTTCATCATATCGAACTCCTTCTTTCCGACAATCACGGAGTTGGCTCTCGCGTGAAGGGAAACGAAGTCGTTTTCCGACATAATCGTTGCGAGATCGGTCTTTTTGCAGCCGAGTGCGAGAGCGTCCGGGTCGTTTGCCGGTACGTTCGGGTCGCAGAAGGAGACCGACATTCCGAATGCCGTGAGGATTTTAGCCATACGCTTTCCGATGCTGCCAAAGCCTATAAGTCCTGCTTTCAGGCCGCGGAGCTCATATTCATAGCCGCAGTTCGGATATTTTTCGCTCCATCTGCCTTCTTTCATTATCTTGTCGGCGCGGCAGATGTTGCGGCTTTCGGCGAGCATAAGACCGACGGTCAGCTCGACGACACCGTTTGCATTGTGTGCGGGATTGGAAAGCACTGCGATTCCGTGCTCGGTTGCGGCTTCGATATCTATGTTTTCGGTTCCTCCGCGGTTCACCATGATGAGCTTCAGCTTCGGGGCTGACTCAATGAGCCTGCGGGTGACGGGGCAGAGATGAACCATCAGGGCTTCGTAATTGCCGATTTTGTCGTAAAGCTCCTTCGGGGCTTCGACTGCCTCGGGACCTCCGCGCTCGATTCTGTAAGCGGTTGCCCTCATCTGTTCCTTGTCGTTTACACCGAATTCGATTATTTCGGTGAACTTAAAGCCGGGATGCTTTTCTTCGGCCTTTTTATAAAATTCGGGTCTCATAAATGCATCGGATACAGCTAAAATATTCATGGAAACTCCTTCGCAAGACAATATTTATATAATCATAGCACAAACAAAAACAAAAGTCAAACAAAACAAAAAACTGTCTGTGTCAAGTTTTTGTAGGA
>DCGL01000100.1 GCA_002314565.1 Clostridiales bacterium UBA1779
ATGGGTGACCTCCTACTCGATTACATTTTCACCAAAACATCAGTGAAAGCTTTGTCAATTCTATTGAAAAAAAACGACTTTTGTTATATAATAATATATTAGATTTATTGTAAAAGGGAAAATGGGTTTATACAATGTCAAACAAGCTTTTCCAGAGTGTTATAGGCCAGTACATCGGAAGCGTTGACCGTATTTTCGGCATCACCGATGAAGACGGGACCGTAATCGCCTGCTCCGACCCCAAGGGACCGACGGAGCTGCGTCTGCCCGGTCAGTCCGACAGACTGATGATAGGCATCACGGGCCTTTATATTTCCGCAGGCTTTACGCTCAGACCCATGTCTGCGAATGCCAAAGCCCAGTCGAACTACACCGTGTTCGTCGAGGGAACGGACAAAACCGCCGACACGGTTTCAGCCCTGCTCGCCGTATCCTTTGCCAATATGAAAAAGCTTTACGACGACAGGTACGACAGGCCCACTTTCATAAAGAACATAATCCAGGACAACGTGCGGCAGGATGAAATCCCCGCCCGAGCCCGCGAGCTCCACATTGCGGTGAACGAACCGAAAACGGTATTTATCATACGCACCGAAACTCCCTGGGATACGGGCACGGCCGACATCCTCTCGAATATGTTCCCGGACAAGCAGAGAGACTTCATTTTCCCGGTCGGGGAATATGACACGGTCCTTGTAAAAAGCATCCGAACCGGCTACGACAGCGAAAGCAGCAGGGACACGGCAGTCCGTATTTCGGACACCTTCTCAACCGAGCTTTTCACCAAGGTCAAAATAGGAATCTCCTCACAGGTTGACAGCCTCAAAGCTCTTCCCGCCGCTTACCGCGAAGCACACATAGCCATGGACGTATGCGGAGTCTTCGGCGGAGACCGCAATATTTCGGAATACGAACGCCTCGGCCTCGGACGCCTGCTTTACATGCTCCCGACGCCTCTGTGCGAGAAATATCTCGAGGAAGTTTTCACAAAAGAAGGAATATCCTCACTTGAACCCGAAATACTGACAACCATTCAGGCTTTCTTCGAGAATTCACTGAACGTATCGGAAACCTCCCGCAAGCTCTTCATCCACAGAAACACACTCGTTTACCGTCTTGACAAGATTCAGAAGCAGACGGGACTCGACCTGCGCAATTTCGACGATGCAATCACCTTCCGCGTGGCGCTGATGGTCAACCGTTACCTTGATTCCAAGAACCAGAAAACAAAACAGTAATCCGGCGGTTATTTTAAATGATTGAATTCATAAACGTAAGAAAAGAATATAACGACGTCACGGCTCTTGACGGTATAAGCTTCACCGTTGATGACGGCGAATTCGTTTTCATCGAGGGAAAATCCGGAGCGGGAAAAACGACCCTGACGAAGGTCCTTCTCAGAGAAGAGAAGGTTGACTCGGGAGAGATTATCATCAACGGCACGGACATAACGAAGCTCCGCGACTTCCAGATTCCATATTACCGCAGAACGATAGGCATGGTTTTCCAGGACTTCCGGCTTTTCCCGGACAAAACGGCCTTTGAAAACGTGGCAATCGCAATGCGCGTGGTGGGAACTCCTTCCTCGGAAATAAAAAAGCGCGTACCGATGCTTCTGCGCACCGTGGCAATGGAAGACAAAGGTCATCATTTTCCGCGTGAGCTTTCGGGCGGAGAACAACAGAGAGTGGCTCTTGCGCGCGCCATAGCCAACAACCCCGACATCATCATAGCCGATGAGCCGACGGGCAACGTCGACCCGCAGATGAGCCTTGAAATAATGAATATGCTCATGAAAATCAACGAGAAAACCGGAAAAACCGTCATCGTCGTTACTCACGAGCGCCATCTCACAGACACGCTCGGAAAGCGAGTCATTACGATTGAACGCGGAAAGCTGCAGAGTGACACTCCTGCTTCCTGTGAGGGGGTGAATTCTCAGTGAGAGACAGAGTACGTTCAAACGGAATTTTCAACTCCTTCTTTTTTCTGAAGGAAGCGTTCATCAGCGCCTGGCGCCACAGAGTTATGACGGTTGCCGCGATTCTGGTACTGACCAGCTGCCTTATACTTCTCGGCGTCTTCTATCTTCTGATGGTCAACCTGCAGGTCAATCTCGACAAGCTGCAGCTGCTCAATGAAATCGTGGTTTTCGTAGATCCCTCGCTCTCACAGGACGAAGTCGATGACATCGGTTCGGATCTCAGGACCATGGACAACGTAAAATACGTCGAATATACCTCGAAAACCGAAGGCTTTGCCTCCATGAAGGGCGAATATCCCGAATACAGCGAGCTTTTCGATGAAATCGAGGAAAACGGGGACAACCCGCTGTCCGACAGATTCACCGTCACCTACCGGGACAACTCGAAGGTTTACGAACTTGAATATGCCCTGCGCGCAATTCCCGGCGTCACGAAGGTCAACAACCGCGCCGACTACGCGGCAAAGGTCGAACAGTTCAAGAACGGCATGTCAGCCGTCTTCCTCTGGCTGCTCATCCTGCTCTTCGCCGTCAGCCTCTTCGTAATCTTCAACACGATAAAGCTCGCGGTCCACGGACGCAAGGCTGAAATCACGGTCATGCGCTACATCGGGGCCACCCGGGGCTTCATCATCGCTCCTTTCGTTCTGGAAGGAGGCCTCATCGGAACCGTCTCGGCAGCCGCAGCCTTCTTCGCGGTTCAGGGGCTTTACGGCTACGTCGCCGAAAAGCTTTCCGCCGACCTTCAGATGATTACGTTTGAAGCCTTCGCGGATTACCGTCTGACGGTGATTATCGCGTTCATTGCAATCGGAATCCTTTCCGGAGTCCTGACCAGCCTGCTCTCCCTCTCGAAGAGTCTCAAGAAATAAGCAGTTTTTGCTGAAAGCAGAATTAACATGAAAACTTACAGAAGAATCGCCGCCGTGCTTCTCTGTCTCGCAACCGTCCTTGTCGCAATACCGGCAACCCCGGCACTTGCGTACAGCAAGGCAACCTACGACGACATCAAGAACACGACAACGGAAGAACTGAAATCGCAGATTGACGAACTCAACGCCCTGCTCGAGGAAACTCAGCAGAACCTTGAAAACGCCGAAAAGCTGCAGGCCGATGCCGCCGAGCGCCGTCAGATTTATCTGACCCTCGAGTCCGTCTATGCCGAAACTATCGGAGCCATGCAGGATGAGCTCGTTCTCATCAACGGGCTTGCTTCTGAGCTTGAAGCCGTCATCGCGAAAACCGAAGCCGAATATGCCGAAGAGTATCAGGCTTTCCTCGACCTAATCCGTATGATTTACGAAGAGGGAACTCCGAACTACGTTGAAATCATCATAGGTGCCGAAAGCTTCAGCGATATGCTTTCCCGCATCGAGCGTATGCGCTCCGTCCTCGGATACAGCGACACGCTGATGAATAAGCTCCTCAAGCAGAAAGAGGAGCTCACAAAAAAGCGCGAAGAGCAGCTTTCCTTAGCCGCAGACAAAGAGGCCGGTATCGCGGCCATGAAGGCAAAACAAGAGGAGCTTGCCCGCTTCGAAGAGGAAAACGAGAACGCCATCTCAGCCATTGAAAACCAGATAACCGAGCTTATCGGCAAGAGCTCCGAATACGAAGACAGGACCGACGTCCTTGACGCCGAGTTCCAGGAAATCGTCACTCAGCTCGAAAAAGAAGAAAACGAGCGCCGCGCGGCCGAAGCCGAGCGTCAGCGCCTCGCCGCCATCGCCGCCGCGGAGTCACGCAGAATCGCCGAAGAGGAGGCCCGTCTCAAGGCCATCGAAGAGGCTTCCCGCAACCAGGGCTTTATGTGGCCGGTTCCGTGGACTGAAAACGTCATATCTTCAAGCTACGGCTACAGAACCCACCCCGTTTCCGGCAAGGAAAACGTCTTCCACTACGGAATCGACATCGCCTGCCCGAGGGGCACGAATATCTACGCCGCCAAGGGAGGCGTCGTCACGACGGCAACCTACCATGCTTCATACGGTTATTACATACTCATAAACCATCTTGACGGCACTTCAACCCTCTACGCCCACTGCAACACGGGCTCCCTCAAGGTCAAGAAGGGCGACACCGTCGAACGCGGCCAGATAATCGCAGGCGTCGGCACGACGGGAGTATCAACCGGATACCACCTGCACTTCGAGGTCAGGGTCAACGGAAAGACCGTTTCCCCGCTTGATTACGTGGTAAATCATCCGACACTTGAAATCCGCGACTGATATACTCCTTCCATTCGCAAATACGCAAAGAAAAGAACGCAATTATGAAAAAAAGAATTTCCTTAACGGTATACATCTTTTCAATAATCCTCGCAATCGTCATCGCTTTTATGTCCGCATATTCGGTGACGACTTCGATGTACAAGTCGAAAATCGCAGCCTATGCCGCTGAAAACCCGACGGATACCGCGGCTGTCGACACGTCGAGCAAGCTTACGACCATCGTTTCTCTCATAAAGAATTACTCCTACTACGACGTAAGCGAAGAAGACCTGTGCCTGTCGATGATTGAAGGCTACGTTTACGTCGAAAACGACCCCTACGCCTATTACTTTGATGCCGACGCATTCAAGGAACTGACCGCATCAAACGAAGGTCAGAGCGAGGGCATCGGAGTGTCCGTAATTTACGACGCCGCCAATCAGGCCATTCAGGTCATTTCGGTCATAAAGGACGGCCCTGCCGCAAAGGCCGGGATTCTTATCGGTGACAAAATTGTCTCCGTTATCGATTCCTCGGGCACTCTTTACACCGTTGCAGACATCGGATACGAGGCGGCTGTCGGCAAAATCAAGGGAGCCGCAGGCACAACGGCAAAATTCAACGTAGTCCGCGGCGGCGACGCCGAGCACCCGATTGAATTCAGCATCGTCCGCGCCGCAATCACGGCCCAGTCCGTTATGTATCACGTTTGTGAAACTCAGAAATACGGAAAAAAAGTCGGAGTTGTGAAAATCACGAGCTTCGATCTGACAACCCCCACTCAATTCCGTGAAGCCATGGATTCACTCATCGCCGAGGGCTGCGAATACTACGTATTCGACGTCCGCTACAATCCCGGCGGAGACCTTGCTTCCATCACTGCAGTACTGAGTCTGCTGCTCGAAAAGGATGACACGGTCATCATCACCAAGGACAGAGAAGGCAACAGCGAAACGACCACCGTCAATGTTGTGAACTACCAGAAGACGTCTTCGTATTACAGCTGCAATATCAGCGAAGACGATATCGGCAAATACCGCTCCTACGTATACGGCAAATCCGCAGTCATCACAAACGGCAGCACGGCAAGCGCCGCAGAGCTGTTCACTGCCTCCCTCAAGGATTACGGCGTGTCCGTCATCGCCGGCACCAAAACCTTCGGCAAGGGAAGCATGCAGACCGTCATCAGCCTCGCTTATTACGGTTATGAAGGAGCACTCAAGCTCACAACCAAAAAGTACTTCCCGCCCATCTCGGAGGGCTACGACGGAATCGGAATTTACCCGAACGTCGAAATCGATCTTGACGAGGCTCTCAAAACCAGAAATATATACGACATCTCGGACACCGAAGACAATCAGCTTCAGGCCGCTATAGCCGCTATAAAATAAAATAAAAAAATAAACATAAAGAGGTCATCATTATGGCAAATCAGACCGTCACCTACACCCAGGAAGGCTACAAGGAGCTCGTAGATGAGCTCAGCTATCTCAAAAACACCCGCCGCGCCGAAATCGTACACGACATCGAAGTCGCAAGAGGATTCGGAGACCTTTCCGAAAACAGCGAGTACGACGAGGCAAGAACAGAGCAGGCCAAGACAGAGGCCAGAATCAAAGAACTTGAAGAAAAGATTCTGCACGCCGAAATCATCGATGAATCCACGATAGACACCGGGAAAGTATCCGTCGGCTCAACAGTCGTCGTCTATGACCCCGATGAAGACGAAGAGGACACCTACATCATCGTCGGTTCCAACGAAGTCAGCGCCCTTGACAACAAGATTTCCGACCTGTCCCCCATCGGCAAGGCCCTTATGGGTCATCATGCCGGCGACAAGGTTACGGTAGAAGCCCCCAAGACTTCATACGTTCTTGAAATCAAGAAGGTTGAAAGAACCAAGAAGGCCTGAGAAGGAGTCCGAAATGGCAGATAATAACAACCAGGTTCAGACACCGATGAACGAGCTTGCAGTCCGCCGCGAGAAGCTCGCGGGACTCAAGGCCTCCGGTGCCGATCCCTTTACCATTACAAAGTTTGACGTAGACGCTTACAGCGCCTCGATCAAGACCTCCTTCGTTCCTCCCGCTGAAGGGGAAGAGGAGTCCGCTCCCAAGACAATCGTTCACATCGCCGGACGTATGATGTCCCGCCGCATTATGGGCAAGGCCTCCTTCGCCCACATTCAGGACAGAGAGGGCGAAATCCAGGTTTACGCCTCCCGCGATTCCCTCGGCGAAGAAGTATACAACCTCGGCTTCAAGAAGTGGGATATCGGCGATATCATCGGCATCGAGGGCTTCGTCTTCGTCACGAAGACGGGCGAGACCTCCGTCCACGCAACTTCCATGAAGCTGCTGGCCAAGGCACTCCTTCCTCTTCCAGAGAAGTTCCACGGCTTCACCGACACCGAGCAGCGCTACCGTCAGCGCTACGTTGACCTCATCGTAAACCCCGAAGTCAAGGACACCTTCGTAAAGCGCTCGCTCATTCTTCGCGAATTGCGCTCCTTCCTTGACAACCGCGGCTTCCTTGAAGTCGATACCCCCATTCTGACTCCTTTTGAAATCGGAGCCAGCGCCCGTCCCTTCTTTACGCACCACAACACCCTCGATATGGATATGGTTCTCAGAATTGAGACCGAGCTTTACCTCAAGCGCCTTATCGTCGGCGGTATGGACCGCGTTTATGAGGTCGGCCGTATCTTCCGCAACGAGGGTATGGACCCCAAGCACAACCCCGAATTCACATCAATCGAGCTTTACCAGGCCTTCACCGATTTCCACGGCATGATGGACCTTGTCGAAGATATGATGAAGCAGGTATCCCTCAAGGTCTGCGGCACCAACGTCGTCACCTACCAGGGCAAGGAAATCGACCTCGGCCATTGGGAGCGCCTTACGATGATTGAAGCCGTCAAGAAGTACTCCGGCGTTGATTTCAACGACTGGAAGACGGACGAGGACGCCATCGCCTGCGCCAAGGCTCACAACGTTGAGCTGCCCGAGCAGCACACCAAGGGCGCCATCCTCGCCGAATTCTTCGACGCCTACGTCGAAGAGAACCTCATTCAGCCTACCTTCATTTACGACTATCCCGTCGAAATCAGCCCGCTTGCAAAGCGCAAGCCGGACGACCCCGCCTTCACCGAGCGTTTCGAATACTTCATCAACGCCACCGAGTTCGGCAACGCCTTCTCTGAGCTCAACGACCCCATCGACCAGCGTGAGCGCTTCGAGCGCCAGGTGGCCGAGCGCAAGGCCGCAGACCCCGCTTCAAAGGCTCAGGTCGACTACGACTACATCAACGCCCTCGAATACGGCATGGCCCCGACAGGCGGCCTCGGCTTCGGCGTAGACCGCCTCTGCATGCTGCTGACAGACAGTGCAAGCATCAGAGACGTGCTGCTGTTCCCGACAATGAAGGACATCGCTGAAAGAAAGAATTCCGACAAAGAAGAAAAGTAATTGACTTCGCTTAAGGCTTTTAATATCGATAAACGTGCAAAAACGTCGATATTGTGCCTTTAAGTGAGCAAACAACCCAAATAAAGGCATAACCCGTCTTCAGAATCAAGCTGAAGACGGGTTATTTTTTTGCCTTTTATTTGGAAAATCAATGGTGTTTTTGATGTGCCGGAACCCTCAAAAATCACGGTTTATGCCAAAATCTATGCCAATCTATGCCACGCATATGCCAAAATATGCATCAATCGCATGTAAGTTCTTACAAGTTCGCATATTTTCTTATAAGTTATTATGTGCGAGAAGTATTGTGAGAACTGTGAATAGCTGTATATCTGAAGTCTGCTTTTTTACCTATGCTTTTGTATAGGCGAAAAAACAGGCTTTTTTTATTTTTTTAAAGTTTTTTTCAAAACACCCCGAACAAAATGCCCCTTTTTGTCCTATATAGTGAAGCGGCAATGAACCGGGTCAACCGGTCAAACCGATTCACGTTCTTTTAAAACTGAATACCAAATCATCTGGTACGTTATCTCAGATAATGAGCCGGGCAGCGGTACGCCATGAGTTTCTTTTGAAATGAGCGAGAACTCCGACTGCACAAACAGAGTTGCTATCTGTTGGGCCAAGATCTGTCTGAGTTATAATGATACTTCTGTACGTGGCCGGCGACGAGAAAGGCGGGGGTGAGATTCCCATGAGGCAAAACAGCTATTTGCCGCCAGATGATTTCCCATATTTACAACATTATTATTTATTATGTTGTAAATCCGCGAGGGACAGGAA
>DCGL01000155.1:0-5172 GCA_002314565.1 Clostridiales bacterium UBA1779
TCCTACAAAAACTTGACACAGACAATGCTCCCGCAAATCTTGACAATCGCAGTCAAAGATGGTATATTACTGTTATATTTCAGAAACGGAGAAAAAATTATGGGTTTGATTTATCTGCTTTACGATCCGACTTACGTGCTCGTTCTTCTCGGCGCACTCATCAGTATTATTGCGTCGGTTGTCATGAAAATCATTTTCAGCATCTACAATAAACAGTTCCTGCCGGGCAGCACAAATGCATACGACGTCTGCAACGCTATATTACGTGATGCATATATAAACGACGTCGCCATCGGTCACGTGCACGGAAATCTTTCCGACCATTATAATCCCACGACAAAGACGCTGAACCTTTCCGACAGCACGTACCGCTCGTCAAGTATCGCGGCAATCGGCGTTGCCGCTCACGAATGCGGTCATGCTCTGCAGCACGCGGACAATTACTGGCCGCTCAAGCTGAGAATGCTGTCCGTTCCGGTTGCCAATATCGGCTCGTGGTTTTCCTGGCCGGTGCTGCTTCTAGGAGTTCTGCTCGATTCGCCGACGCTTGCCACTGCCGGCGTCTATATCTTCCTGTTTGTCGTCGGCTTCCAGCTTATCACGCTGCCGGTTGAAATCAACGCATCCCGCAGAGCCGTCAAGGCGCTCAGAGAAAACTGCATTATGACCGAAGATGAGCTGGCAGGAGTTAAAAAAGTGCTGTTTGCGGCTGCCATGACCTACGTGGCCGCCCTTGCCGCGACTATTCTTCAGCTTTTAAGACTTATGCTCATAGCCGCCTCGGTCGGAGGCCGCAGAAGGAGATGAATTCGGATGCTTTCAAACATCCGGTGCGGAGGTCAGATATGACAAAAAAACTGTTGTCTTTGGTGCTTGTTCTGATTCTGCTTTTGCCGTCTGCCGCCGTCTGTCTGCCGGCCGGTGCAGCAGGGGAGCAGATTCTGAACGCAACGTATAATTCTCCTGCTCTGTGCACGAACGTCGGAGAGACGCTTGACCTTGCAAAATGCAAGGTTCAGTTTGATGATAAGTCTGCCGCAGTAAGCGGAGATAAACTCACCTGGACTGATGCCGAAGGCCACGCTGTTTCTGCGCTTATCACTCCGGATAAGGCAGGAGTGACAGCAATCAAGGCGAGTGACGGCACAAGGACAAGGACGGTGTACGTCGTCGCAAAAAATCAGTCCGACAGCGACTGGGTTCTGTTTGAATCCGACGGGGACTTCGCTTATAAAACCGTTCAGCAGACGAGCGGAGCCAAAATATCGGCAAATGAACAGGATAAGACCCTCGTTCTCAACGCCTCGAATTCAGGGGACGCATATATCAGAGTCCTTGTGGCAGCTGATATACTCGCGGATTTTGCGGATTACGTTGTCGAGTCGAAGGTGAAACTGAGCGGGGCTACGGCTGATTCGCGCTGGGGTTCGCTTATGTACAGGGTTCAGAATAAAGACTATCCCTATATGCATTTCTGCATGAGATACAATTCAACTCTGTCGAACGGCTGCGAGCTGGCAGAAAGAACGAGCGGAAACGCATGGAACGTAATCAAAAAAAGCGCGGCTTCGCAGAAAAAGGATCAGTTTGCCGCAATGAAGGTTGACGTCTGCGGTGCGGATGCCGTTTATTATCTTGACGGAGCCAAAATCCTATCATACGATGCAACCCCGTATTCCGCAGGAGATATAGGTTTTCAGGTCCGCGGAGTCACAATGACAGTCGGCGGTATCAAGGTTACGGTCAATAAAAACTCGGATTTCAGCGATAATAAACAGACTTATGCAGTGCCGGCTGAAGTCGAAACCAAGCTGTCATGCGCACCTTTTTCGGCGACGGATGTGGCAACGACTCTTCAATACTCAGAACTCGCTACGACGCTTCCCGCCGTTGCGGTTTTCCGGTACGTCGGAGATACCGGTAAAACGGACGAAAGCCGTGCTGCGAAGCTGCAGATTATGCAGACGGGGGCTTTGAAGTATCAATACGTAAAAATCGCGGATATTATGACGGAACTTGACGGAAAAATCATCCCCGCGTTCCGTGTTTCGGGTTCTGCGGATGCCGCGGTTCTTGCAAATGAGCTGAAGGAGAACAATATAAAGGACGCATACGTGATTTCGGATGACGTGTCGGTGCTGAAAAAACTGCGCTCCGTCTGGAAATACGCAAACACCGTATGGGATATGTCGGGAAACGCGTCCGACAACCTCTTTGATATTGAAAAAGTCAGGATAAGTGCCGTTGAAAACGGCATAAGAAGCATAATCCTGCCTCTAAATCATCTGAATTACGACAGCGTCGAATATCTGCAGGACAGATATATCTGCGTCTGGGGCACCACTGACGACACCACTGAGAAGAACGTCAGGGCTGTCAACTGCGGTGTCACGGCGATACTTTCACAGGACGTTTCTTTACTTAAAGACAATCTGAAAACCTATTACACTGAAGCAAATACCCTGACGAGCATGCCGAATATCATCGGTCACCGCGGGGTGCCTTCACTTGCGCAGGAAAATTCGCTTGCCGGCTGTATAAAGGCCTATTCGCTCGGCGCGGATATGGTTGAAAACGATATTTATCTGTCGAAAGACGGGGTTCTTGTCGTTATGCACGACACGACGATAGACAGAACGACGAACGGCTCGGGCACTGTCACGGCGATGACCTCAGCACAGCTGAGCAAGTATCAGATAGATATCAACTCCTCGGTTCCCACGGAACCGATTCCGACACTTGAGGACTATTTCAAAGAAGTCAAGGACAAAGGGAAAACAGTCGTCATAGAGCTTAAGTCATCGAATCTCGGCGTGGCGAAGCCGCTTGCCGAGACGGTGAAAAAATATGACATACTGAATCAGATAGTTGTGATCTCCTTCTATCCGGAAGTAATAACGGAAGTCCGAAAATACCTGCCGGGTGTCAGCGGGGCCTATCTCAACAGCAGTATTTCGCCGACGGAGTCCTCATATCAGGACGTAATGGAAATTCTGATGGAGGAGCTGCAGACCTCGTCCACCGTATACAGCCCGAGCTATGCGTCAGGAGCGCTCGGCCCGAATCTCATCACGGCCCTGCGTTTGCGCGGAATCGGAACCTGGGGCTGGACCTTCAACAAGCAGGCGGATTTTGACAGATATTTCGTGATGGGGATCAGAGGCATTACGACCAATTATTCGCAGTGGGCATCGGGCTATGCAAAGAGGTTGACGTTCGAAGAGGGAAAACTCTTTGTTGAAACCTATGACGGAACGAAGAAGGAGCTTTCGCTTACAAATTCGAAGGTAAAAGAAGTTATTGTAAACGAAAACGGGAACGGCGAAGTTACGAAATTCTATACATATACGGCAAGAACGACGAGTGGGACCTCATATACGATTGTAAGCGAGCCCGTTCTGATGAAAGACGGGAAGACAGTTGAAACCGAACTCGTCGCAGAAGATACGACGCTTGTTACTGAAGCCGGTACGGAAGCTGCTGAAGCAGCTACGGAAGCGGCTGCGGAGGGGAGTACTGAAACCGCACAGTCGGATGATACTTCGGCAGAAGGTACTGAGGCTGAAAATGCTTCAGGGAAGAAGTCCGGATGCGGGGCATCACTTGCACTTGCTTTGCCTTTTGTTTGGGGTGTCGTATGCTTCTCGGCGTTTGTGCTCCGAAAGAAAAAGCACGAATGACTGCCGGATGAAAGCGGATACTTCATCAGCGTTAGCGTTCGGAATGAAAAACGTGCCTGACTGCCTGATGCAGCCGGATGCCGTGACAGACTGCAGGTTTTTGCTGCGTTGAAGCTGAAAAATGCAGTTTGTTCGAACATATTCGAATAAAGAGTCTTCTCAATATGCAAAATCAGCGATTTTGGTTTTATCTATTGTTTTTAACTCTGCATTGTGATATAATAACTATGTATGTTGAATACGAAATAATATTATAAATATAAAGAGAGGTTTGTAAAAATGGCAAACGAACACGGAATCGAAACCAGACCCTACGTAGCCTGGGATCTCGTAAACAACTTTATGATCGACGTTTTCAAGGCTTACGGTGTACCGGAAGCTGACGCCCGCATCTGCGCTGACGTTCTTCTTGAATCAGACCGCCGCGGAATTGAAAGCCACGGATGCAACAGATTCAAGCCGATTTACCTCGACAGAATCAAGAACGGCACTCTTAAGCCCGTAACCGAGATTGAAGTTGTAAAAGAAACCGAAACAACTGTCGTTATCGATGCCCATGACGGTATGGGTATGGTTGCCTCCCACAAGATGATGGAAATGCTCATCGAGAAGGCAAAGAAGTACGGCATGGCCGGCGGAACGGTTATGAACTCCACCCACTACGGCATAGCCGGTTACTGGACCACAATGGCTGAAAAGGCCGGCATGATCGGTATTTCCGGAACAAACGCAAGACCTTCAGTTGCTCCCACCTGGGGCGTAGAGCCTATGATGGGCACCAACCCCTTTACCTTCACAATGCCTACAGACGAAGAGTTCCCCTTCAACTTCGACTGCGCTACCTCCACAATTCAGAACGGTAAGATTGAATTCTATGAAAGAATGGGCAAGCCCACACCTTCAGGACTCGTAACAGATAATGAGGGCAATTCCCCCACAGATTCCGGCGCCATCCTCAAGGATATGAGAGCCGGCAAGGCTGCTCTGCTTCCTCTCGGCGGCCCCGGCGAAAGCACCGGCGGCTACAAGGGATACGGCTTTACAACCATCGTTGAGATTCTTTCCGCTGCTCTCGCCGGCGGTCCTTACATGAAGGCTCTCAACGGCAAGGATGAGAACGGCAAGCCCTGCATGTATCACCTCGGCCACTTCTTCTTCGTCATCAACCCTGAATTCTTTATGGGCCTTGACACCTTCGAGAAGACAACCGGCGGTATCCTCAGAGATCTGAGAAACTCCAAGAAGGCTCCCGGCGCTGAGAGAATCTACACTGCCGGTGAAAAAGAATATCTCTCTTGGCTCGACCGCAAGGACAAGGGCGTTCCCGTCGGCGAAGCCATCCAGAAGGAATTCATCGCCCTCAGAGACGAGTGCGGCCTTTCCTACAAGTTCCCCTTCGAGAATTAATATTTCCGATATCGCATCCCGGTGCCACGGCACCGGGATGCTTTTTACTGCAGCTTAATCTTGTAGCCGGGGGACGTAAGTGGTG
>DCGL01000155.1:5225-12293 GCA_002314565.1 Clostridiales bacterium UBA1779
TTTTGCACCACCACTTACGTCCCCTGGCTACAAGATTTCTCGTTTTTCTTCTTCTTTTTTTTCTTTAAGTATGATATAATAATTGTAATTATCTTTGAGGAGAAGCAGACGATGAAAATTCATACACGAAAAAACAAAAAGAAGAAACTGATGCTTGCCGTGTCGTGGCTCTTGCTCGCCGCCTCGCTTGCAGGATGTGCGTCAGAGCCTGCAATTGATGAGTCGGGAATAGCAGAGAGCGAGACTGTCGGCATCGACGTAACGGAAACGGAACCGATTGAAACCGAAGCCCCGGTACTTTCGGAGCACGCTTTGGTTGTTAACGGTGAGGTCAAGTACAGAATTGTAAGACCCGACGCTGCCGGATCCGATTCAGCAGCAGTCAAGGCCGCCGTTAATCTGAAAAAATTCCTTGAGATGAAATATGTCACTGCCGGCAGCGTCGAAATCACAACGGATTACGAAAAGAGCGAAGACGGATATGAAATACTGATCGGAAACGTTGACCGCGACGAAAGACGTGAAGTATCCGGCTATATCACTTACGGGGAATACATTATCTGGACGGTGAAGAACAGTATCGTTATTTACGCCGGGTCGGATTCAGATTACGAATATGCCATCGACAAGCTCTGTATTACGCTTGATGCGTTCAAAAAAGCGAACGATGACAAGTCCGTTTCGGTAACCGTCCCCGTAACCGAGCTCAATCGCAGAGTCCGGATATCCGACGCCCTGGCCTCAGTGCCCGTCGTTGACGGAGCTGAGCTTCAGAACACCTACAGCGATATCCGCAAGGTCGGTTATGCATTTATAAAATCCGTGTCTGTACAGATTTTCAAGGATTATCTTGCAAAGCTCGAAGCAAAAGGCTTTGTTTGTTTCAGTGTGGAGACAGGAGTTCAGAACCCGACGTACGAGTATTACAATGATAAATACAGGGTGGAGCTCACATTCTATCGTTCCGCAAAGCGCATAACCATGCTGATTTCCCCGCGCGGAGCCGATGAAACTCAGATTTTCTATTACGGACTATGCACAGCCGACGGAATTCAGGTAAAGGTTAGTGAAGACGCTGCCACAGCCGTTTCCGTGAAAAAGGCAAATGACGTCGTCCACATAACGAAGATGGGGACGAACGGATATTACTCCGTCTGCGACGAAGGCGAAGGAAAGGTGATCGAGAGCAAAAACGTCGAAGTGTATATGTCTTTGAGCCTGCTCAAGGCAAATGCCGCCGTAACGTGGGCAAGAATGATTGCAAATGACAATGAATTTCATTACGGACACAACGACTGGGCTCATCACTACGGCTGCTATTTCTGCGGAACAAACTCAAAAACCGGCACGAAATGCAAAAACGGAGCAAATTACGAGGACCAGCTCAAAACCTATTGCTGCAATCCTCTCGTTACCGCCGCTTACTGCCACGGTGCAGGAGCAATCAAGGAAGGCTACGATATTTCAGTTGTCGTAAACTGCAAATCCGGGAACATCAACCTGGCAAATGACAGCAATCAGGCCATCAGCAACAAAAAATATTGGGCTCTTGTCGAAAAGCCGGAATCTCTTTATGATCTTATCCCCGGCGATATTCTTCTTACGCCGACGCATGCAATGATTTACTCCGGCGACGGAAAGCTGATTGAGGCTTCAGGCGGTGACGACAACGTAAAGAATTCGTCAAAATGGGACAATTCAATACGCGAAATAAGCATTTCAGCCTCAAAATTCGACGGATTTACCAAAATTTACAGATATATCGGAAATTAACACTGCTAAATATATAAAACATATAAAGAACCCGTAAAGGAATAATACCCGGGTCCGGAAGGAGTTTTTCATGCTTAAAATTCTCTGTATCGGCAACAGCTTCGGCTCTGACTGCACAAGATACCTCTGGGGTGTCGCCCGTGCCGACAAAAAGGAAATCAAGGTTGTAAATCTTTACATCGGAGGCTGCTCACTTTACCGCCATTACCGCAATATGCTCTCTGAGGAGCCCGCATACGCTTACGAAATCAACGGTTTCCGCACCGATTGGATGGTATCTCTCAAGCACGCGCTCTTGATGGAGGAGTGGGACGTTATTTTCACACAGCAGAACAGCCCCGGAAGCGGTGAACCGGAAACCTATCAGCCTTACGCAAACGAGCTTGCTGCTTATATCCGCAGACTCAATCCCGGAGCCAAGCTTTTCGTGCACCAGACCTGGACCTTTGAATATGAGACTCCCCGCTTCAAACTGACCTCCTTCACCGAGCCCGAACCTCACTTCGAGGCCATCGTGAAGGATTACTGGCAGATGTTCGATGACGTTAAGGCTGACGGTTTTATTCCCGACGGCGAAGCCATGTTCACACTCTGGCAGAGAAAAGCCGAATACGGACTTGAAAAGGTTCACAGAGACGGCTTCCACGCAGACTACGGAATCGGCCGTTATCTTCTTGCGCTTACCGTCTGGGGAGCAATTTCCGGCCGCGACGTCAGAAACAACACCTTCAATGATTTCGACGTCGAAGTAACACCCGAGCAGGCCGAATACTGCCGCATCGTTGCTTCAGAAGTTCTCGCTAAATACCGTCCTCTCGTAGCCGAAAAACTGGCTGCAAGAAAATAAGCGAAAAAACAGCTCGAAGTTGAAATCAGAGAGGGAAAAATGATAACAAAATTCTGCAAAAAGCAGCTGTGGCAGTGCTCCGCAGACCTTTCTGCGGTTGCTATGGGAAGAATTCCCGCCGAAACCGTAATCACCGGCGCGAAGCTTGTAAACGTCTGCACTCATGAAATTATTGAAAACACCGACGTAGCCATTCACTCCGGGCGCATCGCGCTGGTCGGCGACGCCGGACATTGCATCGGAAAAGACACGAAGGTCATTGATGCGAAGGGAAGATACATCGTCCCCGGTCTGCTCGACGGGCATATTCACGTTGAGTCGAGTATGCTGAGCGTCGGCGAATACGCCCGCGCCGTCGTTCCGCACGGAACCGTCGGAATCTACTGGGACCCGCATGAAATCTGCAACGTTCTCGGTCTTGACGGGGTCCATTTGATGATGGAGGACGCAAAGAGAACTCCTCTCAAGGCAATGGTGACCACTCCTTCATGCGTACCCGCCGTTCCGGGATTTGAGGACTCCGGCTCTTTGGTAAGCTCTGAAGATATAGCCGAGGAGATGAAGCGCGACGACGTCGTGGGACTCGGCGAGATGATGAATTTCCCCGGTGTTCTCGGCGGAGTTGAGGAGACTCACAAAATCACGGGCAATACGCTGGCTGCAGACAAGGTAGTAACGGGACACTTCTCAATACCCGAAACCGGCCGCGGACTCAACGCCTATATTGCATCGGGAGCGCGCTGCTGCCACGAATCAACCCGCGCCGAGGACGTGATTGCGAAAATGCGCCTCGGAATGTATGCGATGATGAGAATGGGCTCCGCCTGGCACGACCTGCCCGTCATCTGCAAGGCGATTACCGAGCACAGCGTCGATACGCGTTTTGCCGTTATCGTGTCGGATGACAACCATTCCTCAACGCTGCTCAACGAAGGACATCTCGATTATCTTGTCCGCCTTGCAGTCGCCAACGGAATCGACCCCATCAGTGCGATTCAGATGGTGACAATCAACTGCGCGACCTGCTTCAGAATGGATCATGAGCTGGGCTCAATTACTCCCGGCAAGTGTGCGGACATCGTTTTTGTGTCCGACCTTGCAAAATTCGACGTTGATGAGGTCATCATCGACGGCGAGCTCGTCGCTGCCGGCGGAAAGATGCTCAACGAATTCGAAGAGTTTACATATCCGTCGTATGCCATGAACACGATGCACGTCGGTGAAAAGATCACCGCTGAAACCTTCAGAGTGCCGACGGATAAAAAGCAGGAGGCCGAAATCCGGGCCATCGAGATAATTCCCGCCCGTGTCAGCGATTACGAAAAGCACGTAAAGCTGAAGGTCAAGGACGGCTGCCTTGAATCCGACGTTTCACAGGACGTGCTCAAGACCTTCGTCTTCGAGCGTCATCACGAAACCGGAAAGCACGGCGTCGGTTTTGTCAAGGGCTTCGACATCAAATGCGGAGCCATGGCTTCGACCGTCGCTCACGATGCTCACAATCTGCTGGTCGTCGGAACGAATGACGCAGATATGGCTCTTGCGGCAAACACGCTGATTGAATGCGGCGGAGGAATGTGCGCCGTCCGCGACGGCAAGGTCCTCGGCCTTGTCGAATTGCCGCTTGCCGGCCTTATGAATCCGCTTCCCGTCGAAGTTATGAATGAAAAAGTACTCGGACTGAATTCAGCCTGGCGCGAAATCGGCTGTGACATACCGTCTCCGTTTATGACTATGGCATTGATTCCGCTCGCCTGCCTGCCCGAACTGCGCCTTACCAATCGCGGTCTTGTTGACTGCACGAAGTTCACGTTCGTCCCGCTGGAGATTGAATAAGTAATTCGGATGACAGGGGACGGTTCTTTTGTCATCTCGGCCAAATGGCGAGATGACAAAAGAACCGTCCCCTGTCATCTTTTTCTTGACAAAATCCGGACAAATGAATATAATTATACAGTGACTTCGCCGAACGGCCGCGCGGTATGTTGCCGAAAGGTATTACCGTGAGGAAAGTCCGGGCTTCGCAGGGCAGGATAACTGATAACGTCAGCCGCGGGTAACCGCCGGGAAAGTGCAACAGAAATAAACCGCCGAACGGCGCGAAAGCGTGCGTGGCAAGGGTGGAAAGGCGGGGTAAGAGCCCGCAAGTTCGCACGGTAACGTGCGTCCGCTGTAAACCCTATCCGAAGCAACACCGTATGGGAATTGTCGGCCCGACATATATTCCCGGGTGGCACAGAGCTGCAGAGCAATCTGCAGACAAGATAGATGGCCGTTCTCGACAGAACCCGGCTTACAGGTGAAATCGCAAAAAAGATGACAGGGGACGGTTCTTTTGTCATCTCAGCCAAATGGCGAGATGACAAAAGAACCGTCCCCTGTCATCTGACCAAAACGGCGAGATGACAAAAGAACCGTCCCTTGTCATCTGTTAATGCCACGGATTGTATTTCTTTGCAAGTTCAAGCAGAACGGGATAAGTCACAGGGGTTCCTGCGATAATTGACGATGGCTTGTCAAGCGTGACGGGGGAGCCGTCCATAGCGGTGATGATGCCCCCTGCCTCTTCGATGATGAGCTTTCCGGCGGCGTAGTCCCAGGGCTGAAGAATGAGCTCGAAGAAGCAATCGCAGCTGCCGGAGGCAATGCTTGCAAGGTCGATGGCGGCGGAGCCGGTGCGGTGAATGTCAACGCAGCGGCAGAAAAGCTCGCGCGCCATATCGAAGGAGGCCTTTGAAAGCGTGTCCTTGTAATAGGGTGAAGGACCGAAAACTGCCATCGCTCTTTCCATCGGGCGTTCGGAAACGTGGGTCGGACGGCCGTTGACATAGGCTCCTTCCCCCTTGAAGGCGTGAACGAGATCGCCGGTGTACGGGTTGTAAATTGCCCCGAAAACGACGTCACCGTGAGAGACGATTCCGATTGAAATGCAGGACATGTGGCAGTTGTGCATAAAGCAGTTCGTGCCGTCAATCGGGTCGATGATGAAGCACATCTCACCCCTCAGCACGTCAGAATCGTTGTCCTTTTCTTCGGCGATGAACAGCGCCTCGGGAAAGGAGTTTTTTATGTTTTCAATCAGAAAATTCTGGACGGCGATGTCATAATCGGTAGCGAAATTCTGCGTACCGGGTTTTACGTGCAGTGAGCGGTCGCTGTCCGGGTCATGTGCGCTGAGAATGATTTTTCCTGCTTCGCGCATAAGCTTTTCAATTACTTCATATATTTCGGCGTGTGTTCTCATTTTTACCTCGGATAATTATTTTTTTACGTATAATCCGGATTCCGCAGGCTTCCCGGGCTGAAAACAATCCGGAAGCATACCTGCAAATGAACCTATGCATTCATACCGCTCAATAATATAACAAAGCCACGGATTTTGCAAGTGTTTTTTCACAATATGACTAAAAAATGATTTTCGGGTTGACATACAGCCGTCCAAAGGGTAAAATTATATCAATATATTATCAGTGATAATTCGGAGGACATATAATGAGAAGTATACTGGTCGGCGGAAAAAGGATGTTTGAAGCATATAACGCAGCGACGCTTCAGTCGCTGATTGCAGAGGCGGGGCTTGACTGCACAGAAGGGACTGCTTCCGTTTACACGGCAGACGACTTAAGACGCGGCGGATTTGAGGATGTTGACTGTATTTTCGCTACCTGGGGTATGGCTGAGCTGACGGAGGACGAAATCAGAGTGCTCCTTCCGAATCTGAAATGCGTGTTTTACGCCGCAGGTACGGTGCAGTATTTCGCCCGTCCGTATATAAATTGCGGAGTTCACGTTTTTTCTGCCTGGGAAGCCAATTCCGTCCCCGTTGTCGAATATGCGGTGTCTCAGATTCTGCTTGCCGGCAAGGGCTTTTATCTCATCACGCGCAGAACCCGCAGTCCCGAAGGCAGACAGGCGGCAAAGAAATATTTCAAGACTCTGCCCGGAAACTTCGATATAAAGGTCGGAATTTTAGGTGCCGGAATGATAGGGAAGCAGGTTATTCAGCACTTAAAATCCTGCAGACTCGAAATTCTCGTTTACGACCCCTTCCTGTCTGATGAAAAGGCAGCACAGCTCGGTGTCAGAAAAACAAGTCTTGAAGAAATATTCTCCGAATGTCAGGTTATTTCCAATCACATTGCAAATCTGCCGGCAACTGTCGGAATTTACGATTACAGTCTGTTCTCAAAAATGAAGGAGAACGCCGTGTTCATCAACACCGGCCGCGGGGCGCAGGTGGTTGAAGAGGACCTCATCCGCGCTCTCAGGGAAAAGCCGGATATGACTGCGGTTCTCGACGTCACGTATCCCGAGCCTCCCGTTGAAGGAAGCCCGTTTTACGAGCTTGAAAACGTATTTTTGACCCCGCATATCGCCGGAGCCTTCGGCAAGGAAACCGAAAGACTCGGCGAATACGTGCTCGAAGAATTCCGCAAATTCACGGCAGG
>DCGL01000155.1:12303-20953 GCA_002314565.1 Clostridiales bacterium UBA1779
CAGGAGAGAAGAGCCCCGCCGAGGTCACCCTGAAAATGCTTGAAACGATGGCATAAAAGGAGAACAAAAATGGCAAGATACGATTTTTTCGGGAATGAAGAGCTTCAGGTGCTGAAGGATAACAGAGAAGAAAAAGAAATTTACGGAACTGCAGGAGCACTCTGCCTGGATATAGAAAACAAGCAGCTTTGCGACGAATCCCTCTGGGCACGTTTCGTCGAAGAATTCCGCGTGCGCAACGACGGCAAAAACGGAATCTGGTGCGGCGAATACTGGGGCAAAATGATGCGCGGAGCAGTGCTCGTTTATCAGTACACGAAATCACCGAGGCTTTACTCTGTGCTCGAAAACACGGTTCGCGATATTATGTCGACGGCCGATGAGCACGGCAGAATATCGACCTACCCTGAGGAGCACGAATTCTTTGCCTGGGACCTGTGGTGCCGCAAATACGTGCTGCTCGGCCTTGAATTTTTCATCGAAATCTGCAGGGATTCTGAGCTTGAGAAGCAGATTATTGCATCCCTGTCGAAGCAGTGCGACTGTCTCTGCTCGAAAATCGGAGACGGAAAGATAAGTATTGCTGCGACCGCCGCCGGTTCCGCCTGGGGAGGAATGAACTCCGCAAGCGTTCTCGAGCCTGTCGTCAGACTTTACAGACTTACGGAAGACGGAAAATATCTGGATTTCGCACGTCATATTGTGAACTCCGGCGCCTGTTCGAGAGTCAATATTTTTGAAGCGGCTTACGAAAATAAAAAGGCCCCGTACGAATACGGAATCAACAAAGCGTACGAGATGATATCCTGCTTTGAGGGGCTGCTTGAGTATTATTATCTGACAAAAGACGAAAAGGCCCGTGCCACGGTTGAACAATTCGCCGAAAAGGTTGCAGAGACGGACGTCACGGTGATAGGCTCCTGCGGCTGCACACATGAACTCTTTGACGCTTCGTACCTGCGCCAGACGGCCGACGTATCGGATACGGCAATCATGCAGGAAACCTGCGTTACCGTCACCTGGATGAAATTCTGCGAAAAAATGCTGCGCCTGACAGGCAAGGCAAAATGGGCGGATATGACGGAAACGAGCTTTTATAATGCATATCTCGGTGCTTACAACCCGAAATTCCTGCAGGCAAGGGACGTAAAAAAGTATTGCGAAGACGGAAGAATGAAGCCGTCACAGCTGCTCTTCGACAGCTACTCCCCCCTGACAGTTGGAACGCGCGGGGTTAAAACAGGAGGCCTTCAGAAGCTCGCTGACGGCGGATATTTCGGCTGCTGTGCCTCTATTGCCGCTGCAGGAGCCGGACTTTTTGCCAACTCCCGGGTTCTGAACGGTGAAAACGGCCCATATATCGCGGGATTTGAAAGCTGGAAGTACCGGTTCAGGACTCCTGCCGGACAGGAAGCCGTGCTTTTCATAAACGGATCGTATCCTTATTCCCAGGGAGCGGTTCAGGTCATTCTTGAACTTGAAAAGAACGAAAAATTCACAATCAATCTCAGAGCCCCCGGCTGGTCAAAAAAGACGGACGCGGCGTCGGAAAATGCAGAAATGAGCACAGGCGACGGATGGATTTCTTTTGAAAAAGAATGGAGCGACGGGGACAAAATCAGCCTTGCATTCGATATGTCGCTTTCCGTGATGCACGCTCCGCTTTATGACAGCGTCACGACCTACAATATCGACTGGGCAAAAAGAGAGATGTTCGGCACCCTCTGCACGCAGACCGAACGCGAAAAGCGCAAAATCTGCGTAAGCCGCGGCCCTGTTGTTCTTGCCGAGGAGGAAGGCCTGACATCGGCTGATATTTCAGAGCCTGTGTCTGAAGATTTCATCCTGAACGCAAAGATTGCGGCAAAATCGCAGCCGGACCTTGTTCACCATCTCGTCTGCACTCTGAAAGCTGCAGACGGCAAGACACTTACACTTTGCGATTATGCTTCAGCCGGCAGTGACTGGCAGAAAAAAATCTGCGCCTGGATGGACGCAGAATGATATGCGGACCGGGGGACAGATGTGCGTGCACATCTGTCCCCCGGTCAAAATTGAGCCACCAGAATCGTCCCCTGGTCCGATTTGGTTTATTCGCGGCACTTCAGTGAGTCGAAAAATGGTATTTTTTTATCTGACGGATAAATTGATTCCTTTTGTTGCTATCCATGCAGACCAGGTACGGTAATGCTTCGGATCGTTTAGATGGTATCCGTTGCTGTACTGTGTATCAAGATTTCCGTTTCCGTCGCCGAAAAGTTCGTTTGCGTCGATATATACAATCGAATGCCAGTCGGCAAGTTCTGAAAGATATGTGTTGATTTTCAGAATATTTCCGTTTCTGTCGTATTTGTGTGATGCGGACCAGGCTTTGGTGCCGAGAAGAGTTGCTTCAACGCAAAAGACGGCATCTGGAACGTTCTGCTTTACCATCGTGATTATTCTGGCGACCTGGTTTTCAACGTAGCTCATATCCGCATAACCGCTTTCGTTTGCGCCGAACATAAGATAGAATTTTTTGAAATTACCGCTTTTAACAAGCGTTTCAAAGTTGCTGTCTCCGAGATTCTGTGAGCTTGCACCGTGATATACGGGAATAACCGTGTCCTCTTTGAGAACAGAGGAGCACATAAGTCCGTCTTTGGCAAAGAAGGTTGCAGTTTTGAGCTCCTCACCGCAGCGCAGGCGCAGACCGTTGACGTTTGAATCTCCTACAAACAGAGCGTCAGAGAAATAATCTGCGTCGGCAATTATCCACGGGTAATTGTCACGGGTGAGCGCTTCGGTTTCGGGGGCAGAGGTTGTGATTTCAACCGTTGTGATTTCAACTGTGGTCGTCACTTCGCTTGTTTCGGGTGATTGTGTTTCGATTTCGCTTGTGATTTCTACGGCTTCCGTTGTTTCAGAGGGCTCGGCTGTTGTCTCGGGTGAACTTGCCGTTTCATCGGTTAGCGGATTTACGGGCTCCGTCCGAACCGATTCGGAGCTGAAAAGACCGCCGGGCCCATAGGGGTCATACGGGTCGAAAGTGTCTTCGGTGGCAGTCGTCTGCTCACCGAAGAGAGAATCCTTTATTGAGGTAAAGCTGCAAAGTCCGGTGACAAAGGGAAAGGTCAGACACAGGCAGAGTATAAATACCGTGACGGAAAGCACGGCTTTTAGTTTTTCATTTTTCATTTTTTTATCCGTATTTACAGAATTTTGATGTTGTATGGCAATATTGCCGGAAGGTGTCAGAAATTGCCGTAGGCAAAGGGGTCGGCCCCGGTTTTGAATATGAACCAGACCGATACTATGAAGACGGCAAGCAGAAGAATATTCCAGACAACGGTTTTTTCATACTTTTTGTGTAAAAATTCGGGAATTCCCGTGCAGAAAACGAGTCCTGCGGTGAGATAAGGCCAGTACGTTGAAAGATATGAAATCCAGTCGCCTTCGGCAAACCATATTCCTTCTGAAGAGAAGAACGGAAAGAGGCGGCTAAACAGATTGGCAAGAACCGACATATCGGAAACGGCAAAAACGGCCCAGGAAAGAGGAATGAGCAGTGCCATGTAAATATGGCAGAGGACGCGGCTCTTATCCAGATATTTCTTGAGAAACAGTTTTTCTATCACGACTATGACGCCGAGTCCGAGTCCCCATATTATGAAATTCCAGTGGGATCCGTGCCAGATTCCGGTAAAGAGCCAGACGGCAAAGAGATTTAAGACGTTTCTCCATTTTGAGCAGCGGCTGCCGCCGAGAGGAATGTAAATATATTTGCGGAACCAGGCACCGAGAGTGATGTGCCAGCGGCGCCAGAATTCTGTCATGCTCTTTGAAACGTAGGGCTGACGGAAGTTTTCGGGCAGCTCGAAGCCGAGCATACGGCCGACTCCGATAGCCATAAGTGAGTAGCCCGCGAAATCGAAGTAAATGTAAACTGAGTAAGAAACGATACAGAGCCAGGCAAGGGGTGTTGAAATATCCGTGAAATTAAGTTCTGAGGCTTTTGTCCAGAGCCTGAACAGTCTGTCGGCAATCAGAACCTTGAAGCCGAGACCGAGCACGAAGGTGCGAAGACCGGATGCGAAATTTTCAATACAGTATTGCCTTGATGAAAACTGCTTTTCGAGCTCCGTATACCCGACGATGGGCCCCTGAAGAATGACGGGGAAGAATGAAAACCAGAGTGCGAAACGCAGGGGATTTTCTTCGGCATAGCATCTTGCGTGGTAAACGTCCGACAGATACGAGGCTGCGCGGAAGCTGTAAAAGGACAGACCGAGCGGCAGCGCAATCGTCGAAAAGCCGATTTTGCCGAGGGCTTCGAGGGCGGACGGGCTGATTGCCTTCACGTATTTGAAGAAAAACAGCACTCCGATATTCAGAATGATTCCCGTGACGAGCCACGCACGGCGCAGTCTCGGCCTTCTTTCGATTCCGAGGCCGAGCAGCCAGTTGGAAATGACCAAGAAAACGAGCAAAGCGATTGCCGCCGGGCAGGAAATACAGCCGAAAACGTAAAATCCGAGGCTGCCGCAGAGCAAAAGCCCGTTTCTGCCGCGCTCCGGCATAAGATAATAGGCTGCGCAGAAGAGCGGCAAAAAGATATATAAAAATTCAAGGCTTGATAGAGTCACCGTCGTCCTCCGCAAAAATGGCAATATATAAAAAAATTATATCATATTATCATAATATAATCAATACCAACGGTTACCGGTTTGCCAAAAAACCGTTTTTTTCAGTTGACCGGAACGCCAATTGATGATATAATATAATGATATATTTTGTGCTTCAGAAAGGCAGGATAATGTTCAGGCGTATCTTAAAATCCGTAAGGGAGTTCAAAACTCCGACAATCATTACCTTTATATGTATGGTTGTCGAAGCCGGAATTGAATGCGTAATCCCTTTCATCACAGCCGAACTGATAAATCAGCTCAAAAACCCCGATATGCATATAAGCAGCGTCATCATCAAGGGGCTGGAGCTGCTCGGAATGGCTGTTATTTCCCTCAGCGCCGGCTGGATCGGCGGTCGTACCTGCGCAAAAGCGTCGGCAGGATTTGCAAAAAATCTGCGTTCGGACCTTTTTGCGAAGATTCAGGGCTTCTCGTTTGAAAGTGTCGACAAATTTTCTTCGGCATCCCTGGTTACGAGACTTACAACAGACGTCTCGAATGCTCAGATGTCATATATGATGTGCAACAGACTGGCAATCCGCTGCCCGCTTATGTTCATCTTCTCAATCTTTATGGGCTTCTTTATGGGAGGCAAGCTTGCTCTGACCTTTGTCGTCATCATTCCGATTCTGACCTTCGGTCTGATTCTCATCGCAAAAAAGGCAATGCCCGCATTCCGGAGCGTTTTCCGCAAATATGATAAGCTCAACGAGTCAATCGAGGAAAACGTAAGAGGCATGCGCGTCGTAAAGGGCTTTTCACGTGAAGATTACGAAAAGAATAAGTTTGCAAATGCAACCGATGCAATCTGCCGAGATTTCACCAAGGCGGAAAAAATCGTTGCCCTCAACAACCCTCTGATGGTAATCTGCATGAACTTCAATATGGCCTTCGTCCTGATTGTCGGCTCGAAGCTGATTATCGGCGGAGGCACGAGCCTCGACGTCGGACATATGTCCTCGATGCTCACCTACGGAATGCAGATTCTTATGTCTCTTATGATGCTTTCCATGATTTACGTAATTCTGACTATTTCCATGGAATCGCTCAGACGTATAAACGAGGTTCTTGAAGAGAAATCCAATCTCACGAATCCCGAAAATCCCGTTTACGAGATTGCCGACGGTTCCGTGGATTTTGAAGGAGTCCGATTCAAGTACTCCTCTGAGGCAAAAAAGTATGCTCTTGACGAAATCAATCTGCACATTCCCGCGGGTGCAACCGTAGGAGTTATAGGAGGCACCGGTTCATCGAAATCAACCTTCGTGCAGCTGATCCCGAGACTTTATGACGTAACCGAAGGCTGCGTCAGAGTCGGAGGCCGCGATGTCAGAGAATACGACCTCGACACCCTGCGTCAGAACGTTTCGATGGTTCTGCAGAAGAATATGCTGTTTTCGGGCACTATTACCGAAAATCTGCGCTGGGGCAATGCAGAGGCAACGGACGATGAAATTGCCGAAGCCGCAGAGCTTGCCCAGGCAGGAGAATTTGTAAAGTCCTTCAGGGAAGGCTACGACAAATACATCGAACAGGGCGGAGCGAACGTATCCGGAGGTCAGAAGCAGAGACTCTGCATAGCCCGTGCTCTGCTGCGCAAGCCGAAAATTCTCATTCTCGATGACTCTACGAGTGCCGTCGACACGAGAACCGACGCTCTTATCCGCGAAGGATTCAAAAAGTATATTCCTTCCACAACAAAGATTATCATTGCACAGCGTATAGCCTCCGTTCAGGAAGCCGATATGATTATCGTACTTGACGGCGGACGCATCAGCGCCGTCGGTAAGCACGAAGAACTGCTCAGAACCAGCGACATTTACCGCGAGGTTTACGAGCAGCAGGTCAACGGAAAGGGGGATGACGGTGATGAAAACTGAAAAAAACGTTCAGAATGAAATGCCGCAGGAAAAGCCGAAGGGAAGACCGGGCCTTGATTTCAAAATTCTCGCAAGAGTTTTCAGAATGCTCGTCAAGTCCGCTCCCGTTATGGTTCCCGTCATCGTAGCCTGCATAATTTTCTGCTCAATATGCGCCGTAATGCCCGCCGTTTTCCAGCAGAAGGTCATTGCCATCATTGAAGAGGCACTTGACAACGGCTGGACCTGGGAATATTCGAAGTCGCTGATTATCCCTGTTGTACTCCTTCTTATATCCTTCTACGTGCTGAACATAGTGTCCCAGACCGCATACAGACTGATGATTGCGACCGTGACACAGGGCTTCCTTGCAAAGACCCGTAAGGAAATGTTCGAGAAGATGCAGAATCTTCCCATCAGCTACTTCGACACTCACAAGCACGGCGATATTATGAGTACGTATACGAACGATATCGACACCCTGCGCGAGCTTGTGTCACAGGCGTTTCCTCAGCTTTTGACCTCCGGCATGATTGTCGTCGGAGTATTCTGCATTATGCTGTATTACAGTATCTGGCTTGCGCTTATCGTCGTGGCCGGGGTTCTTGCAATGCTTGCCGTTTCCGGAAAGCTCGGCGGAGGCTCCGCCAAGTATTTCATCAGAGCTCAGAAGTCTATGGGTAAAACCGAGGGCTTCATTCAGGAAATGATGAACGGCCAGAAGGTCGTCAAGGTTTTCACTCACGAAAAGGCCTGTGTGCAGGATTTCGACAAGATTAACGACGCACTTTACGAAGACAACTATAGGGCACACGCCTACGCAAACACTCTCGGACCGATTATTATGAATATCGGCAACCTGCTTTATGTAATTACCGCAACGGTCGGCGGAGTTCTGCTTCTTGCAAAGGTTCCCAATCCCTCAATTCAGTCGCTTCTGAACGGCGTGGGTCTCGGGGTTCTCACCATCGATATCGTAATTCCTTTCCTGAATATGACGAAGCAGTTCACCGGAAACGTAAACCAGCTGGCTCAGCAGGTAAACACGATTGCCATGGCGTCTGCCGGAGCAAAACGCGTTTTTGAGCTTATGGATACCGTTCCCGAAGCCGATGACGGCTACGTAACTCTTGTCAACTGCGAAATCGCAGCCGACGGCACAATCACCGAAACGGATAAGCACACCGGACACTGGGCATGGAAGCATCCGCACCAGGCTGACGGAACCGTCACCTATACCGAGCTTAAGGGCGACGTCCGTCTTACCGACGTCGATTTCGAGTACGTTCCCGGCAAACAGGTGCTTTATGACGTATCGGTTTACGCCGAACCCGGTCAGAAGGTTGCTTTCGTCGGTGCAACGGGAGCCGGAAAGACGACGATTACCAACCTTATCAACCGTTTCTACGATATTGCCGACGGAAAAATCCGTTACGACGGAATCAACGTAAACAAGATAAAAAAGAGCGACCTGCGCCGCTCACTCGGTATTGTTCTTCAGGACACCAACCTCTTTACCGGCAGCGTTATGGACAACATCCGCTACGGTAAACTCGATGCCACCGACGAAGAATGCATCGCAGCCGCAAAGCTTGCCGGAGCCGACGACTTCATCACAAGACTTCCCGGCGGATACAATACGGAGCTTTCAAACAACGGTGCCAACCTGTCACAGGGACAGAGACAGCTTATCGCCATTGCCCGCTGCGCCGTTGCCGATCCTCCCGTTATGATTCTCGATGAGGCGACCTCCTCAATCGATACCCGTACCGAGGCCATCGTTCAGAGAGGTATGGACAAGCTGATGGAGGGCAGAACGACCTTCGTCATTGCCCACCGTCTCTCAACCGTCCGCAACTCGGACGTCATCATGGTACTTGACCACGGCCATATCATCGAACGCGGCAACCACGAAAAGCTCATCGCCGAAAAAGGCACTTACTACAGACTTTACACCGGAGCCTTCGAGCTCGAATAAAAAAGCCGCAGAGGGGATTTTCCCCTCTGCGTTTTATCTGACAGGGTTATCTGACAGGGGGTGTGAGCGGTACCTGAGAACAGTCCGGGGGACTGTTCGAACCGCGAACCGACCGACCCGCGGGGAGACCGTTTCTTTTGTCATCT
>DCGL01000155.1:21040-26811 GCA_002314565.1 Clostridiales bacterium UBA1779
TTGTCATCTTTCAAAGATATTTTTCCCCGCAGATGTAATGCGAACCGTACATGTCGCATTCGCCGATCATGTGATAGCCGGCTTTGATGTAGGTTTTGTATGCGGGAATATTGACCTCTGCTACGAGCAGACGCACGGACGAGTGTCCGCGGCGGCGGGCCTCCTCTTCGATTTTTTCGACGAGAGTCAGGGCAAGGCCGCGTCCGTGGAAGGAGGGCAGCACACAGACTCTGGCGAACTCCACGTGAGAACCGCTGCGGTCAGTCCAGCATTCGAGACTGTCGGTCTCCTCATCGTGTGGGCAGAGTGAAATGGCTCCGATTATTGCTCCTGCTTCCCGCAGAACGAATAAATTGTCAAGCTCAAGGTCCTCATCAATGTTTTCCTGAGCCGGATAATTCTCAGTCCAGACCGAAAACGGGTCGGCAAGTGACGTGCGGTACAGTGCCATCAGCTCGGCACTGTCATTTGGGATTGCTTTTTCAAATTTCATTATCGTTATCCTTAAAATATAATGCTAATATTATGGACTATTTTGCCCCAAATGTCAATGCTTTTGTGATGTATGACAGGAGAAACGGTCTCCCTGTGGGTCGGTCTGTTCGCGGTTCGAACAGTCCCCCGGACTGTTCTCAGGTACCGCTCACACCGCCTGTCAGATCTTGTCATCTTGAAAAAAAACGGTTTGTGTGGTAAAATAAAAGGAAGATAAAATTATGTGAGGTCATATGAATGAATGCGAAGAGAATATTGCTGATTTTACTTACGTTGTGCCTGCTGATTCCGCTGGCGGCGTGCGGGGACGAAAACGTGACGGACGTCACGGATACAGAAGAAGCGACGACCGAAGCGGTGAAGGCGTTGGGACCGCTGCTGATAAAGGACGGGGCGCTTGCCTTTTCGATTATCAGGTCGAGCGACGCGTCGCAGGCTCTTGTCACAGAGGCGAGCAAGCTCAATAAGCTGCTCCGGGAAATCGTCGGCGGACAGACCTCGTTTTCAGAGGATTTCATTACGAGAAACACTGCCGACAACGACAACCCCGAGATATTAATCGGGGCAACGAACAGACCTGAAAGCTCGGAAAAGCTGAAGGAGCTCTCAACCGGTGACTGGTTCGTCGGCATGTCGGGGCCGAAGATTCTTATCATCGGAGGGAATGATAATTCGACGGTTGAGGCGGTTGAATACTTCATTGAGTGCATAAATTCCGCCTTTGAAGCGGTTGACGAAGCCGGCAAGGCCGCCGTGACCCTCGATTTTCTTACAGAAGACAAGGTTTATAAGAAGGAGTACTCAAGCCGAGTAATTCAGATAGCCGGTACGAGCCTGTCGGAGTACAGCATTCACTATGCTTCCGACAGCGACTGTATCTCTCTGAAATCTACCCTGATTTCCACAATCAGTGACGTCTGCGGAGTCGAGCTTGCAAGCATTCCCAGCACTAAAACAGCCGAAAATAACCGCGAAATATGCATCGGCACTGTCGCCAAGCGCGAGTTGTCTTCGACGTTTGACAAAGAACTGAGCGGAACGCTGCCGTATTCGGTAAACTGCCGTGAAGGAATTCTGTATCTCAACGGCAAGGGTCTGTGGGGACTTACAGCCGCGGTAAACGTTTTCATTGACAGCATACAGAACGGAACGGACATTCCCGAAGGCTTTTCAAAGAGCGGTGACGCATACGGAACCGCGATCTTCGGCCTTACCGAAGGTGCGGATATCCGCATAATGTCCAATAACGTCTGGAAATGCGATTCAAACCAGACTGCATGGAAAGAAAAGGGCGAAGACTGCTCGGCTGCATCGAGAGCTCCGGCGCTCGCCGCATATTATATCGCCTTTAAGCCCGACATCATCAACTTCCAGGAAATGTCGAACGTAATGATTACACTCATTCTCAAGGAAATGAGCAATGCGGGTCTCAATTACAAAAAGCTGACTGCGTATCCGACGGAAGCCGACGATACACCCATCGTTTACAATGCAGACACACTGAAGATGATTGACAACGGTCATCACCTTTACTCGTACGGAAATAACGGAAATTCAAAGGGCTATCACTGGGCACTCTTCGAGCACAAGGCGACTGGCACCCGTTTTCTTGACCTTTCCACGCATCTCTGGTGGAAGAGCGAATCCGCTGAACCGGGAAGCGACAGCTACAGAGAAAGACAGGCAAACGAAATTGTCGCGCTTTCCGAAAAGCTCATAGCGCAGTACAATTGCCCGATGGTTATTCAGGGCGACCTCAACACGACGACCGGTACACAGGCATATAAGAACCTTCTGAACGGAAATTTCGTCGACTGCCAGAAAATTGCGGTCTCCGCCGACAATACGCGCGGACATCACCAGTGCAGCCCCGAAGGATATTCAACGTCATTGTACTCCGGCAATTATTCCGACACCGCAATTGATCACACGCTGATAAAGAACCGCGGAGACTGGAAAATTCTGTGCTTCAGACAGACAACGGTCGACTTCTACTGGCGCCTTTCCGACCACATACCGATGTATATAGACGTTCAATTCAACTGAAAGGGGGTTCCTAAATGAAAAAAATCTGTATTTACCTGCTTCTTGCTGCCACGCTGCTCGGGCTCTGCGCCTGTGGCAGTGACCCCGCTCCGGATATGACACAGCCCGGGGACACACAGACTTCAGCTCCTGACACACAGCCGGCTGAAACCGGAAAAACCGAGGATACGACTATGGAAGAAACGACGGAATACGTAAAAACGGAAGAGCCTAAGACCGTACCGGAATCACTCAAGCTGCTTGCAATAGGAAACTCCTTCTCAACCGACTGCATGGAATATCTCTGGAAGATGCTCAGAGATGCAGGAGTCAAAAACATAACGCTTGGAAACCTCTATTACGGAGTCTGCACGATGGCGGAGCATCTGAGCTTTGCAACGAACGACAGCGCTTCGTACACCTATTACAAATCCACCAAGGGAACCTGGATTGTTTCAAAGTCGTACAAGATGTCAACCGCTCTTGCGGAGGAGGACTGGGATATCATCACGCTTCAGGAGTCCAGCAAGACCTGCGGCGTGGACTCCGCTTTCAAGGCTTCGTACAAAAAGCTTGTCGATTACGTCCGTTCAAAGAATACGACTGCAAAGCTCGTCTGGAATATGACCTGGGCTTACCAGCAGGACAGCACGCATTCGGCCTTCCCGAATTACGGCAACGACCAGATGAAGATGTACAATATGCTTATTGACTGCGTCAAAAATTATCCGCTCAAGGATGAGAACGTATCTTATATCATTCCCGTCGGAACAGCCGTTCAGAACGCAAGAACATCCTTCCTCGGCGACCACCTCACCCGCGACGGCTATCATCTGAACAAGGATTACGGAAGATATCTTGCCGCCCTGACCTGGACCTGCGCCATTACCGGGGTTGACCCTGCAACAATCAAATACAATCCCGCGTCAATGGTAATCACCGCCGATATGGTAAAGGTTGCCTGCGAAGCAATCACAGCGGCCATTAAAACCCCGTATGCCGTAACCGAATCGACAATCAAGACCGGAGAGGGAAGTCTTGGAGGCACAGCTGAGACAAGCGTGACCGACCCGGCTGAAATTCTCAACCCTGAAGATTTCTATGAAGCTGACAAGGCAATTGCCGCCAAGAACAACGTAAATCTTGACAATTACACACTGCTCAAGTGGGAATATCTCGGGAACACATACTGGAACTGCACCTCAAAGGCGGGAACCACGACACCGGGCTCCGGCGGAAGCACCTACAATCAGAACGTCTGCACTAAAGAAAAATATTCACTGACTGATGTTCCTCTCGGAACGGTCTTTATCTGCGACGCCGGCTGGCAGTACAGAATCGAGCTCTTCAACAATACAACGGATAAGTTCACGGGGTCAAGACCCGCGCTCACCACTATTGAGTTCTTTGAACTGAACTCCGACTTTATGCAGGGAGCCAAATATCTGACCTGGAATATCGCCGCAAGCCCCAAGGCCGATATCTCGGCAATTTTTGCTCAGGCGGCAGTTCATCTCAGAGTATACGTACCGAAAAAATAAAGAATGAACGTTGCCGGGCTTCAGCCCGGCAACAATTTTGAAAAAATGGGAAACAACCTGAAAATGACCGGCTGGCGCTGTCCCGTATGCGGGGACGGCCTTGTGCCGGAATATGAAAACAAGTGCTTCGTCTGCCGCGGGAATGCCGGAAGCGCGAAGCATCACAGCTTTGATATCGCCCGTCAGGGGTACGTAAACCTGCTGCTTCCGAATCAGAAGGGAAGCACGGATCCCGGGGACAGCAAAATGATGGTTAAAGCACGCACGGATTTTCTCGACGCGGGGTATTATCAGCCGTTTTCGGATGCAATCAACCGAATCTGCAAAGAAATGCTCGACGGAAAGTCCGGGATTATCGCCGATGCCGGCTGCGGAGAGGGATATTACACGAAGCGCCTTGCATCTTCGCTGCCCGACTGCGAAATTCGCGGTTTTGACCTTGCCCGCGATGCGGTTTCTCACGGGGCTTCATCCGCGAGACTGTCGCAGATAAACAACGTCCGTTTCGGCGTAGCCTCCCTCTTTGATATGCCTCTTTCGGACGGTGCTGCGGAAGGAGTTATCTGCCTTTTTGCCCCTGTCGCCGAAGGAGAATTTGCCCGCATTGTAAAAAAGAACGGCTTTCTCGTAATCGGAGTTCCCGGCGAAGACCATCTCTTCGGACTGAAATCCGCAATTTACTCAGAGCCATACCGCAACGCGCTCAGACGCGATGAGCTCTCGCTTTTTGAACCGGTTTCAGTTGAACGCGTTTCGTACGGAATTACGCTGCGCACGAACGAAGACATTAAAAATCTCTTCCGAATGACCCCGTATTACTGGAAAACCTCTGAAGCGGATATGGCAAAGCTTGATATGCTTGATACCCTTGAAACCGAAGTCTGCTTCGATTTGCTCGCATACAGAAGAAAATAAAAAGAGCGCCTGCGCCGTTTTAATAAACGGCGCAGGCGCGGTTATTATACAGCGCAGGCGTGAGTTTTTATTTAATCAGCGTTTTTACAAGTTCTTCAAGCTCAGCCTGAGTTTTGAGGGCAATCGTGGCAGAGGGCTTGATATACTGTGAAGTTGAGAAATTCTTTCCGAATTTTCCGACAAGGTAATTTGAACCCTGGGGGTCGGCGCCGTTCTTTTCGGCGAAAGCGGCACTGACGGAATCGAGTCCGTAGCAATTCGAGAGTGTAATCGTCGTGTAAACGTATACCCCGACCATCTGACCCGAGCCGTAGTACTTGTTCTTTCCGTTGTTGATGAGTGAGCCGAAGTTTATGCAGTCCGTAATGTGTGCGGCACCGTCTGCATGTGAACCGCGCCCGACGATTCCACCGCAATAAGGTCTCGACTCAACGCTTCCGTCGTATGTGCAGGCGGCAGTCCCGCGGTTTACGCATTTCTCAACGTTGCATATACCGGCAACTTCGTTTGAATACTGAGCAGTGGCAACGCCCTGGCAGCCGAGAATTCCTCCGGCGCAGCCGTTCTTCGCGCTGACGTTCTGGTATGCAGTAACCTCACCGGTGTTTTCGCAGAGGATAATCAGACTGTTTCCTCCTGCCATTCCGCAGATACCTCCGCAATAGAGGTGGTCTCCGCTGCTGTTGCCCATAACCGGGGCGGCGTTTTTGCAGTTTCTGACGGTTGTGGCAGACATGTTTCCGACGATTCCGCCGACGCGCAGGCTTCCGGTTGAGCTTGAACCGTGGTCAACGT
>DCGL01000156.1:0-17596 GCA_002314565.1 Clostridiales bacterium UBA1779
GAAGACGGGCATCAGCATATGTATCTCGACGGTGAAGACCTCGGTGATAAAATCCGTGAGCACATCATTTCGGATTACGCCTCAAAGGTATCCGCCATACCCGCCGTACGCAGTTTTCTGCTCGAAACCCAGAGAAACACGGCTGCAAGCGTCAGCACGATTATGGATGGAAGAGATATCGGAACGGTTATCCTTCCGGGCGCCGACGTGAAGATTTTTCTTACTGCATCGGCTGAAAAGCGGGCACGCAGAAGAGTGCTCGAACTCAGGGAACGCGGTCAGGAATGTGACTATGAAAGCGTTCTTGCAGATATGATTGAAAGAGACAAACGTGACAGTGAAAGAACAGTTGCTCCCCTCAGAGCAGCAGAGGACGCCGTCCTGCTCGACAACAGTGACCTTGATATTGAAGGAACGCTCTCTGCGGTCCTTGAAATAGTATACGGAAAAATTCCGGGGCTCAGAGAATGAGCGAAAAAGGATACTTTACCGCAAGGACGATTCTCGCCCCCCTCGTCAGATTTTTTCTCGGAATCAGAGTACACGGAAAGGACAACGAGCCTTCACGCGAAGAAGGACCGTATCTGATCTGCTCAAATCATATTTCCTGGATTGACCCGGTGATGATATGCGCATCTGTCGGGAAGCAGCATCCGAGATTTATGGCTAAAAAAGAACTGTTTGCAAAGCCTGTCGTCGGTTCTCTCGTAAGAGCACTCGGGGCTTTCCCCGTTGACAGAAGCGGACGTGATGCAGGCATTATCTTCAAGTCAAAGGAAATGCTCGAAGAAGGAGCCTGCGTTGCACTGTTTCCGCAGGGAACCAGATGTCCGGGCGTCGACCCGAAAACCACAAGAATTCACAGCGGAGCCGGAATGATTGCCGCACTGTCTCACACTCAGGTTCTGCCCGTCAGAATCGTGACCCGCGGCAATAAATTTCATTTCTTCGCATTCAAGCATATATATATAGGAAAGCCGATAAGCTTTGAAGAGTACTCCGCCCACGGAAAAGACGAAAAGGATTTTGCCGGAATGAGCAGATATATCTTTGACAGAGTCTGTGAACTGAACGAAAATGAAGTCAGATAACAGAAGAATCACGGTTGCCGAAAACTCCGGATTCTGCTTCGGCGTCAAGCGGGCGACCGACCTGCTTGCAAAGAAAATAGCCGAGCGCGGAGGTGACGGCCTTTACACCCTCGGAAAGCTGATTCACAACGACACTTACACCTCGCGTATTGAAGCGGAAGGAGTCCGCATAAGCGACGCATCCGAGCTGGATTTTATTGCCGGAAACTCGGGCCCGGAAAGACCCGTTGAGGTGTTTATCAGAGCGCACGGAGTCACTGACGAAGTCCACAAAAAACTTGATGAACTCAGCTCCCGGTACGAACATTTCAGTTACATTGACTGCACCTGCCCTTATGTTGAGAAAATTCACAGAATTGCAGAGGAGTGTTCCTCTGAAAAAGACGGAAAGGAACCCGTATTCATCCTTCTCGGAACTGAAAATCATCCCGAGGTCGTCGGAATAGTCAGTTACTTCAAAGGGCGCTCCTTCGTGTTCCCGGATTGTGCGTCACTTAAAGCTGCACAGGACAGTCTTCCCTCTGATTCTGACGTAAGGATATATGCGGCGGCTCAGACGACTTCAAAACTTTCCGAATGGGAAAAATTTCAACTTTTTCTCAAAAAACTATATACAAAACCGATTATTTTTGATACAATATGTAGAGTTACGGAAAAAAGGCAAACAGAGGCAGAAACATTGGCTTCGAAGTGCGACTTCATGGTAGTCATCGGCGGACAGGACAGTTCGAACACTTCAAAGCTGTATTCGGTGTGCCGCGCTGTGTGTCCGAACACAGTATGCGTATCCTGCGCAGCTGAACTTGCCGGAAAAATTCCTAACAAATGCATAAATGCTGGAATTGTTGCCGGTGCTTCAACTCCCGGCGACATAATTGAGGAGGTATACCACACAATGAGCGAAGAAATTAAAGCTGGACTTAGCTTTGACGAGATGCTCGACTCAGCATGCAAAACATTAAATTCAGGAGACACCGTTACCGGTACCGTTATTGCCGTAAACGATCAGGAAATCAAACTTGATCTCGGCGCAAAGGTTACCGGCATACTGACCGCCGATCAGACAACAGACGATGCTTCTCTGAAGCTGAGTTCCGAGTTCAAGATCGGTGACGAAATAGATGTATTCGTTATCCGCGTCAGCGATGTTGACGGTACTGCAACCGTCTCGAAGAAGCGCGCAGACCTGGACAAGAACTGGTCCAAGGTCATTGAAGCCAAAGAGAATGGAACAAATCTCGAAGGCAAAGTATACGAAGCCGTCAAGGGCGGCGTCGTAATCAAGGTTTACGGAGCAAGAGTATTCGTACCCGCTTCCCAGACCACAGTAGCCAAGGACGGCGACCTTTCCGTACTTGTCGGAAAGACCGTCAAATTCAAGGTCATCGAACTCAAGCCTCAGGGCAAGAGCGCCGTCGGTTCCATCCGCGCCGCTGCCAGAGAAGAGCGCAAGGAAGTCGAAGACAAGTTCTGGTCCGAAATCGAAGTCGGCAAGTACTATGACGGAACAGTCCGCGGACTGACCGAGTACGGCGCCTTCATCGACCTCGGCGGTGTGGACGGAATGCTTCATAAGAAGGACCTGTCCTGGAAGCCCATCCACCGTCCCGCAGACGTTCTCAACGTCGGCGATCCCATCAGAGTATTCGTAAAGACATACGATCCTGAGACAAAGAGAATTTCTCTCGGCTATATCACCGAAGAGAACAATCCCTGGACTCTCTTCAAGGCTCAGTATGCCGTCGGTGACGAAATTGACGTAACAATTTCCAACCTGATGACCTACGGTGCTTTCGCTCACATCACCGATGAGGTGGACGGTCTGATTCACATCTCCCAGATTTCCACTGAGAGAGTAAACGATCCCAAGGATGTTCTTTCCAAGGGTCAAGAGGTCAGAGTCAAGATTACAAAAATCGAAGACGAGCAGCAGAGAGTATCTCTGTCCATCAGAGCTCTCGATGAAGATGCTCCCGCCGATTTCGACGGTGAGGCAGCTGACGAAGCTCAGACCGAAAACTGATTTCAGATTTTCACAAAGAAAAGCTGCCTCGGATAATTTCCGGGGCAGTTTTGTTTAAAATTCTTTTATGCAGGAGGCAGATATGAGTGAATCATCGGCAGTAAAACCGGCAGTCTATATTGTAACTTCCTGCAAGGGCGGAATCGGTAAATCCACTGTCACCGCCAATCTTGCCGACTCTCTGAACAGACTCGGAAAGCGGGTCCTCTGCGTGGACGTTGACTATTCCAACCGCTGTCTCGATCTTATTTTCGGCTGTCCCGACCGTGTCGGTGCCGGAGTTACGGATCTTGTCAACGGGGATAGTGAATGTGAGCAGGTTACCGTTGACGTAAACGGCGAAGGACTGTTTTTCATCCCCGGTCCCACCGAAGCAGTGAGATTCGACCCCGACCGCTTTTCGGAAAGAATACTTCGCTGTGCCAATTTTTTTGCCTGCGATACCGTTATCATTGATACTCCCGGTGCCAGCGACGGAATTCTTCCCGAAGTATGCCCTCTTGCCGATATAGGCATCGTCGTGGCATCTCATATGCCGACGTCAATCCGCGGTGCCGAAAAAACAGGGGAAATCCTGCGTGAAGAAAAGCTTGAGAAATGTATGCTGATAATCAACAGATTTGATGCAGTCAAGGTTCTGAAAGCCGAACGTCAGGGCATCAGTGAACTGATTGACGGGACTGAGTTGCGTCTTCTCGGTATTATTCCCGATTCGCCGGAGCTCGAAATTGCTCAGGAAGACGGTATCCTCGCGTCACAGATGAAGAAGGACCGTGAAAAAGTCCGTGCCGCATTTATGGAAATTGCATCCAGACTCTGCGGAGAAAAAATACCGCTCCTGTCTTTTTATCCCCGCTTCAAAAGACGCAGACTGATTGATCCGAGAAGAAAGAAAAGACACGATTCAGGTAAAAAGATATGAAAATATGTATTATTGCCTGTGAAAACAAAACGGATACTGCCGCAGCTCTCTGTGCCGAGTACTGCGGGACTTTGTGCCGCCATAATATAAGTGCCGGTTCGACTCTTGCTTCCGTGCTGAGAGAGTGCTCCGGCCTTGAAGTCGCCGATCTTCTCAACTGGGGAGAGGGCTGTGTTGAACAGGTTACCCAGCTCGTTGCCTGCGGTGAAGCGGATATGATAATCTGTCTTCGCGACCCGTCTCCGTCCGCAGCTTTGATGCCCGAATTATCCGAGCTTATCCGCGTTGCGGATTTTTACGGGGTTCCGGTTGCCACGGGTACAGCAGGTGCCGAAATATTGCTTCATTCGCTGAGCCGTCGGGAAGCAGCCGGCTTTTTGAACAGGCTTTCCCAGAATCACCGAAGATAAACAGAGAGATTTTCCGGCAGCTGCGCCTGCGCCTTTTTCCGGAAAGTCTTTTCTTTGTTTTATATCGGTTCGCTTGATTTTGAATATTACAGTGCTGAAATTTGTTGTTTCCGAAATCTGCTTTAAGCTGCTGTCCGGGGCTTAATATGTTATAAGCCCCGTAGCAATAAAATCAGTTGCTGATTTATATTAATAATTGTGTATCGGCAAAAAATATGCCGGAAAGGTGAAAATTCTTGACTTCAATGTGGAAGTATCTGAAAGGATACAGAGCAGAAGCAGCTGCAGCTCCTTTTATGAAGCTCGGCGAGGCTTTGCTCGAACTGTACGTTCCTTTGTACGTTGCAAAGGTAATTAATGACGGTATTGCCGGAAACGATTCTTCGGCTGTTATCAAAAACTGCCTGGTAATTGCTGCTTTCGGCTTGGCGGGACTGATTCTGTCCTGCATATCCCAGTGGTTTTCAGCACGCGCCTCAGTCGGCTACGCTTCTGCGCTGAGAGCCGACCTGTATGCCAAAGTCGTTAAAATCAGCCGCAGCGATACGGACAAAATCGGACGTTCGGCCCTGATAACGAGGCTGACTGCCGATACGGACAAGATTCAGAACGGAATAAATATGGGACTGAGACTTCTTCTGCGGTCCCCCTTTGTCGTTTTCGGCTCGGTCATTATGGCAATGACCGTAAACCTGACGGCAGGACTGTATTTCCTTGCTGCCGTGGGAATTCTGACCGTCATCGTATTTGCAATTATTCTTTCGGGAATTCCGCTTCAGGGCAAAGCCTCCCGCAAGCTTGAAAAAATCACGGGTAAGGTCCGCGATAACATCAGGGGAATCAGGGTAATACGTGCTTTCGGACGAGAGGACGAAGAAACCCGAAGCTTTGACGTATGCAACCGCGAAAATGCCGAAGCGACTGTCAGGGCCGGGCGTGTTTCGTCACTTATGAATCCTCTGACTTTTGCAGTAATCAACATTGCCATAATTATTGTGGTGAAGTTCAGCTCCGTAAGAGTATCAGCCGGTGAAATGAAGCCCGGCGACGTGGTTGCTCTGTATAATTATATGGGACAGGTTCTCATTGAACTTGTCAAGCTTGCAAATCTCACACTGACAATATCCAGGGCCGTTTCGTGCGCCGGCAGAATAAAGAAGGTACTTGAACTCCCTGATGAAACCGGCTGTGAACCGGTGGCAGAAGGAGTTCACACAGATGAAGTTCTCAGCTTCAATAACGTATGTTTCAGATACCCGGGCGCATCTGAGGACTCCGTCTCGGACATCTCATTTTCACTGAAACGCGGCGAAAGTCTCGGCATACTCGGCGGAACGGGCTCCGGAAAAAGCACTGTCGCGAATCTGATACCCGGTCTGTATAAACCGACCAAAGGCAATATCACCGTATGCGGGCAGGATACCTCTCTTGTAAATCCCGAAGCCGTACGTTCTCACGTTTCAATGGTTCCGCAGTCTTCAAGGCTGTTTTCGGGAACCGTTGCGGATAATATTCGCCGCGGGAACCCCGATGCCGACGAAAGCGCGGTCCGTCGCGCTCTCTCTCTTGCCTGTGCTCTTGATTTTTCCGAAGAAAAGGAAAACGGAATCAATACCGAAGTGCTGTCCGGCGGAAGTAATTTTTCCGGAGGCCAGAAGCAGAGACTTACAATTGCAAGAGCGCTTATCGCAAATCCGGATATTCTTGTACTCGATGACTGCCTTTCCGCCCTTGATTTCAGAACGGATCTTAAGGTCAGACAGAATATTGCCGGTCTTGACCCCAAACCCGCAACCGTAATTATCTCACAGCGTCCGTCAACGGTGCTGAACTGCGACAGAATTCTCGTTCTTGAAGACGGAAAATGTGCGGGATACGGAACGGCGGATGAACTTTACGAAAGTTGTCCTTTATACCGTGAAATCTACGACTCCCAGTATTCAGGAAGGGAGGCAGAGGAATGAAAAAAACGGACAAACCGAAAATTACTCTGAGAGAGAAAATCCGGGTGCTTTTCAGACTCCTTTCTTTTGCCGGAAAATACAGCTGGCTTTTGTACACGGCCCTTATACTTGCTTTTGTCTATTCATTGTTCTCATATTACGTTCCTGTTGCAGTAGGCGAAGCCGTCAATATCATTTCAGATGAGGGCGCCGGCGGTTTTGACGCAGTTTTAAAGGCTCTGAAATATCTGCCCCTGCTGATTGCCTGCGGAGCGGTCTCCGATTTGCTTCTGCGTCTTGTTTCGTACAGGGGCGGTGCCTGTATTATCAGAAATATCAGGCGTGCTGCGTTTGAAAAACTGCAGAAACTTCCTCTGTCCGCTGTGGACAGGGAGGGGAGCGGAAATATTCTTTCGAGAATTGTCAACGATACCGACAGACTTTCCGACTGCCTGCTGACGGGTTTGGTTTCACTGTATGCCAGTGTTTTCGGAATTCTCATAACACTTATCGGAATGCTGATTATGAGCCCCGTCGTCGGCCTTGCAGTTGCTCTGCTTACCCCGCTTTCCATGCTTCTTGCCGGATTTATCACCGGAAGGACCTTTGAATTCTTCAAAAAATCGGCAAGGATTTCGGCGAAACAGACTGCTCTGTCAGAAGAAGCAGTTACAGGCTGCACTGAAATCAGAATATTTCAAAATGCGGAGCTTTGCATCGGACAGTTCGGGGAAGTCAACCGTGAATACCGTAAAACTGCAACAAAGGCGGTGCTTTTCTCATCGCTTACAAATCCGACGACCCGCTTTGTAAACAGTATGGTCTACTGCTGCGTAATCTTAATAGGAGGACTCTCAGTCCTTTCCGGAAGCATAAACCTCGGACAGTACGTCACTCTGATGACTTTTTCAAGAGATTATGCCAAGCCCTTCAACGATCTGTCGGGAGTTCTTGCCGAAGCGCAGAATGCTCTTGCCTCCGCCATGCGTGTGTTTGAACTGCTTGACACTGCCGAAGAAATCCCGGATGCAGAAGATGCTCACGTACTGTCACCGGAAGAAAAACACGGTCTTATCACTGCCCGCAATCTCGAATTTTCATATACTGACCGTCCGTTTATGCAGAATCTGAATTTCACGGCAGAACCCGGTCAGAAAATCGCAATCGTAGGTCCTACCGGCTGCGGAAAAACCACTCTCGTCAATCTTCTGATGAGATTCTACCGCAAAAACGGCGGCAGCCTTGAAATATCCGGAACGGACGTGAATGATATCAATTGTATGAGTCTACGCTCGTCAGTCGGTATGGTTCTTCAGGATACCTGGATTTCAAGCGGAACCGTTGCAGATAACATCAGAATCGGCAAACCTTCGGCTTCAATGGATGAAGTGATTGATGCGGCAAAGAAATCTCACGCCCATTCCTTCATTTCAAGATTGCCCGAGGGCTACAACACCCTTATCGGTGACTCCGGCGAGATGCTCTCCGCCGGTGAGCGCCAGCTGCTCTGCATTTCGAGAGTAATGCTTGCCCTGCCGCCCGTGCTGATTCTCGACGAGGCGACGTCATCAATAGATACCCGCACTGAGATGAAGATTCAGGCTGCCTTCGCCGAATTGATGAAGGGAAGAACCACCTTCATCGTCGCCCACCGCCTCAACACAATAAAGAATGCCGACCGCATTCTCGTTATGAATCACGGCATTATCGAAGAGCAGGGAACCCACTCTGAACTCATCGCCGCCGGCGGCTTCTACGCCTCACTCTACGGCGCACAATTTGAATAACATTCCCCTGACCGGCGACTTCGTCGCCGGTCCTTTTGGGCCAAAAATCAAAACAAGCCTCGCGAGCAAAAAACTTTGCTGGAATTTTGATGTCGAGAAACCGATTGGAATGATTTTCGAGCAACATTATTAAGCGTTCTATAGAATGCAAGAAGAAATATAAATACCGCAATAAAAAATATAATGAAAATGTAAAAAATACTATTGACGACAAGATTGATTTGTGATACAATAATATCAATCGATGGGAAAAATTTAGATAGCAGATAATCGCGTGTCTTCTGTTGCCGATTTGCGGTGGTGAAAGCGTACGGTATCCAGCGCAAATTAGATATATGGGAGGCTGCCAAGTGCTGTCTCCCATTATCTTTGTAAAGAAAGAGGGAACTACTATGAAACGGTTTGTCTCAAAAAGATTTCTCGCTTGCGCTCTTGCCATTGTTCTGGCGCTGTTCAATTTACCGATTTGGTCATTTGCTTACTATTCAAAAGATGGAGGAAATAATACTCCTCAGTATTCAGTAGCATTTAATCGAGATATGAAAAATGGTTTTACTAAAGGCAATTATACATATAAGCCTCTTTATAATTTTCGAACCCCCGACTTAACATTATTTGAAATGTCAGATAAACAGAAGAAAGTACTAAACAAATATTGGGAAGATCCAACGCTGTTTGACTATTATACTAATTATGATGATAATCTGTCTGAATGGATGAATGAATGGAGGTATATGAGTTCAATTTGTGTTGATTATTCTACTGATATTTATTTTACAGGTATTTTTCAAGTTATTCCGGAAGAGTTGTTTTATATTCCGGGAGAGCATATGTATATCGGAAATGAATATGGTTTTTATATGAATGTTGGTTCTGAACGTGTATATCCAAATTTATCTTTTAATCATAGATTTGATGTCCAAATTGTTATATTTGACTTCACGCTGATTAAGCCAATATTTGAAGGTATTAATCCAGCTAATGTTTATGGTAAAATAAAAACTGATGTGGTATATGAAGGGGCTTTTATTTATGATTGGGACTGTCCAAGCAGTAATAAAAGAATAAGTCCAGCAGGGCACGATGTGGATATGAATGTCTCAAATATTCAAGCCAATATTCTCTTATCTAATATAAATGAGAAAAATGTTGGTGAAGAAGGTTACGATCCATATAATGATGATGGCTTTTTTATTACAGATTTGCGTAATTCTACTGTAACAAAATATATGGAAGAAGGTGACAACTTTTATGCAGAAATGATATGGTTGACCTCAGACATTATTGCAGAACTCTCAGACGGCATACCGTTTGTTGAACAATTTATGGATGCAATAGGAAAAATAAAACTAACGTATGATATATTTAGCTTTATTAAAAAGAATATAAACGGAGATTTCAATGATACTGCTTGTTATGTAATAAATGATCAAACGCCGAGTACCACCCTTTTTTCTAATCGAAATTCTCAAATAGAAGACATCCGCTATAACGGATTGTGTAAATTTGCATCTTGGAACTATTCGTCTGATAATGAAATTCAAAGCACAGAATTTCTATATAAAGTAAATCGCGCAGACAATTCGAGTGTTGATAGTGTGAATGTTTCATCATTAATTCATATTGAGATTAGTACCCCAGATACAAGAAATAATTCGTTTATAGGGGAAGGAGTGTTATTTGACGAACTTGAGAATCTGAAAACAGATGAAGTGGTAAATATCACATTGCCTCAAAGAAGTATCAAGTCGGTACTGTTTGTTCCGCAGGAATCCGGATATTACTATTTCTCAAGTGTAATTGATGGTGGTAGTGTTGATAATGTTATTGTTTTTGATAAAAACAATAATGAATATCTTAATATCGAAAATCACACTATTTGGCTAGATAGAGAGCTTGTTTATAAAGTCACTATATCTAATCCTGATAATAGAACAAGAACGTGTTCACTGAGAGTGGAGCACATATCGAATTATTCATATATTAAATCATTGTTTTATTATAAATGCAATACTTTATTTTCAAATAATGATCCTCAATTTGAGACTGGTATATATGAACTTGGTGGGGTGGACAAAAAAACATATGAAATGGTAGTGAAAAGAGGTTACACTTACTCAATTTTCCCTGTGGCATATAGCGGAATTCCGAGTCTGGAAATCACCGGAGCAGTTTATCCCGGAGAATATTCGTATACGTCGGGATATGTATATTATGGGGAAGATAATAAATCATTTATTTTTAATTGTACTGAAAGTGGAGTATTATTTATTTCTTTAGTAAATTTATCAGAAGAAAAAGGTTCGTTTTATATTAATGTGGAAGGTGACAATAGTGATGGGGAAAGTGACATAAGTGATGAGGAAAGTGACATAAGTGATGGAGAAAGTGAAGTGAGTGATGGGGAAAGTTACATAGATTATGAATTTTCATTTAATATTGAAGAAGCTGGTGACGGTGACTTTGTAGAATTTATACCTTCAAAATCAGGTGTATATGAATTTTCAATATCTTGTGATGATTGTTGCATTGCTGATTTTATCCCAGTGTTTTCACTGCTCAATAATTCTTGGGACGAGTTAGTAACAAATTCCGGTGACTATAAAAATGAGAATTCCGTAGTACAATACTATTTATCAGCAGGAAAAACATATTACATTGAAGTTGGAGGCGGATATGATTGGGAATTTAAAGCAACAGTCACAGTTCTGCCTCCTGAACAGCTCAGAGAAGGAAGTAAAGGAGAACGTGTTAAACTGCTCCAATATTATATTAATCTTTTGGCATCGTCAGTCGAGTCTATTCCTGCATTAGAAATAGATGGTGATTATGGAAAGGAAACGGCTGAATCTGTCAAAGCAATTCAAGAAATGTGCAAATTGGAAAAGAATGGAATTGTTGACAGAATTACTTGGAATGCTATTTACGAAAAATGCCTTGATGCCAAGGATTCATCAGTCGTTATAATAAACAAATCATCACAATACAGTAAAAATGTCACAAGGCTGCAATGTCTTCTGAATATCTTAAATAATAACTATAAATTGTCAGGTACAGTTGATGTTGATGGATATTATGGAAATCAATCAATTAATGCTGTGAAAAAGCTTCAAAGAAAATTTGGGTTAAGTGCTGATGGTATTGTCGGGAAGTTAACTTGGGAGGAATTTTATAAGAGAGCATTTACCGGATAAAAACGCAAATTATAATATTGCGGAGGTGTATTTTGCACCTCCGCAAAATATTATAATTAAAAAAATCACAAAATATTGACAAAAAAACGGTTTTGTGATATACTTTCCCCTAATAGCGATTGTGCCGATGGACAGTCACGACTAATACTTCACCTTAGCTTTTCGTCTAAGTCCTTTTTGTCGTCGGCATAACTTTGGAGGATAAGCTGATGAAGATAATGAAATTCGGTAACGCTCAAATGGCAGATTACACCCCGGTGTGCGATTCTTCTGCAGTGGGCGATTTTTCTTTATCCGAAAAAATGACCGAATCAGCTCAGAATATCAGCGGTACAGTGACGGAAAATTCACCTGAGAATGTATCTTGTGCCGAAACTGTCCCTTTCGAAATGCCGAAATATGTAAAACTGCCCGGTCTTGTTGATGTTCACGTACATCTGAGAGAACCGGGCTTTTCTTATAAAGAGACAATCAGAACCGGGACTATGGCTGCAGTTCACGGCGGAGTGACAGCCGTATGTTCAATGCCGAACCTGAATCCTGCACCGGACACAGCGGAAAACCTGCAGCTTCAGCTTGATATCATTAAAAAGGACGCTGTCTCAAGAGTTTATCCTTACGGAACGATAACGAAAAAACAGCTCGGTGAAGAGCTGTCGGATATGGAAGCGATGGCCGAAAAATGCGTTGCGTTTTCCGATGACGGCCGCGGCGTGCAGAGTGACTGTATGATGCGCGCTGCCATGATAAAAGCCAAATCGCTTGGTAAGATAATCGTCGCCCACTGCGAAGACAACAGCCTGCTCAGAGCCGGATACATTCACGACGGACAGTATGCTAAGGCACACGGTCACCGCGGGATATGCTCCGAATCCGAGTGGGGACAGATAAAGAGAGACATCGAGCTTGCCCGTGAAACCGGCTGCGCTTATCACGTCTGCCATATTTCGACCAAGGAAAGCGTTGAGCTGATAAGGCAGGCAAAAAAAGACGGCGTCGATATCACCTGCGAAACCTGCCCGCATTACCTGATATTAGACGATTCATATATGCAGGAGGACGCCCGATTCAAGATGAATCCTCCGCTGCGCGACAAAACGGACAGGGAGGCGCTGATAGAAGGCCTTAAGGACGGAACGATTGATATGATTGTCACCGATCACGCTCCTCATTCGGCTGAAGAAAAGGGCCGCGGGCTTGAAAAAAGCGCCATGGGAGTGGTCGGACTTGAGACCTCCTTCCCGCTCGTGTACACTTATCTCGTGAAAACCGGCATCATCACGATGGAAAGACTGATTGAACTGATGCACGATAATCCCTGCCGCCGCTTCGGAATTGACACGCAGGGGGATTACACGGTTTTTGAAGTCGCCACCGAATACGAAATCGAGCCGGAACGCTTTTATTCAATGGGACGCAGCACTCCCTTTGCCGGATGGATGGTTTTCGGAAAGTGCCAAAAAACAGTCGTCGGCGGAAAGACTGTCTTTGAAGACGGTCAGTGAAAGGAAAAAAGATGAAACAGGGGATTTTCACAGTGTCGGAAAACGCGGCTCTTACGGAAAACGTATTCCGTATGAAGCTTCAGGGCGACACCTCGGATATAACGAAACCGGGACAGTTCGTAAACGTTAAGCTTGACGGCCTTTACCTGCGCCGCCCGATTTCAGTCTGCGACCGTGACGCCGGAGCACTGACACTTATATACAAGGCTGTCGGCGAAGGAACGGCACAAATGAGTCGCAAAAAGCCCGGAGAAAAGCTTGACCTGCTGACAGGACTCGGAAACGGCTACGACCTCTCAAGAGCAGGCGATTGCCCGCTGCTGCTTGGCGGAGGCGTCGGGGTTCCCCCGATGTACCTGCTTGCAAAAGAGCTCGTAAAACAAGGAAAAAAAGTAACCGCCATTCTCGGATTCAACAAAAAGAACGAAGTCTTTTATGAAGAGGAGTTCAGAAAACTCGGTGTGTGCACAATCGTGGCGACAGCCGACGGCTCGTACGGGGAAAAAGGCTTCGTCACCGATGTGATGAAAAAGCTGGAGTACTCCTTCTTCTACACCTGCGGACCGGAGCCGATGCTGAAGGCAGTATACGCTGCGGCGGCAACCGACGGTCAGTTCAGCTTTGAGAGACGCATGGGCTGCGGATTCGGAGCCTGCATGGGATGCTCATGCAAGACGATTACCGGAAACAAGCGCATCTGCCGCGAGGGACCGGTTATGGATAAGGAGGACATCATATGGGACGCTTAAGCGTTGACCTTTGCGGAATTGAGCTTGACAATCCCGTGATTCCGGCCTCCGGAACCTTCGGATTCGGATACGAATTCAGTGAATATTACGATATTAATATGCTCGGAACCTTCTCGTTCAAGGGAACCACGCGTGATGAGAGGTTCGGGAACCCCACACCGAGAATTGCGGAAACCCCCGCGGGTCTTCTCAATGCCGTCGGCCTTCAGAATCCCGGAGTGGATAAGGTCATTTCACGTGAGCTGCCGGAGCTGAGAAAGGTATTTCACAAGCCCGTAATGGCAAACGTCAGCGGCTTTTCGATTGACGAATACCGCGAGGTGTGCGAAAAATTAGATAAAGAAGAGGATATCGGCTGGTTTGAAGTCAATATCAGCTGCCCGAACGTACACGGTGGCGGAATGAGCTTCGGTACCTACCCGAAAGCCGCTTATGAGGTTACAAAGGCAGTAAAGAAAGTAACACACAAGCCCGTGATTATGAAGCTGTCGCCGAACGTCACCGACATCGTATCAATCGCCAAAGCCTGCGAGGATGCGGGAGCTGACGGAATCAGCCTGATAAACACAGTCCTTTCAATGAGAATAGACCTGAGCCGTCGCAAGCCCCTGCTTGCAAATACTACCGGGGGCTTATCCGGCCCCGCCGTTTTCCCGCTTGCAGTGAGAATGGTTTACCAGGTTTCATCAGCCGTCGGTATCCCGGTTATCGGCCTTGGCGGAGTCAGCACGGCTGAGAACGTTATTGAGATGATGATGGCGGGAGCTGTTGCAGTTGAAGTCGGAGCCGCAAATCTTGTCGAGCCCTTTGCCTGCAAAAACATCATCGAAAACCTTCCCGCGGTTATGGACAGATACCGCATCGAAAATCTGAAAGATATAATAGGAGCTGCACATAAATGAAAAAAGACGTAATTATTGCCTGTGATTTCGCCTCAGCCGAGGCCACCTACGCGTTTCTTGACAGGTTCACCGAAGAAAAGCCATTCGTAAAAATCGGCATGGAGCTCTTCTATGCCGCAGGTCCCGAAATCGTGCGCGAAATCAAGAAGCGCGGTCACAAAATCTTCCTCGACCTCAAGCTTCACGACATCCCGAACACGGTAAAGAAGGCAATGGCCGTTCTTTCAAATCTTGACGTGGATATCTGCAATCTTCACGCCGCCGGCGGTGTGGATATGATGAAGGCCGCAATCGAAGGACTTACAAGGCCCGACGGAACAAGACCTCTGCTCATTGCCGTCACGATGCTGACGTCAATCGACCAGGACAGAATGGAAAAGGAGCTGCTCATCAAGGGCAGACTTCAGGATACCGTTATGCAGTATGCCGAAAACGCAAAGAATGCAGGACTTGACGGCGTCGTATGTTCACCGCTTGAGTCGGGACTCGTTCACGGCCGCTGCGGAGAGGGCTTCCTCACCGTAACCCCCGGCATCCGCTTTGCAGACGGGGCACAGGGAGACCAGCAGAGAGTAACCACTCCCGCACGTGCCCGCGAGCTCGGCTCCGACTTTATCGTAGTCGGAAGACCCATTACCGCCGCCGAGGACCCGGTTGCCGCATACAGAAGATGCATGGCTGAATTTGCTGATTAATTAAAAACGGAGATATATGAAAATGAGAACGATTACAGAAGAAATCATTGCGAAGGATCTGCTCTCAATAGGGGCAGTATTCTTCAGACCCGATCAGCCCTTTACCTGGGCCAGCGGCATCAAGAGCCCCGTTTACTGCGACAACCGCCTGACTCTGACGGCACCGAAGGTAAGATGCGACGTTGAAAACGGTCTTGCGGAGCTTATTAAAGAGAAGTATCCCGAGGTGGAAGTCCTTATGGGAACCTCGACTGCCGGAATTGCCCACGCCGCAATCACTGCTCACCTGCTTGACCTGCCCATGGGCTACGTACGCAGCGGAGCAAAGGATCACGGCAGACAGAATCAGATTGAAGGCAAGCTTGAAGCCGGACAGAAGGTCGTCGTAGTCGAAGACCTGATTTCAACCGGCGGAAGCGTCATCGAGGTCGTAAACGTTCTGCGTGAAGCAGGAGCCGACGTTCTCGGCGTAGTCAGCATTTTCACCTACGGAATGAAGAAGGGCCTTGACAGACTGAAGGAGGCCAATGTTGAGAATACCTCGCTTTCCAATTTCGACGTCATTGCCCGCGTTGCCGCTGAAGAAAAGTACATTAAGCCCGAAGACGTTGAACGCCTTATCGCTTTCAGAAACAATCCTTCCGACGAGAGCTGGATTAAGGCCTGAGCCGTCCGACCCGGTTTTTAACTCAAACCCCTTACACAAAGCTTTGCATAATTTCCGACTGATGCGGAAAACAATCAAAGAAAGGTTTAATTATGAGAGATCTCATAGATATAATGGAACTGTCCGCCGAAGAGATTGACGGACTGATAAAAACGGCTCTTGACATTATCGCAAATCCCGGCAAATATGCCGAAAGCTGCAAGCGCAAAAAGCTTGCCACCCTGTTCTTCGAGCCCTCCACACGCACGCGCCTCAGCTTTGAGGCTGCCATGCTTGAGCTCGGCGGTTCGGTCATCGGCTTTTCCGACGCGGCCTGCTCCTCCGCCTCAAAGGGCGAGAGCGTTGCCGACACGGCAAGAGTAATTGAGTGCTATGCCGACATAATCGCCATGCGTCATCCCAAAGAGGGGGCTCCTCTGGTCGCCGCAAGAAACGTTGACATTCCCGTTATCAACGCAGGAGACGGAGGCCATAACCATCCGACACAGACCCTTGCCGACCTGCTCACGATATACAGAGAAAAGGGAAGAGTCGACAACCTTACAATAGGTCTTTGCGGGGATCTGAAATTCGGAAGAACGGTTCACTCCCTCATCTCGGCAATGTCGAGATACACGGGCGTGAAATTCGTCCTGATTTCACCCGAAGAGCTCAGGGTTCCGCGCTATATCGTAACAGACGTGCTTGAAGCCCGCGGAATTGAGTACGAAGAAACCTCAGACCTTGACGCGGCACTGCCAAAGCTCGACGTGCTTTATATGACGAGAGTGCAGAAGGAACGCTTCTTCAACGAACAGGATTACCTAAGACTTAAGGACAGCTATATTCTCACTGCCGAGAAGATGAAAACGGCACCGGAGAAGATGATAGTCATGCATCCGCTTCCACGTGTAAACGAGATTTCCGTTGCCGTTGACGAAGATCCCCGCGCCTGCTATTTCAAGCAGGTAAGAAATGGAAAATATATGAGAATGGCCCTCATTCTCAAGCTGCTGGAGGTTAAGATATGATTATCGGACAGATAAAAGACGGAATTGTGCTTGACCACATCACAGCCGGCAAGAGCATAGAAATATACGAAATTCTCGGTCTCGGCAAGCTTGACTGCACCGTCGCAATGATTCAGAATGCGGACAGTGCCAAGATGGGAAAAAAAGACATTATCAAGGTCGGCAAGGTCATAGACCTTGACTTCACCGTTCTCGGATACATCGACCCCGGAATTACGGTCAACGTCATCAGAGACGGCAAGCTCTTCAAGAGAGAACACCTGACTCTGCCCGAAAAAGTCACGGGTATCATCAGGTGCAGGAACCCGCGCTGCGTCTCCTCTTGTGAGCAGGAGCTCGTACAGGAGTTCAGACTTACGGACCCCGAAAAGAAGATTTACCGCTGCGTATACTGCGACAGTGAAGCTCCTTCCATAATAAACAAATAAATTTTTTCATAAAAAACAGCGCGGTTTTCCGGCAGATGGGGAACACACGCAGAGAAAGCTGAGTGAAAACATGAAAAGAAAAGACATAAAGAAGATAATGATCATCGGCTCCGGCCCCATAGTCATCGGACAGGCTGCCGAATTCGACTATGCAGGCACGCAGGCCTGCCTCGCCCTGCGCGAGGAAGGGTATGAGGTCATACTCGTGAACTCCAACCCCGCCACCATTATGACGGATACCACCATTGCCGACAAGGTTTATATGGAGCC
>DCGL01000156.1:17659-23149 GCA_002314565.1 Clostridiales bacterium UBA1779
AGCGTCCCGACGCCATCGTTCCCGGAATAGGAGGCCAGACGGGCCTCAATCTTGCAATGCAGCTTGAACAGAAGGGCATTCTTCGCGAGTGCAACGTCGAGCTGCTCGGAACTTCAAGCGAGAGTATCGAAAGAGCCGAGGACCGCGAGCTCTTCAAGGAAATGTGCCAGTCGATCGGCGAGCCCGTTATTCCTTCAGAAATCACCTACAATATTGAAGAAGCCCGTGCTGCCGCCGAAAGAATCGGCTACCCGGTCGTTCTTCGTCCCGCATTCACACTCGGCGGAACAGGCGGAGGCTTTGCGGATAATCCTGATGAGATGAACGAGCTTGCCCCCAACGCCTTTGCCCTGTCTCCCGTTCATCAGGTTCTCGTAGAGAAGAGCGTAAAGGGTTACAAGGAAATCGAATTCGAGGTTATGCGTGACTCTGAGGACCACGCAATCACAATCTGCGGAATGGAAAACGTCGACCCCGTCGGTGTTCACACCGGCGACTCCATCGTCGTAGCTCCCATCCTCTCGCTGTCCGACAGTGACCGCAAGATGCTCAACGACAGTGCCATAAAGATCATCCGCGAGCTGAAAATCTCAGGCGGCTGCAACGTTCAGTATGCCCTCGACCCCGAATCAAGCAAATACTTCTTAATCGAGGTCAACCCGAGAGTTTCCCGTTCCTCCGCTCTGGCATCAAAGGCCAGCGGATATCCCATTGCAAGAGTCACTGCAAAGATTGCAGTCGGAATGACGCTTGACGAGATTCCGGTAGCCGGGGGACTTGCATCAACCGAGCCATCCCTTGACTATATAGTAGCAAAATTCCCCCGTTTCCCCTTCGACAAGTTCAGCACCGTTCCGAACGTCCTCGGAACACAGATGAAGGCGACCGGCGAGGTTATGGGCATAGGTTCAACTCTTTCCGAATGCTTCCTCAAGTCTGTACGCTCACTTGAAACAGGAGTCTGCCACTTCAGACTTGCAAAGTTCGACAGCTGGGAAAGCGAAAAGATTTACGAATACATCGCCGTTTTCCATGACGACAATGTTTTCGGTATTACGGAGCTTCTGCGCCGCGGTGAAAGCGTAAAACGGCTGCACGAAGTGACGATGATTACGGATATCTTTCTTGACACCCTGCTTGAAATCGTCAGGATGGAAAAGAAGCTTGAAGCAAACAAATGGGATGCCGCAGTTCTCAGAGAAGCAAAGATTCTGGGATTTGGCGACAAGGCAATTTCCCGTATCTGGGGCTGCCCGGAAAACGACGTCTGCAATCTGCGCAAAAAGAACGGCATCGTTCCCGTCTTCCGTATGGTTGACACGCTTCACACAGGAACGTATATCGCTTATCTTTACTCCACCTACCGCAATCTGTACGACCCGGATTGTGCAAACCAGTCGAGACTTACAGACAAGAAAAAAATCGTCGTTCTCGGCGCCGGTCCCATCAGAATCGGTCAGGGCGTTGAATTCGACTATTCAACGGTACACGCCGTTCAGACCATACGCCGCGCCGGATACGAAGCAATTATCATAAATAACAACCCCGAAACGGTTTCAACCGACTATACGACCTCGGATAAGCTTTATTTCGAGCCGCTGACGCCGGAAGACGTTATGGCAATCGTAGAGTACGAGAAGCCCGAAGGCGTTATCGCAATACTTGGCGGCCAGACCGCAATCAACCTTGCAAACCCGCTCTATGACCGCGGAGTAAAGATTATCGGTACCGACTGCGATGCAATCGACAAGGCCGAAAACCGCCGCAGTTTTGAGAAGATTCTTGAAGAGCTCAACATTCCCCAGCCTCAGGGCTGCGCCGTAACCAATATCGAAGACGGTATTGCCGCTGCCAACCGTGTAGGTTACCCCGTTCTCGTCCGTCCCAGCTTCGTTCTCGGCGGCCGCGCAATGGAAATCGTTGCCAACGACAAGATGTTGCGCCATTACCTCAAGACCGCCGTTGAAATCGACGCCGACAAGCCGGTTCTCGTCGATCATTATATCCAGGGGAAGGAGGTCGAAGTTGACGCCATCTGCGACGGCTACGACGTTTTCGTTCCCGGAATTATGGAGCTCGTCGAGCGTACGGGAGTTCACTCCGGCGACTCAATCAGCGTATATCCTTCCTTCTCAATTTCAGACAGGGTAAAGGGAATCATCCTTCAGTACGCAAAGAAGCTCGGTCTCGGCATAGGTATACGCGGGCTTTTCAACATCCAGTTCATCGTAGACCAGAATGACGAGGTCTTTATCATCGAAGTAAATCCCCGTTCTTCAAGAACCGTTCCTTTCCTTTCAAAGGCAACTGGTTACTCGCTTGCGGATATTGCCACAGAGGTGATTCTCGGCAAGACCCTGAAGGAGCAGGGAATCTTCGGAATTTATCCCGAAGAAAAGAAGAGATACTACGTAAAGGTTCCCGTTTTCTCATCCAACAAGATTAAGGGACTTGACGTATATCTTTCCCCGGAAATGAAGTCCACCGGTGAAGCCATAGGCTACGATAAGTCGCTGTCACGCGCTATGTACAAGGCACTGCAGGCCTCCGGCATGAAGCTTCAGAATTACGGAACCGTTATCGTAACCCTCGCCGATGAGGATAAAGAGGAAGCCCTGCCCCTCGTACGCAGCTTCTACAAACTCGGCTTCAATATCGCCGCCACAATCGGAACTGCCGAATTTCTCAAGGAGAAGGGCATACGCACTCACCTTCTCGGCAAAATTTCCGAGGGCTGCACCGACATTCCCGACTTCATCCGCTCCGGCTTTGTCAGCTACGTAATCAACACACGTGCGATAACCTCCGGTATTCACTACAGTGACGGAGTCGAAATCAGACGCTGCGCAACAGAGAACGGAGTCACCATATTCACCTCGCTCGATACTGTAAAAATCGTCGTAGGAGTACTTGAAGAAACCACCATTTCAGTTTCAACAATCGATAAAGAATAATACATATCCGTAATGACAAGGCACCCGAAACGGTTTTCGGGTGCCTTGTCATTGACAACAGCCGGTCTCTGTGGTATAATCTAACAGCTTTTTACCGGGCAAAAAAACAGTTTTGGGGTGATTGTCATACTTAATTATATTCTTGTTGCCGTCGCCATAATACTATTCGGAGTATCGTATTTTACGAACGGCAGATATACTCAGCGTGTGGGCTCATCTTTTCTCTCATCCGTGATTCTTGCACTCGGAATCGGTGTTTTCGGGGGACTGAGCCTGCTCATAGTCAACGGCTTTTCTCTGCATCTGACGCCTTTTACCGTCGTTATGTCATTTTTCTTCGCCCTGAGCGGCCTTCTCACATCAATGTGCATAGTATTCTCGCTCGAAAAGGCTTCTCTCTCTCTGATGTCAGCGTTCTCGATGATAGGCGGAATGATAGTCCCGTCTGTTGTCGGAATGATTTTCTTCAATGAGCAGCTGACACTCAATAAGGCTATCTGCTATGTGCTGACTCTTATCGGTCTAGCGTTTACAATTAAAAAAGATGCCGGTAAAAAAGCCTTTCTCAGCTATATCGGTGTTTTCCTTTTCAACGGAACCTGCGCCGCAATGTCCACGGTTTTTGCAAAAGCTGATTTTGAAAAAGCAGCCTCGTCTGATTATTCGATTATGGGGGCAATCTTCAAGGCAGTGATTGCTCTTGCTCTTCTTCCAATCGCCATCAGAATAGCAAAGAAGAACAGAGCAGAAGATGAACAGGCACAGACTTTTTCACTTGCAAAATATGCGTCTGTGATAGTTATTGTTCTGATAGCAGCGGGGGGAATAGTAAACACTGTTGCCAACTGGCTGCTTCCTATTGCAATGACCGGTACCCTTACTGGAGGCAGCGGACTTGACGGTTCAGTCGTTTACCCCATGATTACAGGCGGCGTTATGGTTGTTTCAACTGCCTTCGCTTATCTCAACAAAAACAAGCCGCAGAAACGCGAACTGCTTGCCGTTGCAATCTGTGCTGTGGCACTGCTTGTGCTGGTGCTTCCCGGACTGATTCAATAATCGGGCCCATTAATATAAACAAAATAAAAGAAGGCATTGCCCGTGAATTTTCGGTTTCTGCCTTCTTTTTATTTTTGTTGATTTATTTATTGATGTTTCTGAAGAATTCCTGTGAAGCTTCGGGAAGGACGGTTTCGATTGATTTGTCTCCCTTTGTGCGCTTTATGAAATCCTCAAGCGCCTTTTCATCCCCGCGCTTTACGCAGGCATAAGAATGTCCCGTTTTGGTAAGAATGTTTGTAAGACTTGCAATGCTGAGCTCCTGATGACCGTAAGGACGTTCGGTTGAGACGATATTGAGACCGGACTGCATAGCGGCAACCTGAATGATGCCTCGACCGGGAATGATAAGCGCATCCATACGCTGTGCCATAAAGAGATCGAGGTCGTCATAAGCTCCGTCGGCTCCTGTTTCGTCGTAAACGGCGGCAAGCTCTGCGTCGTTATGAGTTTTGCAGTAATTCTTTATGAATTCGGCATCGGCCTTTCCGAAGGCGCCGAAGCGGATTTTTTCCTGTCTGTGAAGAATCTTGAAAGGGGTACCGTCGTTCTTGAGAGTGGGAAGATTTTCAATTCCGAATTCTGTGGCAAGCGACTGCCAGCGTCTTTCCATCCACATATCGTAAATGACGGGAATAAAGCCTCCGCGCAGATAGCCCTTGATAGCAGGCTTGCGCCAGTCGTCGGTTGTCAGATGAATGAACTTGCAGCGTCCCGCAAGGTGCTCAAGCATAATCTGTGTGAGATATTTGGAAAGTCCGTATCCGCGGAAGTCCGTACGTATACCGACCATGTGCATATCACCGGAATTATCAGAGGTATGAATAAAAGCAGTGACGGTTCCGACGTGCTCGCCATTGAAATCTATGAAGAAAACGTCTTCATAAGGATTCAGTCCCGCTTCAACTCTTGAAAGTATGCTCTTGTCAAACTGAGTTTCGTCGGCAGTATCGGAAACGAGTCCGTTCTTGCAGCACTCAACCCAGGGCATCTTGTCTGCCTCTGATTTGTAGTTTGAAATAGAATAGCCCTCGGGCAGCTCATGTTTTTCAATGGGCGTTCCGGGGAGCCAGTACATCTTAAGTTGTGCCATAACAATACCTCACGTTTCTCGTCTGATAACGCAATGTCATGATAAAAATGGGGTTGGTGGTGGGATAAAAAAATGGAGCTGGTGGTGGGATAAAAAAATGGAGCTGGTGGTGGGATTCGAACCCGCGACCTGCTGATTACGAATCAGCTGCTCTACCGACTGAGCCACACCAGCTTATAAAATTTTCAGATAAATATCGGCGCGGGTTCGAATCCCACCACCGGGTTAACAGTTTCAATCCCGCGACCTGATGCAACATTGCCGAAGGCAAATTACGAATCAGCCTTTTGCTTGGACATTTTCCGATAACTCATATATTATACCATATGTTGATTTGTTTTTCAAGTGCTTTTGCAAATTACGTCTGTGTCAAGTTTTTGTAGG
>DCGL01000159.1:0-6446 GCA_002314565.1 Clostridiales bacterium UBA1779
AGAACCGTCCCCTGTCATCTTTTTTTATTTTTCCGTCTCTTCGTAGATTTCCATCAGACGGTCTTCGATTTCGGCAATGCGGTCCGAGATTTCGGCGGCGCGCTTGTAATCGTTGGCGGCAGGTCCGTAAAGCTCTGCGTTGAGGTCGTCCGTTTCCTTTTCAAGGGCATGCTGCTCTTTGAGCAGACGTTCGAGACGGGCAGCCGCTTTGCGGGCTTCAGCCTCGTCCTTTTTCTTCTGAAGATACTGTTCTTTGTTTGAGGTCTGCGAAGCAACGGCTTCAGTCCACGCTCCCGAGCCCGTTGCGGAAATACTCTGCTGCCATTCATCCCAGCCGCTGCCGGGGTGTGAGAGAGGCAGGTTAATCATTCCTCCGTCCGGTGTAAAGGCGAGAATGCGCGTTGCCAGACGGTTTATGAAGGCGCGGTCGTGAGACACGCAGATAAGCGTTCCGTCAAAACTGTCGATTGCCTCTTCGAGAGCTTCACGCGAGCCGATATCCAGATGGTTTGTCGGTTCATCAAGCAGAAGCGTGTTCATTTCGGAAAGCATCAGCTTAACAAGCGTCAGTCTTGCGCGCTCCCCGCCTGAAAGAACGGATACTTCCTTGAAGACGTCATCTCCTCTGAAAAGGAAGGCACCGAGGGCTCCCCTTACGTCCTTCTGAGCCATAGTCGGATACTTGTCCCAGATTTCGGAAAGGACAGTTCCCTTTTCGTTGAGATTCTGATTTTCCTGGTCGTAATATCCGATTTCAACGTTATGACCGAAATCGAATACGCCGGACGTCGGTTTCAGTTTACCGAGCAGAAGGCGGATGAGAGTGGATTTACCGCAGCCGTTGTGACCGGTGATAAACACACGCTCGCCGCGTTTTATAAGAAATGAAAGATTGTGAAACAGTGAGGGACTGCCGGGATAGGCAAAGCCCATATCTCTGACGGACAGAACCTCGTTCCCGCTCGGAAGTCCGCGTGAGAACTTCATTCTGACGGTCTTCTCGTCGGCTTCGGGAGCTTCGAGCTTTTCCATCTTGTCAAGCAGCTTCTGACGGCTCTCTGCGGCGATGATGTTTCTCTCGCGGTTCCAGCGTCTCTGCTGCTCGATATAAGCTTCCTGACGGGCTATTTCCTTCTGCTGGTTGTAATAATGTCTTTCGTATATCTCGCGGTCCTTCGCGTGCTGCGCGCGGCTCTGCGAATAGTTTCCCTTATAGAGAGTCGCCTTCTTATGCTCGATGATAAGCGTTTTGTTCGTAACCTTATCGAGAAAATAACGGTCGTGAGATACTGTGATTATGCACTTCTGGTAGCCTGAAAGATAATTTTCAAGCCATATAAGAGTATCTGCGTCAAGGTGGTTCGTCGGCTCGTCGAGAATGAGAATATCCGGCTCACGGCAGAGCTGTCTTGACAGGGCAAGGCGGTTTTTCTGTCCCCCGGACAGTGCCTCAAGAGGCAGACTCATATCACTGTCTGAAAAGCCCATCTTTTCAAGGACAGAGCGGCATCTCGACCTGAAGAAATGACCGTCAAGTCTTGCATATTCGTCCTGAAGTGCCGAATACTCTTTGGTTATCGAATCGTGCTTTGCACTTCCCGCCTGTTCAGGATGGCGGTCAAGCCAGGACGACAGCTCGTCGGAACGCTTCTCAATCTCAAGTAACTCGGGGAATGCAGTGTACATCTGTTCAAGAGCACTGCCGCCGGACAGCTCCGAGATTTCGAAGGCCTCCTCCTGACGCAGGATACCGACTCTTTTGTCACGGGCTACGTAAATTGAGCCCTCATCGGGCTCCTTCTCACCGATAATCATGGAAAGAAGTGTGGATTTGCCGCAGCCGTTTGCACCGACTACACCGAGGCGGTCGTTCGTTTCAAGAGCGAAGGAAACGCCTTCGTAAAGTGTGTCGACGCCGAAGCGGCAGGCAAGGTCTGTTGCGCTGAAAATTGTCATCAGTCAGTATATTTAATGTCCGCAATAACGGGACGGTGGTCGGAAATGTACTGTGTCTGGCAGTTTATAACTGTCATGGATGCCAGCATCTTCGTGTTGCTCTTGGTGGCAAAAACGTAGTCGATAACCCCACCGCCCACGGATGACATCGTTCCGAACGAGCTGCAGGAGCCGTATCTGTTATAATACTTTTCAGCATCATAATACGAACACCACATATTGTTCAGGCTGCGGTAAGTGGCTATAGGCGTGCTGTCCTGTCTTGCGTTGTAATCACCTGTCGAGAAAACGGGAATTTTATATTCTGCGGCCAGGGCATTGACGGTTGCGGCGAGCTCCTGCGCCTGAGCAACACGCGGGGCCTCGGTAAGGTCCCAGTGAGTGGAAATCAGGATGAACTGCTTTTTCGTGGTCTTGTTTTCAAGCAGAGCCCAGGCAATATTGCGGCATGACTTGTTATCACTCGTACTGTATGCGGTAACCGAGGTCTTTATGAGGTCGTATCTTGAAGAATCGTAAATAATATTTGAGTAATTCTCGGTACCGTTCGCAAGGGCCGTGCAGCAGGGCTTATAGTCGCCGCAATAATAATTGATGGCTCTGATCCAGAGCGCGTCGGCTTCCTGAATTCCGACAGCATCGGGTCTGTATTTTTCAAGAACGTTTGCAAGCAGCTCCCCGCGCGGTGAGGTAGGAGTATCCCAGCCGGCACCTGTTGCATACGATTCCTTGAGTATGTTGAAGCTCATAATACGGACGTCTGCTCCTTCAGTAAGAGGAGTACCCTCGTCTTCGTTCCAGAGGCCTTTGAGGGAGAGAGACGAATCAATATCGATTTCACCGCCGATACTCAGCTTGTCCGTATAAAGCTTTTTCACCGCAGCGGAGGCCGAGTTCATACCCTTGCAGGCGAAAACGAGCTTGTTACCGGAGAAATAAACGTTATATTCGGTAATATTTGCACTGACTTCAAGTCTGGACGTGGTTCCGATAAGAATTTCATAAGCGGATTCTTTTTCTTTATCAGTGACTATCGGAATCTCAACGCCCGTAGCTGTAGCAAGAGTTGACTGAACGGCTTCGGCTGCCTCAAGCATAGTGCCGCTCTTCTGGTATACTATTACGTATTTTGAAAAATCAATGCCGGCAAGTGTCAGCTTCTTGACCTTATAGTTTGCCGAAAAGCTGAAGTCTTCGGGCTTGAGCCAATAATCGCCGTTTTCATCCTTATATACGTTTTTTGAGAGCAGTGTCGTGAGCTTTGTGATGGCATAAGTCAGCCTTTCATCACTTGGTGCAGTTACAACAATCTTGTGCCCTACGGTTTTCAAACAGTAATCCTGGTAATACATCTCACTGAGGACCGACTGCGTTTCATCGTAATTGGTTTTTCCGATAAGTATCTCGGTTTTTTCGGCATCGTGAGTTTTGTTCGGCAGCAGAAAATCATTGCCCATATTGACCGTAATTCCGCCGATAACGTTCGAGAGCTTTTTTCTGACTTCGACTGCCTGATCAATGACGTCCTGACTTGCATTATCGGGACGAACGACGGTCACAAGGCTCTTTCCACCGCTTGTCAGCTGAATTTCGCTGATTACAGGCTCGGTTACCGCTTCTGTAACGGCTTCGGTTTCAGTATTTTCCGGAAGTGTATCCTCGGGCTGTGTGCCGGCACATGATACAAAGCAGATCAATGCGAGAACTGCGGCAGTAACGGCTGTTAATACCTTTTTCATTGTTTTTCCTCTTTGCCTTTCTTTTCTTTTATCTGCTGCTTACCGGAGCCGAAAAATTTAGGCTGAAGCAGTCTGTCAAGCGGAACCGACAGCAGGTTCATGATAAATATTGCGGGGAACGCACCTTCGGCGCAGAGCCCGGTATAACGAAGGCCGATGCACAGAGCTCCGCAGGCAACGGCATATATTTCCCGACCGCTGTCAGTGACGGGAACACCGGAGAAATCCGAAAAAGCGACTATAAGGCCGAGCATAGCGGCTCCGCTGAAAACCTCTGCAAACATGGAATCGACACGGTCGAGTGTCACCGGGAACAGTCCGGAAATCAAAGCTGTTGATAAAAGCATATATACGGGAAGCTTCCACGAAAGCACGCGTCTCCAGATAAGATAAATGATTCCGGCGGCTATGAGGAGCACCGAAACTTCTCCGATGGCGCCCGGGCATCTGCCGAGCAGCAGGTCAAAGACACTGAGTCCCTGAAGCTCTGCGCGGTTGACGGCAAGCAGAGGGATTTCGGCAAGTTCCGAGACGTCAAACGAAAACTTCGCGGCACTTAAATATTCAAAGGCTTTCGGTGAATGCGTCAGTTCATTCTGAAAAAACGACAAAAACAAATATCCCCCGACAGCCGGCACGCAGAAGCCGCGGCCGAAAAGCTTCGGAAGCTGCTTAAAAAGAACGACGGCAACAAAGGCACCTGCGACAGGCATCCAGTACGGTACGGAGGCCGGCAGGCAAAGACCGAGCACAAGACCGCAGAGAACGGCCGAGAGGTCGTTTGTTTCAATTCTCTGTCTGAATATCAGCTTCCAGACCGTCTCAGAAATGACCGCTGTGCAGACTGACAGCAGCACGACTGCAAGGGCGCGCAGACCGAAGCAGATAACTCCCCAGACAAGTGCGGGGGTCAGGGCAATGATAAAATCAAGATTAATGCCCATAACTGATTCTTCGGTCAGAAAATACGGGGCTTCGAACAAGGCGCGGACGGGTTCGGGTTTACGCAGTTTTATCATCTGTCGGCCTCCTTCTCTGATACAGCGGAATTTTTGGCCTGAAGAATTCGGTTCATAGGTCCGGAATGAGCCGGGCAGACGTATGAGCAAAGGCCGCATTCGCTGCAAAACTCTGCACCGAGCTTCACGGCTTTCTTCATATTTCCGGCGTTTACTGCAGCGGCAATATATGAAGGCAGCAGGCGGCGGGGGCAGACGGCGGAGCAGCGGCCGCAGTTGATACAGGCACTGACGCGTGATGCATCGGCACGGCAAAGAAGTTCCGGTACGAGCAGAACTGCACTTGTACTTGCAGTAACGGGAGCAGAATAGTCGGAAATGCAGATTCCCGTCAGAGGATTTCCGTCAATGAGAGCGCAGGGACCGTTTCTGATACCGTCGCACTTGTCTATGAGCGCCGTATAGGAAATTCCGAAGGGCACGAGCAGATTTTTCGGATGTGTCACGGATTCACCGCTGACAGTTATTCTGCGTTCGACAAGAGGAAGACCGAAGGCAAAGGCGTGATATACTGCCGCGCAGGTTTCGGCGCTGAGAACCGTGCATCCAAAGTCTTCGGGACAGGTACCGGGACCGACTTCATAGCCGATCATGGCTTTAGTCAGCAGTGCGGGATCAGAGAGAGGATATCTTGATTCGAAAATGCGGATTTTGAAATACTTTGATTTACCGCAGGCCTTGAGAAGACTGTTGTCGGCCTCCTCTTCACTGTCTGCCATAATAATATCGGCTCCGGTGATTGCAAAAGCTCGCATCAGTATCTTGATTCCGCCGATTATATCCGCAGGACGTTCGAACATAAGTCGCAGCGTATTTGTATGGAAGGGTTCGGTTTCAGAGCAATTGATTATCAGCCTGCGTATTTTTCCGGTATAAGCCAGAATCTTTCTGTAAACCGCTGTCCCGTCATAATTCAGGTTGACGACAGAGGCGGCCTTCAGAACGTCGGCAATCTCTTCGGGCGTCGTTTCGGAAAGCTTTTTGTCAAAGGGCTGAAGCAGAGGAATGTTTTCCATCTTTCCGTCGCTGAAGATTTCGATTGCAGGGATTTCGCGGCTTTTGTCCGAAGGCAGACGTATGTTTACGATGCCTTCAACAGTACCGGAAACGGGAGAATGAACCGAGCAGCCGTCCGATGACGGTATGCCGATTTCCTGACCGCGCAGAACGGTATCTCCGGCTTTCACGCAAGCCGTCATATCCGGTTCACCCGGAATGAAAAGCGGCACGCAAAGCTTTATCTGGTCCTTGAATCTCTCGGTATGCAGTTTCAGTGTCGGGGATTTCTGTGTGAAATGCACCCCGCCTCTGAAAGAATAAACGTTGCTCATATCTTTCCCTTTTCATCTCCGTTCACGTCCGGCAGTCATATCGGCTTCGGTACGCTGACGGGATTATTGCATAATAATATTTATATATTATACTATAAGTGCGGCTTTTTTTCAATCTTTTGACTTCTCAAAAAAAGCAAAAAAACTGAAAATAATGCTTGACAAACGTGCTCTCAGGTGGTATAATAATCAAGCTGTCTGGCGGAGTAGCTCAGTTGGCTAGAGCAACCGGTTCATACCCGGTAGGTCATGGGTTCAAGTCCAATCTCCGCTACCAACAGTTAAGCCGGGGCAAAAGCCCCGGCAATTTATACGGCCCGTTGGTCAAGCGGTTAAGACGATAGCCTCTCACGCTGTAAACATGGGTTCGATTCCCGTACGGGTCACCAACATAGAAAAGC